>CALFOZ010000217.1 GCA_937919205.1 uncultured Planctomycetia bacterium
CCATTACTTTGGCGAAGTGGGCGCGTTGGCAACATTGCGGTGTCCATCCAAAAAGACTTTTATATGCCCATGAATCGCTTTTGAAAAATTGAAATGTGTTTTCATTTGCGCCGCATAGGTGGCTACACTGCTTAAAGAATTGGATTTGTTTGCACGGGGCCGTACCGGTATCGACCGGGCGATTCCAGGCATTGGTGGCGCGCCGTGGAGCATACTGGCCACGTAAAAAGTATGCAAAAAGACGTCTGCCAATACGCAGTACGCACTCGCAGCCTAATTAGGTTGCATGGATGACGCTTGACGCCCGATGGAGTGTCATCCAAAAAACATCGGACTGGCGGAGAAACCCTGGCATGCGGTTTCCCGCGACACTTTGTATGCATAGGGTCATCCCAGGCGGTCAACAGCCGAAGGTGATCCGAAATCAAAGAGTTGACTACGCGCGTAGAGGCCCTTGTCAGGGCGTTTCGGCACAGGGGTTCAACTCCCCTCGGCTCCATTACTCGCCGCGGCGAATTCATACGGATTCGCGCGCGGCGTTTTTATTTTTGCATGCGATGAAATTTATTCTTCGCTCTCGCGCAATTTGGCGAGCACGTTGAAGTCCTCAAGCGTGGTCACATCTTGCGTGGTTTCTTTGCCCGCCGCCACATCGCGCAGAAGTCGGCGCATGATTTTTCCTGAGCGCGTCTTGGGCAAAGTGGTGGTGAAACGAATCATGTCCGGACGCGCGATGGCGCCAATGTCATTGGTGACATGCAACATTAATTTCTGGCGAAGCGCGTCGTCGGCGGTGTGCGCATAATCCGGGTGAGGCACGCAAAACGCGGCAATTCCAGTGCCTTTAATCTCGTGAGGCATGCCAACCACCGCGGCCTCAACAACCAATTTACTGCCCACCAAACTGCTTTCAACTTCCGCAGTTCCAAGGCGATGTCCGCTGACATTCAACACATCGTCAATGCGGCCCATGATCCAAAAGAATCCATCGCTGTCGCGGCGCGCGCCATCGCCCGCTAGATACATGCCTGGAATTTTTCCCCAATACGTTTCAATGTAGCGCTCGCGGTCGCCGTGAATGCCGCGCAACATGCCAGGCCACGGTTTACGAATCACAAGCAAGCCACCAGAGTTTGCGGGAAGTTCGTTGCCTTGCTCGTCAACAATGGCGGCGTCCACGCCGGGAAATGGCAAAGTGCATGAGCCTGGTTTCAGCGGCGTGCAACCTGGAAGCGGCGTGATTAAATGTCCGCCACTTTCGGTTTGCCAAAATGTGTCCATGATTGGGCAGTGATCGCCGCCAATCTTTTCGCGGTACCACATCCACGCCTCTGGATTGATGGGCTCGCCAACCGAGCCAAGCAATTTCACGCTGGACAAATCATGCGCGGCGGGAAGCGCGTCGCCCCATTTCATGAACGCGCGAATGGCGGTGGGGGCGGTATGAAAATGCGTGATCTTGTGTCGTTGCACAATGCGCCAGAAGCGATCTTCCTTGGGCGCGTTGGGCGCGCCTTCGTACATGAACGTGGTCACGCCGTTGGCAAGAATTCCGTAGATCACATAGCTGTGGCCGGTGATCCAACCAATGTCGGCGGTGCACCAAAAAATCTGACCGGCGCACGGCAGTAAATTGAAAGTAAGTTTGGCGGTGTACGCGGTGTAGATCATGTACCCACCAGTGGTATGACGAATTCCCTTGGGTTTTCCAGTGCTTCCAGAGGTGTACAGCAGAAAGAGCAACTCCTCCGCCTCCATTTCCTCGCAGGCGCACGTGGTGGTTTCTTTGGCAACGGCGTCATGCCACCATTGATCGCGTCCCGCCTTCATGGTGATGGAATTGCCACAGCGCTTGAGTACCACAATATTTTTCACTTCGGGCAATTGCTCGCACGCCTTGTCGACATTGTCTTTCAGAGGAACAATCGATCCACGTCGCCACGCGCCATCGCATGTCACAATCACTTTGCTTTTCGCGTCATGCACGCGGTCCACAATCGCGCTTGCGGCAAAGCCTCCAAAGATCACGCTGTGCGGCGCGCCAATGCGCGCGCAGGCAAGCACGGCGAAAGCAAGTTCTGGAACCATGCCCATGTACAGCGTGACCACATCGCCTTTGCGAACGCCCATGCGCTTGAGCGTGTTGGCAACGCGCGATACTTCGTTCTGCAATTCTTTGTAAGTGATTTTGCGGATTTCGGGCGTGTCGCCATTGTCGTCCGCTGGTTCGCCCTCCCACAGGATGGCAACATCTTCACCTTGACCATTTGCAACAAGTCGATCGACCGCGTTGAAGCACGCGTTGGTGGTGCCGCCAGAAAACCATTTGGCATCTGGACAATTCCACTCCAGCACTGTGTTCCAGGGTTTGTACCAGTGAAATTGTTTCGCAATGTCACCCCAGAAATTTTCCGGATTGTTCAGCGCCTGCGTGTGCAACTTTTCGTAGGTGGCCATGTCGGGCACATGCAGTGAAGGCATTGCCTTTGCAAAGTGGGAAGATGGCGCGAACACCGCCGATTCACTTTGAACGCTATGAATATTGCTTGTGCTTGTCATGCGCGCATCATGGCGTACGCGAGTGGTGTAACGCAAGCGATTAGGAAAAGATGCGCGGGTTCAATCCGTGCGTCACCTCGCGCGGATTGCGGATTATGTGGCGAATTTTTTGCGCGCGCCTATGTGTGATTGAATACGCATGCGCCACAGGTGCAAGCATTACGCGAATTTTTTGGCGTGCGCGCGCGCGGCGTCCAAGGCTTCGGCGGTTTTGGATGGGTCTTTTCCGCCCGCTTGCGCCATGTCGGGTTTGCCGCCGCCGCCGCCGCCGCATACTTGCGCCGCAATCTTCACCCAGTCGCCGGCCTTGAATCCCTTGGCGATCAACGGCGCAGGAACGCACGCCACAATGGACACTTTTCCTTCGGCCGCGTCGGGCCACGCGAGCAGGATCGCGGTCTGTGGCAATTTCGTTTTGGCCATGTTCAGCGCAGTCAACAACGCGGGCGCGTCGGCGTTTTCCAGCAGAGCAATGAACGCATCAGTGGCGCACGCCTGCTCATGCGCGGCGATCAGTTGTTGCATTGTGGTAAGCGTGGCTTCACGCGTTGAAGATTCGCTTTCGCGGCGCGCGGCCTTGGCCAAATCGCGCAACGCATCCATGGTGGCATTGAGTTGCTGTTTGTGTGAGTGGGGAATTGGAAGCGATTGCATGAGTTGGCCAATCTCTGAAACTCCGGCGTTTAGCGCCGCGCCTTGCAAGGCGCGCGCTTGCTCCATGCGCGCAGAAAGATTGTTTGCGGTTTGAATCGCGGTGGTGGCCGCCACGCCCGCAACAGCCGTGATACGGCGTACTCCAGTGCTAAGCGCGCCTTCGCTCATAATGGCAAACGAGTGGGCTTCTTTGCTGAAAAGCAAATGAGTTCCGCCGCAGAATTCAACGCTGACGCCGCGCCATTTGGCGTTGGTTGGGTCCGCAAGAAGTTGTTCAACCGTGGCTCCAATGGAAACCACGCGCACGGGATCGGGATATTTTTCTCCAAACACCGCGCGCACGCCTGCGATTTTTTGGGCTTGATCCAGCGGCGCATTGACTGCATCCACCACGCTGTTATTGTTGATGTGCGCCATCACCAACTTTTCCACGGCCGAAATTTCCTCATTCGTCATGGCGCGCGTGAATGAAAAATCAAAGCGCAGGCGATCGTCCGCCACCAAACTGCCGCGTTGCTGTACGTCTTGACCCAAGGTTTCGCGCAACGCCCAGTTCATCAAGTGCGTGGCGGTGTGGTGCGCCGCCACCAAATGTCGACGCGGCTTTTTTAAATCCATGATCACGCTATCGCCGCGGCGAAGTACGCCGCGTCGAACGTGGCCAATGTGTAGCACGTAGCCAGCCTCGTTTTGCACATCGGTGATTTCAAATTCAACGGCGTCCACTGTGTCGCGCTGTGTCGGCACCGCGGCGCCAGAATGTTCAGTCAAGATAGAGCCAGCGTCCGCAATTTGTCCGCCGCCCTCGGCGTGAAAGCAGGTGCGTTTCACAATCACCGCAGAGGGAATTCCGGCTTCTAGTTTCTCCTGCAAATGCTTGCCATCCCAAATGGCTTCAACACGGCTTGTGCATGATTTGCCTAGAAATTTGGGCGATTCATCGGTGGGCGCCATGTGAAGCGTTCGCAGTTTCTCAATCGCGTCCGGAGTAAGCGTGATGCGGGCCGCGTCTTGCGTGCCAGCGCGGCTAGTTTCACGCGCGCGCTCCATAAGTTCTTGATAGCCGGCGTCGTCCACGGTGAGCGAGCGCTCTTGCGCCATCACTTGCGTCAAGTCAATTGGAAAGCCCATGGTGTCGTGCAAACGAAACGCGTCTTGCGCGCTCACCACGCCGCCCGCGGCGCGCGCCGCCTTGGCCGCCACTTCAAAAAGTTCAATGCCACGCTCCAGTGTTTTTCCAAACGCAATTTCCTCGTCGCGAATAATGTCGGTGACGCATTTCTGTTGCGCGCGTAGTTCTGGAAAAACATCGCCAAGAGAATCACACACGGCCGCGACTACTTTGTGCAAGAACGCTCCGCGCGCGCCAAGATGTTGATGACCCATGCGCGCCGCGCGCCGCAGAATTCGCCGAAGCACATAGTTGCGACCCTCGTTGCCTGGCGCCGCGCCATCGGCGATCGCGCTACACAAACAGCGCGCGTGATCCGCCGCCACGCGGTACGCAATGTCGGCGGGATCGGTGAGCGTGTTGGCGTATGGCTTGGCGCCAGTCGCCGCTTGAATGGCCGCGAAGAGCGGCGTCCACAAATCAGTTTCATAATTGGAGCGCTTGTTCTGCAAGACGGAAACCAGCCGCTCCAAACCCATGCCGGTGTCCACGTGCTTGGCGGGCAAAGGCGTAAGTTTGCCGCCATTTTCTCGGTTGAATTGAATGAACACCAAGTTCCAAATTTCAAGCACGTCGGGATCGCTTGCGTTCACCATCGCCGCGGCGTCACGTCCGCCAATGCGATCAAAATGAATTTCACTGCATGGACCGCATGGACCGCTCTCGCCCATTTCCCAAAAGTTGTCCTTCATGTTGCCAGGCAGTACGCGCGACGCTGGCAGAAATTTTTCCCACAGCGTCTTGGCTTCCATGTCGGGCTCAAGGCCCGCCTCTTTGGAACCGCCAAAGTATGTCGCATACAAACGATCTTTCGGAAGTCCATACACGCGCGTCAATAAATCCCACGCCCACTCAATGGAATCTTTCTTGAAGTAATCGCCGAAGGACCAATTGCCAAGCATCTCGAAAAATGTGTGGTGGTATGTGTCGCGTCCAACATCTTCAAGATCATTGTGCTTGCCGCCAGCGCGAATGCACTTCTGCGTATCCACGGCGCGTTTGTAATCTCGCGCGCCGCGGCCAAGAAACACATCCTTGAATTGATTCATGCCCGCGTTGGTGAAGAGCAGTGTTGGATCGTCGTGCGGCACCACCGGACTTGAGGGCACAATGGTGTGGCCCGCGTGTTGTGCGAAATACTCCAGAAATGTTTTACGAATGTCGGCGGCGCGGTGCATCAAGCGATTCTAGAAATCTGTGGCTATCCTGCTTGGCATGACGCAGGGCAATTCCAAACGAATGTTTATTGGCGGAAATTGGAAAATGAACGGCACGCGCGAGGCCTCGGCCGTGTTGGCCACGGAGTTGGTGGCCGCGTTTGAACCACTGTCCGCAAGCGTGGATTGTGCTGTATTCGCGCCATTTCCATATTTACAGCACATTGGAAGTATTATTAGAGGCAGTGGATTGCAACTTGGCGCGCAACAGGTGAGCGCCGAAGCCAACGGAGCGTTCACTGGGCAAGTGAGCGCCGAGATGCTGTTGGATGTTGGAGTGCAAATTGTAATTATAGGACATTCAGAGTGCCGAAAATTACTAGCCGAGTCCGATGAATTGATCGGTGAAAAAGTTGCAATTGCAGTTTCTACAGGGCTTTCTGTCATGCTTTGCGTGGGCGAAACATGGGAAGAACGCCAAGCTGGCCACGCAGAAGCTGTATGCCAGCGCCAAATTTCCGCGGCGCTCAAAGGCATTCATTTGGACCACATGGGTGCAATTCATATTGCCTACGAACCAATTTGGGCCATTGGAACGGGTCGATCGGCTAGCCCCGCGGATGCCGCCCTAAGCCACGCCTCTCTGCGGAAGGACATCGAAGATCTGTATGATCCTTCGCTCGCTGCTGCGACCCGAATCCTTTACGGAGGTTCGGTGAATTCCGCAAATGCGACATCCCTGTTTTCGCAACCTGAAATTCAGGGCGCGCTTGTTGGGGGTGCCAGTTTAAAGGCGGCTGACTTTGCTTCGATTCTTCGAAGCGCATCACAGGCGACAAGCAGTCGCCCTAATTAGGAGTTGGATTTCATGAGTGTCTTCTTCACCGTTTTAACTTTTCTGTTCATCTTGGTCAGCATCGCATTGGTTCTTGTGATTTTGGTTCAGCGACCTCAAGGTGGTGGACTCGCAAGCGCCTTTGGTGGCGGCGGTGGAACAGACACGGCGTTCGGCGGTCGCACTGGCGACGCTCTTACCGTTGGAACAGTTTCGGTGTTTGTTGTGTATTTAATTCTTGCCATGGCGCTGAACATATTTGATCCACAACCCGCGCCAACTACGGCCCAGCCAACAGTCACCGAATCAACAAGCCAATCAACCTTGGTCACTCCGTCCGCGGCCATGCCGGGCCCTGATGGAACCACTACGACTGGAATCACTGTGACTCCAGTGACTACGCCAGCCACAACGCCAGCCACAACGCCAGCCACAACGCCAGC
>CALFOZ010000218.1 GCA_937919205.1 uncultured Planctomycetia bacterium
GGGGTCTCCTAAGAGTGAGGTTGAATTTTAATTCTGCAAGTAATGTGTGAGTTGAATTAGTGCGCGTGCGCGGCGTGGGTATCAACTGCCGTCGCGTGTCCGTTCTTCTTCTTCCAATCTTCAATCGCGGCGCGGATGGAATCCTCCGCCAGCACGCTACAGTGAATTTTCACGGGCGGAAGGCTAAGTTCCTCCACAATTTCGGTGTTCTTAATGGTCAAAGCCTCATCCACGGTCTTGCCCTTGATCCACTCGGTGGCCAGGGAACTTGACGCGATGGCGGAACCGCAACCAAAGCACTTAAACTTGGCGTCCTGAATCACGCCGGCGTCGCTCACTTGAATGTGCAACTGCATCACGTCGCCGCATTCCGGCGCGCCAACAATGCCCACGCCAACATCTTTGCGGGCTTGCACTTCTTTGCTACTGCCAAATGAACCAACATTGTGCGGGTTCTGATAGTGCTCGATGACTTTATCGCTGTATGCCATGGTGTGTTCTTTCTTAAATTGCTGTCAAACTTTATACAAGACTTTTCTATCAAACTTTTCAAGCCAAATTTTTTAAGCCAAACTTTTCTCAAACTTCGCGCCAAACTTTCCATCATCAACTTAGTGGGTCTGCCACTGAATCTTACTAATGTCAACGCCCTCTTTGTACAGGTCGTACAACGGACTCATCTTTCGCAAATGCAACACCGCTTTGGTGATGGATGCAATGGTGTAATCGATTTCCTTATCGGTGGTCCAGCGGCTCATGCTTAAACGCAGACTGCTGTGCGCAAGTTCATCGCCCACTCCCAAACTTTTCAGAACATAACTTGGCTCAAGGCTGGCGCTGGTGCAAGCGGAACCGGATGAACACGCGATGTCCTTGATGCCCATGAGCAAACTTTCGCCCTCGACAAAACCAAATGAAATGTTGGTGATGTTTGGAACGCGCTTGCTGGCGTTGCCGTTAACTTGCGTCACTTCAATCGCATTGGCAAGTTCAGTTTCTAGACGATTGCGGAACTTTAAAAGACGCTCGCCTTCGGCTTGCATTTCATGCTGGCACAATTCGCAGGCCTTGCCAAAGCCAGCAATTCCGCTGATATTCAGCGTGCCACTGCGCATTCCGCGCTCTTGGCCACCGCCGTCAAAGATGGCTTCCAGGCGCACACGCGGTTTGCGGCGGCGCACATACAACGCGCCCACGCCCTTGGGTCCATACATCTTGTGACCGCTCCAGGAAAGCAAATCAATATTGTCGCGCTCAACATCGGTTGGCATTTTTCCAACCCACTGCGTGCCGTCGCTATGGAAAATAATTTCCTTGTCATGGCACAGTTTGCCAATGGCTGGAATTTCATTGATGGTTCCAATTTCATTGTTGGCCCACATGATTGAAACCAAAATAGTGTCGGGGCGAATTTCTTTGGCGACCATATCAACGGTGATCACGCCGTCGGCGGGCGGCTGCAAATAAGTGACATCAAAGCCTTCCTTCTGAAGACGCTTGCATGGATCAAGCACGGCCTTGTGTTCGTGAAGCGCGGTGATAATGTGACCGCGGCCAGTTTGACCTTCTGGCTTTTTGGCGTACATGTTGGCGGCGCCCTTGATGGCCAAGTTGTTGCTTTCGGTGGCGCCACTTGTGAAAATAATTTCCTTGGCGTTGGCGCCAATCAACGCGGCGGATTGCTCGCGCGCTTTCTCAACGGCTTCCTCGGCTTCCCAACCAAAGGCGTGGTTGCGGCTACCGGAATTTCCGTAGGCCTCGGTGAGATAGGGAAGCATCACTTCCACCACGCGGGGATCGCATCGAGTGGTGGCGGCGTTGTCTAAATACAGTGGTCGAGTTTTGTTCATGGTGCTTGTTTGTATCGAAGGTAAATGAAATTCGGATTTTCTATCTGAAATTACGGCCCGTAAAGCAGGTTTTGTAGTGTAGGCAACTTTTGCTCTAAAGCCAATAGAAAAATAGAGTTTTTAAACGCGTACTCGTGCCTGTTCAAGTGACATTTTCGCTGGAACAATTTCAAATACCCGCGCTAGCACGGCGCATAAGAAAGATTCAAAGGCGAGTACCTTCGCCACATGCAGATTGTTGAACATGCGCCATCATTGGCGCCGTTTCATGCGTGTGCGTTGGTGCCAACCATGGGCGCATTGCATGCGGGACACGCGTCGCTGATCAAGCGAGCGGCAAGCGATGGCCGGCCTGTTGTTGTGAGCTTGTTTGTAAATCCCACGCAGTTTGCCGCGGGCGAAGATTTTTCCAAGTACCCGCGCACGCTGGAAGCGGACCGCGCATTGTGCCAGGCGGCTGGCGCGGAGGCTATTTTTATTCCAAGCGTGACAGACATGTATCCGCATGGAGTGGATGCGGCCAACGCACAGGCGGCCGCGCTTAAGTTGCCGCTTGTTGCAACGCAACCACAACTGGAGGACGCGTGGCGCCCCACGCATTTCGCCGGCGTGTGCCAAGTGGTGGCGAAACTTTTTGACATGTGCCAACCTGCCGCCGCTTATTTTGGCGAGAAAGATTTTCAACAACTGCGCGTGATACAAGACATGGCGCGGCGCGAAGGCGCGCGCTGGAAAAACATTGTTGTGCACGCCTGCCCCACAATTCGCGAAAGCGATGGCTTGGCTATGAGCAGTCGCAACCGATATTTACAGGCGAATCAGCGGGAAAATGCGCTGGGACTTTCGCGGGCGTTGGCCGCCGCGCAAGAATGCGCGCGCGCGGGCATGGACAGTGCCGCGGCGGAAAGTGAAATGCGCCGAGTGTTGGCGCAACACCAACTTGAAGTTGAATACGCGGTCATTCGCGCGCCCGAGACGCTTTTGCCCATTGAGAAATTTCAACCGGAATTGAAGTCCGTCGCGCGCGCTCTGATTGCCGCGCGCCTTGACGGCGTGCGGTTGATCGACAACGCAAGTTGCGCTGGCGCGATCAGCGATCGCGGCGGATGACTTCTAGTGCCAACTCTTGAAGCAACAATTTCACTTGCCCCTCTGGAAGAGGCGCGAGCGATTCTTGCGCGGCGCGTATCATATTTTCCGCAACCTCTTGCGCGGCCACAATCGATCCAGCCTTGTTCATGCGGCGAACCAGTTCAACGCCGTCGCGCGATTCAATCACATTGATCGCGTCAACGCGCGAAGAGCCAACGCAATCGCGCAAATACAAGATCAGCGGCAGGGTGGCCTTGCCCTTGAGCAAATCGCAACCCAATGTCTTGCCAACCACGCTTGCATCGCCGATGAAATCCAGAATGTCATCTTGAATTTGAAACGCCACGCCGGTGTGCTGGCCATACATGCCAAGCGCTTTTTGAATTTCCGCGCTGGCGCCTGACAATTGAGCGCCAAGTTGGCAACATGTGGCCACCAACGCCGCGGTCTTGCGCTTCACAATTTCTAGATACGTGCTCTCGTCCAAGCACACATCCTCACGGCGGCTCAGTTGCAGCAACTCCCCTTCGCACAAGGTGTTTGTGGTGTGGCCAAAAGCCACATTGAGAGATGTGTCGCCAATCAGCGAGCACAAATGAAACGCGTTGGAGATAAGCCAATCGCCAAGCATCACGGCGGTCTCATTGCCGCGCAATGAATTTATGGTGGCGCCACGGCGACGCGTGTCGGCCTCGTCAAGCACATCGTCATGCACCAACGTGGCCATGTGGATCATTTCAGAAACTGCCGCCGCCATTTTATGATTGCGCGTCAGCGCGGATTCGTCCTCGCGACCGGTTGCCGCCAAACCCGAAAGCAAGAGCAGCGTTGGACGCAACATTTTTCCGCGATAGCGCTCAACATGGCGCGCAAGTTCATTCACAGCTGGCAAATCGCTGCGTAATTGTCGGCGAAAAATTTCTTCCACTTCTTGAAGGGCTCCCGCCACAATTCCAGCGGCAGGAGCGCGGCGCCAAGCGGGCGCGAGTATTGCGAACGGATGCATGGGGATGACTTTAGGCTAAGTTGCCGTTCATTTCCTTTGTTGGATTCGTATTCTTTTGAAAGTTTATTTTTCAGCGGCGATGTAGGCAATCCAGCCGGCGCACGCCTCGCCTTGTGTGGCCTTGCGGAAAATTCCGTTGCCGCCGCCCGTGGCGTGGTCGGTGCCTTCCCAATACACGGTGCTTCGTGCAAAGCCCGCGTCGACGAGCAATTCCTGCAACTCGGCGATGGTCCACAAGCGCCAATCGTAGGTAAATGCCTTGCGAATCTGCGTGCTGTCTGGAAATTTGAAATGAATGTGATTCAGCACCTCGCCCGAAATTGGGTTGTACTTGGCGGTGTCCCATATGTAGGTGAAGCCGTCCAAATTGCGCTCCTCATTTTGCTCGGAGAAACTTTCGTAGCCCCCGTAGCAGTCCAAGAAAAACACGCCGTCTTTTTTCAGGCGCGTGCGCGCAAATTTAAAATAGCGCAACAGTTCGGCGCGCTTTTTAAATATGTAATACGAGAAATTGAACGCGGCCACCACGTCAACAGGTTCGCCCTTGTGTGAAAGCACATTGCCTTGCACGATGTGCAGGCGCTTATGCGCGCTCGGCGACAATTGTTGCTTGCGGCGCGCGGCACCCCATGCAAGCACGGATGGATCCAGGTCCACGCCATACGCGTGATTGCTTGGGCGTTGAATAACCCACGCGCTTGAAAGAATGTGCGTGCCACAAAAGTCCTCGCGAAATGTGGCGGGCAAGCGGTTGTTGATGGACTTGAAAACCTTGTCCATGAAATCAACCTCCTCCGTGGGAGTTTGCACCGACAATTCATATAGTTCATGGCGGTCACTGGTGGCCGCTGTGCGCCAACCATTTTTGCGCGCGGGTTTCGCGGCTGGCTTCTTCTTTAATTTTTGCAAGGCATTGACCGAAACTTTCGCCAAAGTTTTCGCGGCAAGATTGGCCGCAACTTTTGCCGCGCCCTTGCCTGGCGCCTTGGCGCGCAACAATGTGCTGGTGGAATTTTTAACGCGTGGGTGATTCATTTCTATAACGGACATGGGTGAAGCAAGTTAGCGAATTGCGTTGGTTTCGTCACGCAAGGCGCGGTCAAGCGCGGAGCGCGCAATCACACCAATCACCGCAAGCGTGACCATGAAAATCACAATACCCACAATAACAGTCAAATATCCCTGACTTTGCGCTAGTGATTGAATGTCCGTGGCACCCGTGGCGGCGCCTGTTGCGGCCATGAAACACGCGAACAAGGTTCGCGGCGCGATGCCCACCGAGGATCCAATCACAAATTGCAACCAACGCGCGCCGCATGCCGCAAGCACCAAGTTGGTCACGGCGAATGGTCCGCTAGGTGAAAGGCGAATCAACGCAATGATGCCTGTGGCCTTGAATGCATTTTCCTCAAGAATAGTTTTGCGGATAATGCGCCAGCGTGTATGCGAATCGATCCATGTTGCGACATGGTTTGAGCACACCAACTTGCTCAGGGCGAACCCCAGCATACTGCCGCCTAGATATCCAACTACGCACGCGGCAAAACCAAGTTCCATGCCAAAGATCCAGCCGCCCACGATGGTGGCCGCGTAGGTTGGCAAGATGCCAAGACCGGTCAACACCGCGTAGCTTGCCGCAAATAGCGTTGCGGCTTTTAGGTTTTCGCCACCAAGCCATTCGTGCACCATATGAATGTTGGCCAGCAAATACAGGCCGCAGACTATGGGCAGAAAACTCCACACGATGAACAAAACAAAACCTCCGCGCATGCCGCTAGGAAGCGATTGAAAAAATGGCTTCCACGCCAAGGGCGGAGGTGATTGCGTTGTCATTGAATTGGTGGCGCTTTACGCCGTAACCGCCACGCGCGCGTCCATGTGGCGAATGATTTCGTGGGCAAATTCAGAGCATTTCACCTTGCGCGCGCCTTCCATCAAGCGATGGAAATCGTACGTGACGGTGCGCGCGGTGATGGCCGCGTCCATGCCCGCGATGATCATGTCAGCGGCCTCGCTCCAACCCATGTAGCGCAACATCATTTCGCCGGACAAAATCACGCTCCCTGGATTCACTTGATCAAGGTTGGCGTACTTCGGAGCGGTGCCGTGGGTGGCTTCAAAGATGGCGTGCCCAGTGATCTCATTGATGTTGGCGCCAGGCGCGATGCCGATACCACCCACTTGCGCGGCGAGCGCGTCGGACAAATAGTCGCCGTTCAAATTCATGGTGGCGATCACATCAAAATCTTTGGCGCGTGTGAGCACTTGTTGCAACGTGATGTCGGCGATGGAATCCTTGATGAGCAACTTGCTCTTCCACTTTCCGCCGCCATGCGTCGCCGCCAACTTCATGGCCACATCAATCTCGGCGCGAATCTTGCCTTGTTGATCTGGCGTCATCATGTCGTAGCCCGGATCGATCATCTTGGCGTTGGCCTCGGTGGTCAGCGCGGCGTTGGCATCCTTGTTTCCAAAAATCCACGTCTCGCGCTCGCTCACAGTTTCATTGCGGAATTCCTTGGCCGCAAGCGCGTAGGCCCAATCCTTAAAGGCGCCTTCGGTGAACTTCATGATGTTGCCCTTATGCACAATTGTCAGGCTTTTTCGCTTCTCTTTCAGCGCGTACTTGATGGCACTGCGAACAAGTCGCTCGGTGCCGTGCTTGGAAATTGGCTTGATGCCAATGCCGCTGGTTTCTGGGAAACGGATTTTTTTAAACTGCTCTGGAAACGCCAATTTGAAAGCATCCATAAATTTCTTGGCGTCGGGCGAGCCTTCCTTAAATTCAATGCCGGCGTAAATGTCCTCGGTGTTCTCGCGGAAGATCACGGCGTTCACATCTTCTGGCTTCTTCACCGGACTTGGCACGCCCTTGAAATAGCGCACGGGTCGCAAACAAACATAGAGATCAAGTTTCTGACGCAGGGCCACATTCAGACTGCTGATGCCGCCACCGATTGGAGTGGTGAGCGGACCCTTGATGCCAACAAGCATGTCGCGGAATGCGGTGAGAGTTTCTTCGGGCAACCATGATCCAGTTTTGTTGAAAGCTTTTTCGCCGGCGAGAACTTCGTGCCAGTGAATCTTGCGCTTGCCGTTGTAGGCTTTTTCAACCGCGGCGTCGAACACCATTTGACTGGCCTTCCAAATGTCGGGACCAGTTCCGTCACCCTCAATAAATGGAATGAATGGTTGATCTGGAACTTGAAGTCCGGCGGTGGTCATTTGAATTTTGCTTGGCATTGGGTTCTCCATTGAAATTAAAGATAAAGATTTCGCGGCGAGTGTTTTACATTACTCGATGATTTACGGATCGGGTGGCGGCTCAAATGGCGGGGGTTCGGTCGGTTCTGGAATTGGCGCGGGTTCAACGACTGGTTCAACGGCCGGCTCCGTGACTGGAATTGGCGCGGGTTCAACGACTGGTTCAACGGCCGGCTCCGTAACTGGAGTTGGCGCGGGTTCAACGACTGGTTCAACCATCGGCTCCGTGACTGGAATTGGCGCGGGTTCAACGACTGGTTCAACGACTGGTTCAACGACCGGCTCCATGACTGGAATTGGCGCGGGTTCAACGACTGGTTCAACGACCGGCTCCGTGACTGGAATTGGCGCGGGTTCAACGACTGGTTCAACAACCGGCTCCGTGGTTGGAGTTAGCGCAGGCTCAACCACTGGTTCAACAACTGGTTCAACAACTGGTTCAACCATCGGCTCCGTGACTGGAGTTGGCGCGGGCTCAACCACTGGCTCGACCACTGGCTCAACCACTGATTCAACTGGCAAATCTTGTTGTGTGACGGGCGGCTGAGTAACGACTGCCCGAGTGTCCTTTGGAATAGAAATTTCGGCCGGGCTATTTGCATCGCTCGCAGGAACCGGCACCACGGGAAATGGCGTTGAGCGCTCAGGCAACCTACTTGAATCAGTTGATGAATACTGGGTAATTTGAGCCTTTTTCTCTAGTGGCATTCCAGAGAGTCGCCGTTCCACTTCATCCAAATAATGCCTCGCTTGAAGCCAAAAATGCGCCGGAACAACAATTGAGCTTGTGGAAAATTCCACGGTCGGCGGAGTTTCGTCGGTGACCAACGCGCTAAATTTCCACTCGCATTCCTCGCGCCGAGGTGGCGATCCAGCAATCATCAAGTCGCGGCGCAGATCACGGCGAATTTCTATTCGACTTGCGGAGTCATCGCGCCAGACTTCATTGTCAACCACAATCCAATCGGAGTAGCGAGGATCCTCCGCCGCTTGCACCATGGCTTTCCAAACTTGATCACGGCTGTGTCCAGGAAATTCACGCTCCTTGGTTCCACACGCGCCAAGCACGGGTAGAAAAACAATACTCAGAATTAAAAATTGTAGGAGCTTCATGGATTAGACATTCGTTTCATCGTACGACACATTTGTGTGCACGCGTTGCACATCATCATGATCCTCTAAAGCTTCAACCAATTTTTCAATTGTTTGAAATGTTGCTCCATCAACAGACACCGTGTTCTGAGGAACATATTCGATTCCGGCGCTCACCACAGCAATATTTGCCGCCGCAATCGCCTCGCGGACCGCGCCAAATGCGGCCGCGGTGGTGGTGATTTGCCAACCCTCGTCGCCACTTTCAACATCATCCGCACCCGCCGCAAGGGCTATTTCCATAAGCGTGTCTTCACTTGTGGCGCCGCTGGCAATCAGCAAAATTCCCTGCTGAACAAAGCCAAACATGACGCTGTTGGGCACGCCAATTTTGCCTCCATTTTTATCAAAAATAGTGCGGATTTCTGGGGCGGTTCGATTGGTGTTGGCCACAAGGGCCTCAACCACAAAGGCGACGCCGGCGGGACCAAATCCCTCGTAACGGGTTGGCTCATAGCGCTCGCTTTCCAGCCCGCCCGCTCCCTTCTTCACGGCCTTCTCGATCGTGTCGCGGGGCATGTTGCCAGCCTTGGCGTCCAAGATGGCAAGACGCAACGCTGAGTTAAATTTTGGATCCACTCCACCGGTGCGAGCCGCCACAATCACGGCCCGGCTGAGCTTGCTCCAAATTTTTCCACGCTTGGCGTCCACCGCGGCTTTACGATGCTTGATGTTTTTCCAAACACTATGACCAGCCATTACTTTACTCCTGTGGTTGATGGCGCGGGTGATGGCGCGGCGAAATCCATTTCCACCAATTCGGGCACTTCGCCATTGGAGATGGACTTTAATTTTTTTACGGCACGAGCAAGTGCGGCGCCATCGTTGCGGTCATAAAACGCGTCCGCGTTCCATGCGCGTATTCCCCACTCGCGCTGTTGCACAGTCTCAAAGGCCTTGACCACTTTGGCGCGTAAAGATTTGTTCACATCAAGTTGCTCAATCACGCGCCACAATTCCACGGCCTTGTCCGTGGCGCCGGTTCGATACAAGGCGTCGGCGTAGTGGTCCATGGATTCGGCCGAGGCGCGATCATTTGCCAACTCAATGGATTGTCGCAACAGTGAAATTGCGCCTGCATTTCCATTGAAATCCAGCAATTGACCTTGCCGATACGCCAACCACCCCGCCGTGTCCAATGTGCTTGGATCATTGGGCGCGGCGGCAAGAGCGCGCTTGACCAAATCAATCGTTGCCAAATCAATTTGATTGTGCTCCATGCGTAGCCACGCCAAATTATTCATGGCGCCAGAGAGAGTGTGATCAAGATCAAGGGCGGATTGAAAACTTTCGCGCGCGGCGGCGGATTCGCCGGCTATCAAAAACGCGTTTCCCAACTCAACCAAGTCTTCGGCGTCGCTGGTGACGCGTGGATCCCTGATGCGAAATTGATGGAGCTCACGCTCCTGCGCAAGCCGCTCGATTGCCCGTTGTGTGCTCCCCTTGGAAATAATGCAGGCTAATTCGGCGCGAAAAAGTTGCGCTTGATCTTTGCCCTTGTTCAACGCGCCCACATCGCGAAGCAATGATTCGGCGCGCATCAACATGCCTTCATCAGCCAGCATTTGCGCGGCTTCGATTGTGGATGTCACCGTCCACGGGCGCGCATATTTTTTACTCAGGGCGCTGGCATCCTCAAGGCCCGCATCCAACATGGCGTAGGCAAGGTCCATGGGTTGAATCGACTGATCGTTGAGCAAGGGTTTGGCCAGCGCCGAAACCAGCGCCAGTCGATCAGGGATATTTTTTGGCAATTGATATGCAAAATAAACCGCGCTTTTACGCTGTATTTTTGACATTCTTGCGCTGGTGGACAAGCCACGAATTTCTTGCGCGGCGATCATTGGATCAAATGTAAGCGAGAATTCGATCCGCTCCAATTGGGATCGACCCGTGGATTTTTTCACGTGATCCGCCGCGCTCATCATCGCGCTCCAAGCCTCGGATTTTTTTCCAACTGCGATCAAACTTCGAACGCATCCGCGCGTCAGCGAGTCGGAATCTGGATCGGCGGCGGACTGCCTCTTGAGTATTTCAATCACCTCAGGCAACCTATCTTGTTGAGACTTGCAGGATAGATTCGCTTCCGCCAGTTCCGCCACTTGGGGATGAGATTGCGACAAGGTCTCCAGAAATTTTTCTGTTTCAGGCAATCGCCCGGCACCCAAAGCCGCGGAGACCAACGCTTGCCCTACTTCCACATCCTGTGGATCCTCCAAGAACAGCAAGCGCAGTGATTCCAGCGCGACATCCGATTGCCCACGGCGATTGGCCTGCAATGTCTTCTCACGAAAATATTCGCGCTGTACTTGCGTTGCCTTGGCGGATTTGACAATCTCCAACGCATCCTCATCCGGAGCGATTGAACGATCGGGCACCGCCACTTGCAAATACTTTCGCGCCGGCAAGCGATCCGCGGGAGCGGCGGTCATGGCGCGCTCCAGCGAATTACGCATTTCAAGGGCGTTTTCGCGCTGTTTTTCATAGGTCTTCGAAGTGCTTTGATCCAACGCCAACGCGAAGTCAATGGCGGCGCGCGCCATCCAGGCTTGGGCGCTTTTTGTATTTAAAGCGATGGCTTTTTCCGCGTACTCACTGGCTTTGGCGGTTTCGGCGCATTCAAGAAACGCCATGGCCAAGGCCGCGCACTCGTCGCATGATTGTAGGTCGCACAATTTTTCTAGACGATCCACTTGTATTAGGTCCTGCTCAATCGCCAACGCCTTCAACGCCACAATACGCGACGCGCTTGCCAAAGCGTCCGCCTTCAACGCCACAATACGCGACGCGCTTGCCAAAGCGTCGCGCGAATCCATGAAGGGCGCGATCGTTTGTAGCGCCAACAAGGAATCGCATCCAACCAGGTTAAAGCATGCGCCAAGCAAAGCGCGGGCACGCGAATGGGTTGGCAGTTTGTCGGCAGGGTATTGTTGAATATCCATACGAAATTGCTTGGCGCCTACCGGCAGATTGCGCAACGCCATGGCCCAACGCATGGCGGACATTGGATTTGTTTCAACCTGCTTCAACGCCATATCAAGCACAACAGCGACGCCTTGGTTGCGAGCGAGCAATTGCACGGCCTCACTCATGGCGATGGGATCTTGGCACACCTGCGTGTCCGATGACAGCATCACTTCGGCGGTATGAACATCGCCAAGCGCCAGCATGGATCTGGAGTACATCACGTCTTGCGCGGCGGCTTCTTGCTTAAAATCCGCTTGCAATGGCTGAGATAATCCATTGTGTAGCAACCAACGCACCGCCAACGGCGCTCCCGCCCTGCCTGGAGAATCCGCTTGAGCCATGGTGGTTTTAATCAACTGCCACGCGGCGTCTGATTTGCCAGCGCAACTCAGGGCCCAAACCACTGGTGGCAAACTTGTGGGTTCGCAAGCATTGGATTGTGCGAGAGACTTGGAAAATGATTCCGCGGCATCGCTCCACATGCCACTGCTCGCTTGGCACTCACCGGCGAGTCGCAGGAACTCCTTGGATTGTCTTTGCGGAAGTTTTTCTTGATTGGTTGAGGCGTCAAATAGTTTTTCAAACTGAACAGCCTCTTCAAAGCAACTCGCGGCGGCGCGTGCGTATCCCAGTTCGCGCAAGGCAAGACCCAAGCCCGCCACGGTGGCAATCTGCATTTTCAACCGCTCGTTGGATGGCTCTACCGTGAGCCAAAGTCTTCGCGCCAAAAATAATTTCTCCGCGGCCTGCAAAAACTTTTTGCCCGCCAACTGATCCAGTCCACTGGCCACCACCGCCTCGGAGTCGTTGGGTTCCAAAGCCAGCACTTGAATCCACGCGCTCAGCGCGGTTTCCCGCCGCCCCGCTCCATCCAATATGCGCCCAATTTCCCGCCAAGCCAGCGTATTTTTAGGGTCGGTTCGCACCAATTGCAAAAGTAATTTGATCGCTTGCTCATGCTCGCGCTGGCGCATGTGCGTGCGGGCCTTGATCAACCACTCCGGATCTGGATCCATTGAAGATGGCACTGCGCGATCAGTGGCCTTGGGTGGAGATAGTGCAAGTTCACTTTCATCAAGTGTTCGCAAGGATGTCGACGCGTCGGGACTTGGTCTGATCGACAAGTACGCCGGTGGCGCGAATAATTTTTGAGTGCCCGCGTTGACCTGCGACGACTGAACGTTCACCAACTGGGATGGCGCTGACATACTCCGCGCCTCGCCAGCGCAACATGCGAACACGATCCAAGTCCACATCAAACCGTTCATTCATCCACTCACTTGCGCGAAGCGCGCTTGGATGGCGAAGCGCTTGGCTTGCGCGCCGAGCGCCCCACTCGGGCTGGGCGCCCCGACACCAAATAGCGGTCGACCGCTTTGCGAATGGCAACGTGGGTGGACACCGCGTCCTCGGCTCGAACATGCCGCAACATCAGTTGCGAAATGTCCGCCGCTGATCCCGCGGATGTGAGAATGTCGGACTCCACCAATAGGCGAATGGTGGTTCGATCCATAGGCACCGCGTGAATATTCAACCCCAGCAAACACACGCGCGCGGCCACAAACGAGGGAATTCCATCTAGATTTTCAATATAGCTCTTGGCGTCGCGCTTGGAGATTGTGGTGAGATGCTCAAGGCTCACCTTATGTTGACGCTTAAAAATATCATGCAGGGCCCGGCGCAACAATACGCAACGATCGTGCGCCTCTGGATAGCGCACCCCGATGGTCACCACCATCTCCTTCACAAGCGACACCCGCAGATCATTGAAGTCGACCATGTCATGGCGAATGCGCGACATGGCATGGGCGGTCTGGTCGCGCGATGCGTCGGTGAGAAGAAAACTTTCAATCAGCAACTCAATCAAGTCCGTTGGTGGCGCGGGATCCTTCTCGGTATTGGTGCGGACAAATTGTGCGAACTTGGTTGTGTAGAGCTCTGGCTTGGCTGTCATAGTTCCTCTAATTTTTATTGAAAGTGCGAAAGTGAAAGTGAACGCAAGTTGAATTGTGATTTAGTTTGGGGATGAATGTGTTGTATGTGTAGGGATGAATTTAATTTGGATTTCAATGCGCGCCTTGGTGTCAATCTTGTGTGGGTTCTTCTGGCGCGCAATCACTGGCTGGCATGTGCCCACGTGATTGACTGGCCGCCTGCATGGCGGCGTCTAGTGCGGCTTGTTTTTTAAGCGAGTCATCAAGTACAAATTCCAAGCGTGGAAGACGGCGAATTTCGATTTTTTTGAACATGCCCGCCTTCAAACGCCCACTGGCGTGGCGCAGGGCGGCGAGAGCCAACATGCCGCGCTCGCCAGGCAGAACCGAAATATGAAATCGGACTGTGGATCGATCCGGTGTCATGACCGCGTCAAGCACGGTGATCAAACATCCTTCAACGCGCGGATCGGCCATGCCCTCGGCGATGGCCGACTGCATGGCGCGGCGAAGCGCCGATGACAATCGCCCGGCGGCTCGTTCATCCGATGGCTCGTGATCGTTGTGGTTCATCGTGTGGCCGGCATTGATCGAGTCACAGTTGAAGTTCGGTAACACTCAAGCACGTCGCCTGTCTTGATGTCGTTGTAGCCAACAATCTTCATGCCGCACTCCATGCCGGCGCGAACTTCCTTGGCGTCGTCTTTAATGCGCTTGAGTTGCTCAAGTCGGCGGTCCTTCTCAATCACAATGCCATCGCGCGTGACGCGGATTTGCGCGTTGCGCTCCACCACGCCATCGGTGACATAGCAACCCGCGATCATGCCGACCTTGGAAATCTTGAACACCTCGCGCACTTCGGCGTGGCCTAGAACTTCCAATTTAATTTCCGGCGTCAACAAGCCGCTGGCGGCTTGCGTGACATCGTCCACCAACTCATAAATGACTTCATACAGCCTAATTTCAACGTTTTTACGTTCCGCCAACGCGCGCGCCTTGCTACTGCTGGTGACATTAAATCCAAGAATAATGGAGCCCGTGGCCTCGGCCAAAGAGACATCGCTTTCATTGATGCCGCCCACCGCGGAGTGGCGAACATTGACCGCGACCTCGTCGGTCTTGATCTTGCCCAGAACGGTGCGCAGGGTTTCCATGCTTCCTTGCACATCGGCCTTCACAAGCAGACCAAGCTCCTTCACTTGCTCCTTGCCCATGTGCTCAAAGATGTTGTCAAGCGTGATCTTTGGCGCCGCAAGTTCGCGCTCGCGCTCAATACGACGGCGCTCATGCGCGGCGTCCTCGGCGTCGGGCAAACTTTTCACGCAGAAGAATTTATCGCCCGCGTCCGGCATCATGTCAATGCCGCTGATGGCGACCGGCGTGCTTGGTCCCGCTGAATCAACGCGCTGACCCTTGTCGTTGACAAGATCGCGCACGCGACCAAAGGCGCGGCCAATCACAACGAAGTCACTGCGATTTAAAGTTCCCTCTTGCACGATCAAGCGCGCGACGGCGCCGCGGCCTTCTACAAGTTGCGCCTCAAGCACGGTGCCTTGCGCCAATCCCTTGTAGTCCGCCTTCAAACCAAGCAATTCCGCCTGATAATCCAGCACATCCAGCAACTCTTGAATGCCCGTGTTCTTGGTCGCGCTGGTCTTGATGACTTCAGTTGAACCGCCCCACTCCACGGGATTCAATCCGTGCTCGGCGAGCTGTCCATTGATGCGCTGGATATTTTTCTCCGTGGCTTCTGGTTTGTCAATCTTATTCAGCGCCACAACAATCGGAACGCCCGCGGCCTTGGCGTGGTTGATGCTCTCAACGCTTTGCGGCATGACGCCGTCGTCCGCGGCAATGACCAGCACCACAATGTCGGTCACCTTGGCGCCGCGCGCGCGCATGTTGGTGAAAGCCTCGTGGCCCGGCGTGTCAATAAATGTGATGACGCGATCTTCATCGCCGGCCTTGACCGGAGTTTGAAACGCGCTCGTTGCCTGCGTGATTCCGCCGGCCTCGCCCGCGGCGACATTGGCGTTGCGAATGCGGTCAAGCAAACTTGTCTTGCCGTGATCGACGTGACCCATGATGGTGACCACGGGACTGCGCGGACGCTCGTCACTACGGACGCGCTCTTTGAAACCCGCCTCGATAATGTCGGCGGCACTGCGGGCCTCCTCAATCACCAACTCAATGTCAAACTCCAGCATGGTTTCAAGCGCTTGATCGGATGTGATCACGCTGTTGATTGTGGCTGTTGTGCCCTTCATAAAGAGCTTTTTAAGAATGTCGCCAGCCTTCACGCCCGTGACGGAGGAGAGCTCCTTGATGTTGATGGGCTCGGAAATTTTCACCACGCCAGTGACTGGACCTAATTGACGGGCGGGCTGAAGCGTGGATTTTTTATTTGATGTGACCGTGCGGTTCTTGCGGAAGAAACCCGTGGACGACATGCGATCTTCGCGCTCCTTGATGTCCTGCTTGCTACGCTCGCTGGCTGGCGATTCACCGCCAGGTCGACCACGAGTATCGTTGGCGCTCACGCGACGCTTGTTTCGATCGGGCGCGCGCGCGGACGCGCCGGCTGGTCCGCCGCTCGCTGGAGCGCCAGTGCCTCCACTGACTCCAGCGCCACCACCACCAAATCGTGGACCAGGACGATTGAGACCTTGACCAGCGCCAGGAATAAATCGTGGCCGCGGCGCGGGTAGCACATCGGGTGTCTCAACGCGAATCACGCGCGGACCAGAAAGATTGGTCTTGATTGGTTGCTCCAACATTGGTCCAACAGGGCGCACATCCGTGGGACGCGTTGGAACATTGGCTTGCGCTGGCGGACCAGGCCTAAGAAATGTTTTGGGTGGCGCAACTGGCGCAGAGGGTTTTTGCTCCGCGGGGCGAGGCGCCTCTGGCGGATGGGCTTTTTTCGTGGCGTGGATTGATGGCGCAACGTGACCAGAAGCATCCGGGTTTTGATCGGCGCGATCCCCCGCCATTGATTGTGAAATTTCGGCTTTTTCAGCTGGTTTTTCAGTGATTTCAACGGCGCTTGCATCAACAACAGCGGCGCTGGATTCTGCGGCAACTTTGGGCGCGGCCTTGCGCACAACCGGAGTGGGCTTTGGCGCAACTGGGCGAGCCGCCAATTTCTTGGCGCTCACTTTCTTGGTGGACGAGCCATCTTCATCAGTGGTTGCTTCGCTGGCTTTGCTCGCGTCGGCCTTGCTTGCAACAGTTTCTACCGGCGCCTCCTGCACAGCGACACCACCACCAAACCATTCACGAATGGTCAGCGCCAATCCCATTGAGATTGTGGATTGAGGCTGTTTGACATCTGAAATGCCCTCCGCTTCACAGCGAGCAATAATGTCCTTGGTTGCAACGCCAAGGTCTTTCGCCAACTGTGATACGCGGACTTTCGTGATTTTGGACAATGTATTTCCTTTGTTGATTCAATTCAAATAAACGATTTCAAATAATATTCATGACTTCAACGCTGTATCAATGTTTGCCACCGAGAATGTCGTCGGCCGCGGCTTCCGCGGATTGATCCACTTCAACCGCCGGCGCGGAGCCCAACAGCACATCCGCCGCCGCGCCTTCTTGCGCCGCCAATTGCTCCGCCGCGGTCTTCTCTTGCTCTTGTTGCTCGGCGACAATCTTGGCCTTGTCAATGCATGTGGTCACGATCAAGTCGGCCAACTCCGGTCCGATGCCTAAATTAGTCTCCAGAATTTCTGGACCAACTTCCTCCACATCAAACACGCTGATCAAACCAAGCGCGCCAAATTTATCCAGCATTTCATCGGTAATTCCTTCAATTGGACGAACCGTCTCCTCCAAAATGGCGAGGCCCTTTTGGAACTCGGGTGGCGTGAGAATGTCCACGTCCCAGCCCGTCAAGCGCGCGGCAAGGCGCACGTTTTGTCCACGTCGACCAATCGCAAGACTCAGTTGATCGTCGCGCACAATAATGGTGGCGCGGCCAAGTTCAAAGCACAAAGTAACTTCCTCTACTTCGGCTGGCTTGAGCGCGTTTGAAATCAGAACCTGGCTGGATTCATTCCAGCGCACAATGTCAATCTTCTCGCCGCCGAGCTCGTCAACAATATTGCGAATGCGGCTACCACGAACACCAACGCACGCGCCAACGGCATCCACTTTGCTGTCCACGCTTGACACTGCAAGCTTGGTGCGAAAGCCCGCCTCGCGGGACATGGCTTTGATGTCGATCACGCGCTCGGCAACCTCTGGAACTTCGGCCTCGAACAAACGACGAATGAAATCTGGATGCGCGCGGCTCAGAACAATCTTCACTTGATGGCCGGCGTCGCGCACATCAAGAATCAGACAGCGAACGCGGTCGCCTGGCTGAAATTGCTCGCCAGGAATTTGCTCACTGCGCGGCATGAAGCCTTCGGCACGGTCAATTTGCACAACCAATGAACCGCCCTCGTACATTTGTGCGGTGCCTGTGACCAACTCGCCTTGGCGCTTGGAAAATTCCTCCAGCAGGCTGTTGCGCTCCTCTTCACGGAACTTCTGAATCATCACTTGCTTGGCTGTTTGCGCAGGAATACGACCCAATGACGACAGTGGAATTTCCTCCTGCGCGCCCTCATCTAGATTGCGCCAAATGCGCATGCCGCCATTGAGGCGATCGATCTCGCAACCAAACTCCTCAAGATTTTCGCTGTTGAAATGCTTGCGCGCGGCGCTGACCATGGCTTGCTCAAGATCCATGAGCAAAATCTCACGGTCAATGTTGCGGTCGCGGGCGATGGAATCAAGAATGCGGAGTGTTTCACTATTCATTTGGATGTCTCTTCTGTTTTTGAGTTACGAAAATTGGATTATGAGTTACGCAGTGACGCAGTGACGCAAAGTTGTCGCCGTTAAAAAAAACGCGGGTCACGCTCGGTACGGCACCGCGGCGTGACCCGTTCAATGACTGTCCATCGTGGACAATCAAGGCTTGCTCGGGGGGACCTTTACAACGCGGTCTCCGCGAATAAACCTTCAATCACGCTTGGCGACACGCCAAGGCGACACCAACTTCCAAGATGGACGCTCAAGTGCGTCATCGCAGGAAGGTGGTCGACGAAACCATGTTGAGAAAATATGTAGTCATGGGATTCGATCGTGAAACGGACGGGTCCTATTCCAACAAGGAACGGGTGCGTGATTGTACATGAAATCCGCTGAAATCTCAAGTGACTGGGGCGAACTTGTGGTCTAGAAATGGGTTAAAGTCGCTCCTTATAGAGTGCTAGGCTCGTTCATATGAAAGTGAAGAACTTGAATTTGTGTTGGATGATGGCCATCGCCGCGGCTTTGTCGGTCACGTTTGCTCACGGACAAATTTCGGGGTCTCAGGCTCAAATTGGAATCACTGGCAAATTCAAGGCGGCCACGACCGAGACTTTTGGCGACTCGCGCGACGCGGTAAGCGCCACCAGCGAAATTCCAAGCGGCGCGGCGCGCCCTGGTGCGTTGGTGCCGGTTGCCATCCATGTAAAAGTGAAAAGTGGTTGGCATATGTGGCCCGTGGAATCCCAAGCGCGCTCCGTTGCGGATGCGGAGGTATTTGAGGGCGCGATTTTTTCCACGCTGGCGCTGCAAACGTCGCCATTGCAAACCGCCACGCCACGCGAGTCCAAGTTGAAATTGGTCGGCGCGCAATGGCCGCAACCAGTTGGCGCCGCATTTGATTTTGGCGAAGGCAAGCAAACACTCGCCGTGTATGAAGGCCAGTTGCTGATCTTCGCCGCGATTCAAATAGGTGCGGATGTGAAAAATGGTCCGCTGCCAATGACACTGCTATTGAATTTTCAATCCTGCAACAACACAAGTTGTCTGGCGCCCGCCGAAATTGAAATTCCAATAACGCTGCAAGTGGATTCCGCCGCCGCCGCGGTGGCGCCCAGTGGAGAATTTCAAAAGTTTGATCCGGCAAAATTAATCAGCGATGCCACGGAAATTAAATTACAAAGTGGCGTGCAATTTGATTTTTTTGGCGCCTCATTCAGCGTTGATCCCCAAGGCGCGGGATTTTTTCTATTGCTGTTGGTGGCGTTTCTTGGGGGCATGTTGTTGAACTTCACCCCCTGCGTTTTGCCTATAATTCCGCTTAAAATCATGTCGCTGAGCCAAAGCGCGGGCAATCGGGGCAAATGTTTTTCACTTGGCGTGGTGATGAGTTTGGGCGTGATTGGATTTTGGCTGGCGCTCGGCGCATTGGTGGGTGGCGCAAGTGGCTTCAGCGCGGCCAACCAACTTTTTCAATATCCCGCGTTCACTATCGGTCTTGGAATTTTCATCGCCATCATGGCCGTGGGCATGGCTGGGTTCTTCAGCGTGGGTCTGCCAGCGTGGGTGTACGCGATTGAACCCAAGCACGATTCATTCATTGGAACATTTGTATTTGGAATTATGACGGCGGTGTTGTCAACTCCTTGCACTGCTCCATTGATGGGGGCGGCGGCGGGTTGGGCGGCTTCAAGTGGCAACACTTCCACGGTGCTGATTGTGTTTGGAACCATCGGCGCGGGAATGGCAACTCCATATTTATTTTTAAGCGCGTTTCCAAACTTGGTCGCACGCATGCCACGCACTGGCCCCGCCAGCGAACTTGTGAAACAAGTCATGGGCATCCTATTGCTAGCCGCGGCGATATTTTTTATTGGCGCGGGCGTAAATGGATTGCTGGAAACTCCCACGCGCACGCATTGGTGGTTGATTGGCGCCACGGGCTCCGCATCTGGCTTGTGGTTGTTCTGGCGCACTTTGCAAATCACCAAAAAAGCGATATTTAGGCTTCTTTTTACAGCTATTTCAATTGCCGTGATCGCCCTAAGCGTGGGCGTGAGCATGGCGTTGGGTGGCGCTGGAAAAACCGAGTGGATTCCATTTTCAAGCGAGGCGGTGGCCGCGGCAAAATCAAAAAACAAAATCTTGGTTCTGGATTTCACCGCCGAATGGTGCCTGAATTGCAAAGCGCTTGAGAGCGCCGTGTTGGATTCGGTTGATGTGGCAACGGCTTTGGCGCAATCGGATGTGGCGGCCATCAAGGTGGACATCACAAGCCGCAAAAGCAATGGCTGGAATTTACTTCACGACTATGATCGCGTGAGCATTCCATTGCTGGTTGTGCAAGACGCCAAAGGAAAAGTAATTTTAAAGAGCGACGCATACACGCGCGCGCAAGTTGTTGAAGCAATTCAAAGCGCGCGCGCGGCCAAGTAGAACGCAACTCTGTTCGGAAAAATTATTTCTCCGGCCAAGGCGGCCAAGTCGCCGCCAATTCTTCGGCTTCATGACGATCGGCTGGCCGTAATTTTAAAAGCACATCAAAGCGCATTGAGTCATCCGATTCAATGGCGCGCCTTGCATACTCGCCGGTCCAAGGTTTGGATAATTTTGCGGACCAACGCGCCGCGCGCAACCACGCTCCCGCGCAACGCGGATCCAGTTCCGTGACATCAAGCGCCCGGTTCATGGCGCAAGCGGCGTCAACTTCCGCGTGCGTTTGCGTGGCAAGGGACTCGCTTAATAATGAGGCAATTTGCCTTTGTTCAAAGGTATTTTGGTCCATTTCCTGACTGACAACAATGGCCTGTTGAAGCACATCTTGAGCTTGCTCTGCAGTTGCGCAAAGCGCCGAAGCGCGCATCAATTGATTTACGGCGGCAAGCTTGGAACTGTCAAACGCGCCAAGTCCGTTCTTTGAATCACGCAAGGCGCGCGCGCACTCCATTCGGGCTTGCGCTCCGGGCTCGCCCTTTGCCAACACAGCGGCGTCAACAAGTTTTTGCGCCGCAAGTTCCACGCGCGTTTCTTCTTGTGAGGCGATGTTGGCGAACCTGAAACATGCGAGCGAAAATAAAATCGCGGCCACGGCGGTGAACCATTGCACGCCGCCCTCAAACCAACGGCGCGGCGCAGGCGTGCATCGGGGCACGCTTGCCGCCAATAAGGCGCAACCCCAAATCATAGATCCCGGATTCCACAAAGTCATTTCAATTTGTCCATCAATCCAAAGGGTCAAAGCGGCCGCCCCTAAAATAGCTGGGGCCGCGCAAGTCCAACGCGTGATGTTTGCGCACATCCACCATGCAAAAGTTCCTGCCGCCACCACGCCAATCAAGCGCGCCAGAAGCGAAAAAAGATCAAGCGAGTTGGCCTCAAAGCGAATGGCCAACGAAGCGGCCAGAATCACCGCAAGCGTTGCAACTTGGCGCGGAAATTGAATATCACCCTCGGCGGAGTTCTCATTGCGTTGATTGCTGGCTTGAACCGCGATAAAAATAAGCGTAATTACAGCCAAAATCATTGGAATTCCAGCGATTCCGATTTGCGCCAACCAGTCAAAGAACACCGAGTGCGCGCTTTGCACGGCGTCCACCGCGTCGACTGGTCGAAACCTAAGAAAGGCGTCTTGAAATCCATCGATGCCACTGCCCGTCCAAGGTTGGTTCAGAAAAATGCGCCATGCGCCAGAGATGTAGTGACTGCGAAACAACAAACTTCTCTCTTGGCCAAATGCCTGCGAAGCAAAAAGCGCGCGCAGTGGTCCGGCGAAACAACACAGCAGTACCAAGGCGACTGCGCCCATCGCCAATGTGTTGGGCGCAACGCGAACTCGCAACGTGATCACAAGAAACGCAAGCCCAAGCAACATGGCGACAATCGCTCCCTTGGAACCATTGGCAAGCGGAATTACTGCGCACAACAACGCTGTAACGAAAGCGATGATTCGATTGCGACCTGCCAGGCGCGCGCCAATGGCAACGCACGCCACGGTGATGGATGCGAAGAGCCCCGCGAAGATATTCGCCATGCCAAACCAACCCGACATTTCCCTCTGCGAAAGTCGCCGCGTATAGGCGGCGGCTTGCGGACCATCGGCGTCCCAGCCATGGTCTGCGAAATAAGCGGTGTCGCGTCCCGATGAATGGAAAAATTCCAACAACGCCGGTTGCTCCACAAACCACTGCCACGCGCCGCGCATCCACCACGCTCCCGCCACAGCAATCAAGCAGGTCACCAGCACAATCCAGCCTATTTTTGCAGTGTTTTTGGGTGATCGAGCCATTGACAGCGCCGCCGCGGCCGCAACAAATCCTGCGATCCATGTGGCGCCCCGCCACGGCGTTCCCGCCGCGCCAACGCCGTGTATTTGAAAAATAGAAACGCAAGCCGCTCCCGCCACGAGCAACAAAACCAATGCCCACAGAGATGCGCACTCGGCAAAAATAAATGCGGCGCTTATTGAAATCACCGCGTCGATGTACAAACTTCCCGCGGGCCCAAGACCGGCGAATGGCGCGGGATCAAATACTGGATCAACATCAAATCGAAGCACTGGCGCCCACGTCACCAATGTTCGCAAAGCAATGGCGCCACCAAGTATCGCCGCGAACATCGCCAGTGTCGGACGTTTCGTTGACGCAAGTTTGCTTCCATCATGACTCGCATGAGGAAGAAATGTCATCGACGAAAAATTCCTTCCATGAAGCCAAGCAACAACAGCGCGGCGATGGTTTGTAGCACAACAAACACGGCGGGCAACGGAGTGAGGTTGCCAATGAGAATGCCGCCCACTCCAATGATGGCCGCCAACGCCCAAATAATCACCACCGCGCCGCGCTTGGTGAAGCCTCGCTCCACAAGTCGGTGCGATAAATGACGCTGATCACCAACCCACGGACTGTGCCCAATTCGAAGGCGAATCATGCTGGTGGCGATCATGTCGTACAGCGGAATGGCCAAGATAATCAGCGGCGCAAGAATGCCCCACCAATGTGTTCCAAGTTCATAATCAACCTCCGCGGGATTCACAAACGTAGTTCGAATGGCAAGCACCGCCAGTAAAAATCCCAGCGGTTGACTTCCGCCATCGCCTAGAAAAATTTTGGCGCCACCTTTTGGAAAGAAATTAAAAAGCAGAAATCCAGCGAGTGTTCCAGCTAAAAGCGAGAACATGCTGGCAATGAACCATTGTTGCACCATGAACGCGGCGATGGTGAACAACAGCGAAGCGATCATGCCCACGCCCGCGGCGAGTCCATCCATGTTGTCCAGAAAATTCATGGCGTTGATCATGGTCACAATCCACATCACGCCAAGGAACACGCTCAAAGCCTTGCCTTCGGGTCCATAGTGGTCAAGCAATGTGAGCAAACGAATATCAAATGCCCACACAACGGCAATGGCTGGAATAAATTGCAGTACAAGCTTGGTTGCGGCTTTCAGTGGCTTGCGATCGTCCCACATTCCCACCAACATCAGCCACACCGCGCCCGCCAAAATGGAAATGGTTGGCACAAAGTTCTCATTAATGCGCGCTTGGAAAAAATCCAAGCCATATTGCCTTGTGGGATCCACGGCCGGAGGCTTGCGCAAACTGATATAGAGCAGACCCAACAACGCGGGCAAGACAAACGAACTCACCACCGCAACACCGCCCACATTGGGCACCATTCGCAATTCCTTCACATGACCGTCGGCACCTTCGGAGTCAAGCGCCTTGAATCTAGTTCCATAAGAAATGGCGATGGACGTGAAAATAATGGAGAGCATCCAACCGATAAAAAAAAACGTGGGGGTGAGCAATTGCAACTGCATATGAGTAATCTAGCCAAAGATCGCCATGAGAAATATCACCGTGTATTGTTCAAGCAGTGTCAGCCTGGATATAAAATTCATGGACGCCGCGCGCCTGCTTGGCCAGGAAATGGCCCGGCGCAATTTGGCGCTGGTCTATGGCGGCGGAAGCATTGGTTTAATGGGGGAAATTGCGCGAACCATGAAGAGCGCGGGCGGCAAAGTGGTGGGCGTGATCACAAAAAGATTGCTGGACCTGGAGCAAGGCTACGACCAATGCGATGAGCTGATTGTGGTGGACACCATGGCTCAGCGCAAAACATTAATGGCGCAACGTGGCGACGCGTTCATCGCGCTCCCTGGTGGACTTGGAACATTTGAGGAGTTGTTCGAAGTGCTGGTGCAACGGCAAGTGGGCGAGCATCGCAAGCCGATTGGCTTGGTGAATTTGGATGGCTACTACAACCCGCTCGTAGGCTTGATCGATCACGGCATTGAGCACAAATTTATCAAACCCGCGGTGCATCATCTATTACATGTGCATGCGGACCCCATCAATGTTTTGGATGGAGTGCTGAGCGCCGAACCATTTGAAATTGATCCAGATCGATTTCTTCCCATGGGTAGCGGATGAATTCAACGCGCTCTAGTTTGCAACCCTTGCGGACAGACTTGCGGACAAACTTGCCGACAGACTTACCGACGCACTTGCCGCCGCTGGGTTTGATCGCGGGCAATGGCCAACTGCCGTTGCTGGTGGCGCGCGGAGCCAAGGCCGCGGGCAGGCGCGTGGTGGCTGTTGGCTTGCGCGATCAATTTGACGCGGCGTTGCCCGCGCTGTGCGATGAATTTTCTCAAGCGGGTTGGTTGCGCATGGGCAAGTGGATTCGCCTACTTCGCCGCGCCGGCGTGCATGAAGCCGTCATGGTGGGCGGCGTTTCCAAGCGGCGCATGCACGATCCATTGAAGTTGCTTCGGCAAATTCCAGATTTGCGCGCGCTCTGGCTGTGGTACCGTCGTCTGCGTCACGATCGCAGAAATGCCGCTGTTCTTGCGGCCGTTGCCGATGAATTGGCCAACTCAGGAGTTACCTTGATGGATTCAACAACCTACATTCAAGAACATCTCGCAACACTTGGTGTCATGGGTACCGTCACGCCAAGTGCCGCACAGCAAGCGGACATTGCGTTTGGTTGGCCGATTATTTCTCAGGTGTGTGAACTGGATGTTGGGCAATCCATTGCCGTGCGCGACCGAGACACAATCGCCGTTGAAGCCGTGGAGGGAACCGACGCCATGATTGATCGCGCCAGCACGCTGTGTCGCTCGCGCGGTTGGACGCTGTTGAAAACTTCCAGCGGCAACCATGATCGCCGCGCCGATGTGCCCACGGTTGGCGTTGCTACGATTGAGCGATTGGCCAAAGCGGGCGGAACATGTTTGGCCCTTGGCGTGGGCCGCGTCATTTTAATTGAGAAGCCACTTGTGATTGCCGCCGCCAACAAACTTGGCGTGGCGGTGGTTGGCGTGGCCTGAACGCGCGCGCACATGAAAGCACGCGCCAATGCATGACGACGAAAAAATGCCGCGCGGCGCTGATGAACACAAGATCAAAAAAGAGATCGCCCCCGCTTCCACTCCGGCGCAACCCACGCTGGCTTCGCGCGCTGGCTTGAAATTGCAACACGCGCTGGACACGTTTTGCGTGCCTGTGAAAGACTCAATATGCGCGGATTTTGGCTGTAATATTGGTGGTTTTACAGATGTGCTGTTGCGCGCCGGCGCGCGCCAAGTGATCAGCATTGACACGGGCTACGGAACGCTGGCATGGCGACTGCGCAATGACGCGCGCGTGGTTGTGCGCGAGCGCACCAACGCCTTGTACGCCGACGTAGTGCCAGGCGGAGTGGACATTGTGGTGATGGATTTGGCGTGGACGCAACAAAAACTTTCGGTGCCCGTGGCGTTGAAGTGGTTGCGCGGCGGCGGAAAAATAATTTCGTTGGTGAAGCCGCATTATGAAGTGGAAGGCGCGGAAAAAGAGTGGTTGAAAAATGGTTTTCTGGCGCACGAACATGTGCCCGTGGTTGTGGCGCGCGTGCGCCAGGCCATGCAAAATCTTGGCGCAAAAGTTCTTGCGGACACCGCTTCCCCCATCACTGGCGGCAAAAGTTCCCGCCGCGCCGGCTCGCCTGGCAACATGGAATGGCTCATGTTGCTTGAAGCCTTGTGATCCATTTGCCACGGCGCACATTGGCCAGCGCGGGGGCAAAATCACCGCGCGCACCTCAGGCGCAACGATGCTTGGGCGGTCAAGAGTGGCGTGGTCTTTTTTAGCATGAATTCGCGGTAATTCAAGCTAAAATTTCCTTAAGAAATAAGGCGCCATCATGCTCGTGCAGGGGCAATTTCGACTAGAATAAATGCTTGAATTGCGTCCCTAAATTCGTGCCTAAATTTGTCCCTTTCTGTGCCCCAAAAGATGTCGTGAACGATGTCGCATTTGATATTGCAAAGATGCCACAACCATGAGTGAACCTGCTCCAACCACACCCGCGCCAATTGATCACGTTGTTGAAATGCCCATTGAGCAGGAGTTGCACACCAGCTATCTGACATACGCCATGAGCACCATCATGGACCGCGCACTGCCCGATGTGCGCGATGGTTTGAAGCCAAGTCAGCGCCGCATTTTGGTGGCTATGCATGACTTAAATCTCACGCCAGGGCGCAAGCACATCAAGTGCGCGAAGATTTGCGGCGACACCAGCGGCAACTATCACCCGCACGGCGAGAGCGTGATTTATCCAACGCTTGTGAATTTGGGGCAAGTGTGGAAGACACGCTACTTGTTGATTGACAAGCAAGGAAACTTTGGATCCATCGAGGGCGATCCGCCAGCCGCCATGCGTTACACCGAAGCGCGCATGACCGCGCCGGCAACCGCGATGCTGGAAGATTTGGACAAGGAAACAGTTGATTTCAAGGCGAATTACGACGAGCGCTTGCAAGAGCCAACCGTTCTACCAGCGCGATTTCCAAACTTGCTTGTCAATGGCAGTTCGGGCATCGCCGTGGGCATGGCTAGCAGTATGCCGCCGCACAATCTTAGCGAGGCCTGCGACGCCATTGTGAAGATGATCGACAATCCAAACATTAGTTTGGAAGAACTTATGCGCGTTTTGCCTGGGCCAGATTTTCCCACTGGCGGAATCCTGATCGGTCGCCGTGGAATTGTGGAGGCTTACACCTCTGGCCGCGGCAAAGTCACTCTGCGTGGGCGCGTGCATGTTGCCAAGGAAGGCGGCCGCGACGCCATCATCATCGATGAGATTCCATATCAAGTTGTGCAATCCAATTTGATCGAGAAGATTGTCATTGCCAGCCGCGAGGGTCGTATTCCTGATATCGCCGATGTGCGCAATCACTCCGGCCGCGACGCACAAACGCGCGTTGTGGTGGTGCTGAAAAAAGGCGCGGACCCCGCGATCGTCGAGAAGCAACTTTACGAATACACACCACTGCAAAGCACCTTCTCCATTATCAACATCGCGCTGGTCAACCACCAACCGCGAACTCTTGGCGTGCGCCAAATTATTCAATGCCACATTGACCACCGAAAAGAAGTCATTCGCCGCAGAACTGGCTTCCTTTTACGCCAAGCCAAACAGCAAGCGCATCGCCTTGAGGGCTTGATTTACGCGGTGTGCGATATCGACGAGGTGATCCGCATCATCCGCGAAAGCCGTGAACGCGAAGAGGCAATTCTTAGCCTTATGCAACACGCGTTCCGAATCACTCCGGACCATCGCTACGCCCCGCTTATTCCCAAGCGCGTCGCCGAGGCTTCGCGTATTGGCGACGGCGCTCTGCTGACACGCGTGCAGGCCGATGCCATTGGCGCCATGCGGCTCATTCAACTGGTTGGTCTTGAAGTTGAAAAACTCGCGGCGGAATTTACCAAGGTGCTTGAGGATATTGATGGCCTGGAATCTATTTTGGCGGACGAAAAGCGCGTGCTTGACATTGTGCGCGAAGACGTACTTGAGCTGAAGGAGAAGTTTGGCGACGAGCGGCGCACCGCGATTGAACAGGGCGAGGCCGAGGACTTTGAAATGGCCGACCTGATTCCAGAGCACGAAGTGGTGGTCACCATTTCGCACGCGGGTTGGGTGAAGAGATTGCCCGCCGACGCCTACAGAACACAAGGCCGCGGCGGCGTTGGCGTGCGCGGAAGCGACGCCAAGGATGGCGACTTCATTGAGCAAATTTTCACCGGCTCCAGCCACGACGATCTTTTGTGCTTCACCACAACTGGTCGTGTTTTCCGCATGAAAACATGGCAAATTCCAGAGATGTCGCGCACCTCCAAGGGCCGCGCCATTCAGAATTTGATCGAGTTGCGCGACGGCGAAACCGTGCAGACATTCCTGTCCGTGTCCAACTTTGAAACGCGCGAGGACTTTCTGTTCTTTGTCACACGCGAAGGCCGCGTGAAGCGCACCGCGTTGCAAGAATTCCGCAACGTGAACAAAAGTGGAATCATCGCGCTGAAATTGAACGACAACGATCACTTGGTGAATGTGCTTTTAACCAGCGGCACAAATGATGTCCTGCTGGCTACGGCGCAAGGACTTGCCATTCGCTTTGATGAAAATGACGCGCGCGTCATGGGCCGCGCCACCGCCGGCGTGACTGGTATGAACTTGCGCGATGACGACTACATTGTTGGCGCGGTCCGCTGTGACCCGAACATGGATTTATTAACCGCCACCGTGAATGGTTTTGGCAAGCGCACCGCGCTCACCGAATACATGGTGCAACAAGAAGATGGATCCATGCGTTGTCAAAACCGCGGCGGCAAGGGTCGCTACGACATCAAGACCGAGGGCCGCAACGGCCTTGTGGTTTCGGTGCGAGCGGTCACCGAAACCGATCAACTGATGTTGCTTTCCAAAGAGGGCATGGTGGTGCGCATTCCAGCCACGGCCATTAGCCAAATTGGCCGAAACACCATGGGTGTGCGCATTATGCGCTTAGGCGAAGCTGATTCTCTGATGGGCGTTGCGTTGGTGGCCGAAGTGGATGAATCCATCGCGGCCAGCGACATTCCACCACCGGAGGCGTTGCCAGAAACCCCTCCAGCCGCCGAATAAACCCTCGCGGAAACAAAACCGAACTTGGCTACTATTCACCCATGTCAATTACAGAATGGTCAGAAGAAGTGTTGTTGGTTGATCTCTTTCCCGAGCCATTGCTCTCGGAAGATTTGCAACAACTGTTGCTTGCCATCGATGGCCCGGGCGCCACGGCCAAGCATGTGATTCTTGACTTTCAACAAGTCAACGGACTCACCTCCAGCAACATCGCCGCCATGCTTCGCCTACGCAAACGCGTGCTACAACAAAAGCGCCGCCTGTTTATTTGCGCGGTGAGCGACCGCGTGTGGAGTATCTTCATGACCGCGGGCTTGGACGATGTGTTTGAAACTTCCGCCGAAGTGTCCACCGCCTTGGCCAGTGTGCAATTGGGAATTGAATAAGCCATGCGCCGCATTCGCCGTGATCCACCGGAGGCCCGCATTGAGCTCAATCCACTGATTGATCTCATGACATTCTTGTTGACGTTCTTCATTTACGCAGTGGTGATGATGGTGCGCGTGGATTTGGTTCCGATGGATTTAAAGCAATTTGCCAGCGGAAAGCCCGCAAAACCAGCTACGGCCGCCACAATCAGCGTTCTGCGCACTGGCAAAATTTATTTCAACAAGGAAGAAGTTGAAATGAAAGATGTTGAAGTGAAGGTGCGCGAGGCCAAGACAGCCGACCCAAAGACCGTTGTGTATTTGGCCATTGAAGATGGCCAAGGCGTGACCGACCGCGCGCCCCTCTTGCAAGAGTTGTGGGATCGACTGCAAGACGAGGGAGTGAACATTCAACTGGTTGGTGGCGCCAAAGCCAGCACAAAGTAATGGCTGTAGCCGCCACGAGCCCAGCGTCTCGGGACACAATCTACGCCGAAATTCGGCTCAACCAACAACTTCGCCGGCTTGAGCAGGAAAGAATTGTCAGTTGGCCGCTTGCCATTGGATTTATAGTTGGCATTGTTGTGGTGCTCGCTGGCGCTCCTGCCATGTTGATCGTTGGCAGTTACATGGATAAATATTCCAACGAAAATAAATCGCGCCAAGCATCATTCAGCGTTGAAAAAGAAATGGAGAAGCCCAAGCAAATGACTCCCGAAGAGGAGGAGCAATTGCTCAAGCTTGGTATTGATGATGGCACCGAGAAGTCCACCATGACTTGGATTGGATACAAGGAGTATCAAGAGCAATTTGCTAAAAAAAGCGAGGTTGAGCAAGCCGCGTTCAAAGAAAACGATGCTGGTGGTCAGCCCGCGCAAGCGCAACCCAACCAACAAGCGTCGCCGCCAACGCAGGCGCAACAGCAAGCGCAGGCGCAACAACAAGCGCAGGCGCAACAGCAAACACCTCCACCAACTCCGCAAACTCCACCCGCGCAGAAACCCGCAACGCCAACTGTTGTCGCGCAAGCGGAACCCCCGCCAACTCCAACAGCGCCCGCTCCAACTGAAACCGCGCCACCAGTGCAAGCGCCGGATACAACGCAAGCCGTCGCGCCGCCACCCATGCCGGTTTCACTGGCGCTTCCAGAAACTCCAAAGGTTGCAAATCCAGCAGAAGTTGTTCCGCTTGCCGATGAACGAAAAATTGAAACAAAAGTATTGCCTATAGATAAAGTTGGCGACTCCAAAGATGACAAGGTTCCGCCAGAGCCGCTGAAGATGCCACCGCCGGACTCCAAGCCAACCGATCAAAAACCGAATGATTTAAAGCCAAATGAGGCAAAACCCACCGACGCCAAACCAATCGATGAGAAGCAACCGGACAAGCCCGCGGATGTAAAACCTACGGATGAAAAACCACTTGAGGCGACAAAGCCGCAAGTGAAACCGCCGGACACGAAGCCGCCAGAAAAAACTGCGGAGGCTAAACCTGCGCAACCAACCACTGCGCAACAACCAACAGTCGCCACGCCTGCGCCATCACCAGCATCGCCTCCGCAACAACAAGCCGCGGCAAGTCCGCCCGCAAATCCAAGTCAGCAAACTCCCGCAACCCAAGCAGGCACCGCGCCGGGCAAACCAACGGATGGCGAAAAGTCCGACCGCGAGTCGGATGCCACCAGCATTGTTGATGTTCCGCAAGCAAAATGGAAAAACGGTCGCCCTTTGGCTGGCAAAGGTTTGAACGTTCGCACGCAACGGCCAGTCTTTGACGAGCTCACCAGTATTACAACCGGTGGCTCCAACCCGATTATTGAGATTGAATTTGACAAGGAAGGCGTGCCAAAACTATGCACAATTCTGCTGAGTTCTGGCTCACAATTGATCGATCAACCGATTATTGATTGCCTGTATCGCTGGCGCGCCTCGGGCAGTCAATTGACCAACTTGCCCGAAGGCAAGACGCTGAAATATCGCATTCGCATGTTGCTGAATAAATAAGCGCATACACATCCCGTTCAAGATGTAAAAGCATATTGTTGCGCCGAAGTTATTTAAAACGCGATCGCACAATACATTCCGCCCTCAAGCCAATCCAATGCCGAGCATTATTCCTTGGCCACGCCAAGATTGCGCAGACGCTCTAGCAACATGCGATCGGTCAAGTCGTAGAACAATGGCGTGATGGTGATGCACCGCTGAGCGAGAGCCTCCACATCACTGCCTTCGGCGGTGTGATAAAATTCCATTCCGTTTCCAACCGACCAGTAGTACACCTGTCCATCCGGCGCGACGCGTTTTTCATAGCCATCAATTCCAGCGGAGGTGTTCATGGGAACAAGTTTTATTTTTGGCATGGGCGCGTCGGCGGATTCAGTGTGCGGAACATTGATGCTGATCACGCGGTGCGCGTGCGGCAAGCCCGGCTTCAAAACATGATCAATGGCGTAGCGCGCGATGGCGGCGGCGCGCGGCAAATTGGTTTTGCTTCGATCACCAATATGCAGGCTGACGGCGATGGCGGGCACGCCCAGGAACGCGGCCTCCACGGCGGCCGCAATGGTGCCTGAATAAATCACGTTTATGCCCACATTTGCGCCAAAATTCATGCCACTCACCACCACATCGGGCTGTGAATTGGCGCCATATTTTTCCTTCCACAAGGCGCGCAAACCAAGCTTCACGCAATCGGCTGGCGTGCCAACCACCGCGGTTCCGTTGGCGCCGTTGAGCAAAGAGCGGTTGCGCGTCATCAATGGCGTATGAAAAGTAATGCCGTGGCTTTCCGCACTTTGACCGCTGGCGGGCGCCACCACCATCACTTCGCCCAGCGATTGTATGGCTGTGTGCAATGCGGAAATTCCTGGCGCGTCTAAGCCGTCATCATTTGTTAAAAGTATTTTCATTGATTCACCAATTTACCATGTGCGAGGTTCAAGAATGTATTCACGACCACCCCAACGAACCGGGGTGCGATTGATCAAATCTTCAGCGGCTCCAAAGAAACAGCGCGCAATTAAAAATCCACCAAGCGGGTGAAAGAACGCGGCCAACATTGGCGCGGCGCACAATTTGTGAATCCAAGCGGCGGAAACTAAGAATGAAAGTGTGCCCAAGAGTCCGGTCCACATCACGGCGGAGGCAAGTGGCTCAAGCGATCCCCCGCCCCACTGTCCACTCCAACCAGCGCCGGCGATCAACGCCGCCAAACTTCCAATCGGCAACAGCGCGGCGCCCACGCCAACAATCACGCCACTGCGACGCAACCGCGAAGGAACACGCTCCGAGCCTTCTATATAAATACGCTTCCAACCCTGCAGAAATTCGCTTAATTTCTCGTACATTTCCACCATCAGCATGCCGTCGGCCACGGCCAGGCCACCGCGACCACCGCTATCTTTTATGCGCCGTGAAAACGCGATGTCCTCTAGCAAATCGTCTTTCACCGCGGCGTGTCCGCCCATCTTGTCGTAGGCCGCGCGCTCAAACAATAAAAATTGCCCATTGGCGAACACGCGCGGATTCTTGGCGCGATTCACTTGCGCCACAGGAAACATGCGCATGAGTTCCATGGCGGCCACAGGTTGAACCACGGCCTCAAACCAATGGCGAATACGCGGCGTGCTCATCAGCGATAGCAACTGCAATCCGCGCTCGTGCAACATGCCCATGGACGCGCGAATAAGTTGCGCGGAAAATTCAACATCCGCGTCGGTGAACAACACATACGCGCCTTTGGCAAGTTCGGCGCCAACTCGTCCCGCGTTGCATTTGCCCGCCCAATCTTTTGGACAAGACTCATTGTCGATTAATTTTAGGCGCGGGTCGCGCGCGGCAATGGGCTCTAAGTTGGCGCGCGTGGCGTCGGTGCATCGATCAAGCACAACAATCACTTCAATGTTGGCATAGTCGCTACGCAAAATACTTTCTATGCATCCTGGCGCGTGTTTTTGCTCGTTGTGCGCTGGAATTACCACGCTCACCAAGGGTTCGCCCACAGGTAACGCAAACGCCAAACCTTGCTTTATCCGCGGAATTCTAGGCAAATCCCGCGCAACTCGAATAGCCACGGTGATCCACCAGAAGGCGCAACCACCCGCCAACACCAGCAGGACCCAAAGAATCAAAACGCGAAAATCCATTCACAAAGAGTAGTCGAAGTTGTCGCATCCGCACCACCAGAATTTCAGGCAAATCGCAAGCCTAATCAACCTGCAACACCTTACTATCTCGCTCGCGTGTATCCAGTCCAACTTGCCAATCGATATCTCACCAGCCGCATCATTCCGCTGATCGCGGTCGCGGCTGTTGCATTGTGCGTGGCACTGGTGGTGATTGTTGTCAGCGTCATGAGCGGATTTCTTGACATGCTACGCGCCAGTGGTCGCACGCTGATGGGCGATGTTGTGATTACGAATCCTATTCGCGGAATTCCTTGGTACGGGCAACTGATTGAGACCATTGAACAACTTCCACAGGCGCAAGCCGCCACTCCGTTGATTGATACGTATGGACTGGTGCGCATGCCGTATCCCGAGGGCAGTGAAAAGGAAGTCGTGACCACGAACGTGTGGGGAATTGATCCGAGCAGTTTCAATCGCGTCACCGATTTTTCCAACGCCCTGTACTGGAAACCGCCCACTTCGCCGCAGGCCGCCGAAGCCATGCTTCCCGACGATCCACGCTTGAAACTGAGCGACAAAATTCTCAATGATGGTTTGAATGTAATCAAGAGCGACACCGGCGAGCCCGGACTTGTGCTGGGCATACATGTCTCTATTGTCAATGAACGCAGGCGCGATGGCAGTTATATCCCGCGCTATTCACAGTGGTTCATGCCGCTTCAATCCGTCACCCTGACGTTGGTTCCCATTAGCACCAAGGGAACCATCGCGGAGCCGCGCGAGCGCGTGTTTCCGGTGGTGAATGAATTTAAAAGCGGCGTGTACCAAATAGATAAAAACCGCGTGATGATTTCACTTGATGAGGCTCAGAAATTATTGCGCTTGGACGCAGGCACGTTGTACGACATGCAAGCTCCGCCCAACGCCGACGGAACTTTGCCAGTGCTTGGAACAAGCCCCGCGAAAGTGCACAAAGTGTTGGTGCGCGCCAAGCCTGGCGTGACTCCAGAAGAACTGAAAGCCGCGGTGATTGGCGCCTATGAAAAATTCGCGGTTGATGTGGAATTCGATCCATCCAAAGTGGTCAAGGCCCCGCGCATAGGAAACCTGAGCATTCTGACGTGGGAGCAACAACTGCGCGACTTGATTGCTCCTGTGGAAAAAGAACGGGAAATGATGCGTATTTTGTTCTCGATTGTGTATCTGGTGTGCGCCGGATTGGTGCTGAGCATCTTCTGGGCCATTGTGCAAGAGAAGACCCGCGATGTTGGAATTTTGCGCTCGGTGGGCGCGAGCCGATTTGGAATTTTATGGATCTTCCTGCAATACGGCTTGGTCATTGGCGCCATTGGCGGACTCTGTGGAGTTGGCCTTGGCTGGCTGGTGATTCACAATATTAATTTTATTCACGAGACCATTGGCCAAGACGCGCCCGCCTGGAGTTACGTGGCTAGTTTTATAATTGCCGCGATTAGTTTTGCCATGAGCGTGCGCGGCCTGACAACTGGCGTGTTGTTGAGCACGTTGTTGTGGTTGGTGCTTGGCATCACGATCACACTTGTTGGAATTGGGTTGACACTGCACCGCGGCACCTTGATTTGGGATCCAAGCGTCTACTACTTCGCAACCATTCCC
>CALFOZ010000219.1 GCA_937919205.1 uncultured Planctomycetia bacterium
CCTGCTTCGATCCTTGTGACAAAACAATGTGTTGTTATTGAACATGTTTGTCGTACGCAATTTCCCAACACTTTGAGTGTCACGGACGGTTTTATTTTGACACTTGTGAATAAACAGAAATTTCAAATTACGGACAAAACATCCGATCACAACGCAATCTATGCTTTGCTTGAGCGGCACCATGAAAGAATCAACACCCCAACACGGCGCACAATTTGAATGGTCTGTCGTTGGTGCTGGGCCAACTGGCATAGCGACTATTGGTCGCCTGCTCGACGCTGGCGTGAACGGTAAAAGTATTGCTTGGATTGATCCGCATTTCACGGTTGGCGACTTTGGCACAAAGTGGCGCAGTGTTTCCAGCAATACGCGCGTTGGGTTGTTCGTTAAATTCCTGAATGAATGCAAGTCATTTCACTATGACCATTGCGATAAGAAATTTGCGCTGCATGAAATGGATCCGCTGAAGACGTGCGAACTAAGCTGCATGGCTGACCCACTGCAATGGGTGACCGATCAATTGCGCGAACAAGTTGTTTGCATTCAAGAACATGCGAGCGCATTGAATTCTCACAAATCACTTGCGCATGCGCGCGTGTGGGACATTGCGCTGAAGAGTTCGTTGATCACTTCGCACAATGTTGTTCTGGCGTTGGGTTCGCAACCAAAGTCGCTGAACCTGCCTGGGGTAAAAGAAGTTTCTGTCACGGACGCCTTGAATGCGCAACGACTGAGTCAATGCGTTCTGCCATCGGATACGGTGGCGGTGTTTGGCGCGTCGCACTCGGCCATTTTAATTATTCGGTTACTGCTGGAGAACTGTAAGGTGAAACGCGTCGTGAACTTTTATAAAAGTCCCATCCGCTACGCGGAGTATTTGGATGGGTGGATTCGCCATGACGACACCGGCTTGAAGGGCTCAACCGCGCAATGGGCGCGTGAGAATATTGATGTGAATTGCCCCGAGAATTTGGAGCGCGTGCTCTCCACGCCAGAAAATCACGCCACGCATTTGCCGGACTGCACCAAGGCGGTGTATGCGGTGGGCTTTACGCCGCGCCAGATCAATGTGAACGGTATGAGTGATTTGAAACACAACCCGCAGAATGGCGTGATCGCCCCGGGATTATTTGGCGTGGGAATTGCGTTTCCAGAGGCGCGCGCCAACCGCGATGGCATGGTGGAGCATCGAGTGGGCCTATGGAAATTTATGGAATATCTTGGCGAAGTTGTGCCGCTGTGGCTTGCGCATAAAACGTGATTGATCGCGCCACGCATTTCATTGCTCGACTTGTCTATGGATAATTCCAACAGCGTCTGT
>CALFOZ010000220.1 GCA_937919205.1 uncultured Planctomycetia bacterium
GTTGGGTGGTGGCGCAAGTACAAAATACATGGGTGAATTTGCGGAGAAAAAAACGTTGGAGCGAGTGTGGTTGCGCAGTCAAAGTTGGCGCGCGATTGAAAGTACATTTTTGCCGGACGCGTTGGCCAAGGGAACGCCTTTGGATTTACCGCCCATTCCGTTGATTGCCCAAGCCGCCAAAGCCGCAGGGGTGGTGAACGCGGAGCCAGACCAATTTGACGGCAAATTGCGCCGAATTTTTCCATATTTTCCAAGTGATTATGGTTTGGCGCCGCAGTTTGGTTTGGCGGCCGCGCTTGTATATCAAGATCAAACAGTGAAAGATGCGAGCCCGCAAGAGGACCGATTGCAACTGAAGCAATTCGCCATTCCTATGCGTGATGGGAAAGTGTTGTTGAATTGGCCCACTCAACTTTTGGCTGGCTACGACAACAAACAGGGCCGCAACGCAACGTTGGGCATTGGGCGATTGGTTGAGCAGGCGCGCGCGCGCAAGAAATTATCGCAACTGCAAGCGCAATTGGATACATTGGGACTAGAGATCGCAACGGGCGTGCTTGGAAGAAATGCGCAGTGGTTTGACAGCGCGAGCAAAAACGGAAAATTGAAGAAAGAGATTCTTGACACCTGGAAAAGTGATTATGAAGAGCATGTCAACGATTTAGATTTAGATCCCGGGCAGAAGCAGGCTGGTGAAGGACTGCGAGAGTGGATGATTGCGCAGAAGGCATTTGAAGAGGGCAATGCCAAAGTGAGTGAGAGCGATATTCAATTGCGCGAAATTCTGGACGGCAAATTGGTCTTTGTTGGTTTCACAGCCACGGGCGTCATGGCCGACATGATCAACACAATCTTTGGACCACGCACGCCCGGAGTGTTTGGGCACATCGCCGTGGCCGACATGGTGCTGAATCAACGCGTATTAACCTTTGCCCCAGCATGGATTGGTCCGCTAGCACTGCTTGTGTTGGGGCTTGTGTCCACGCTTACGGCGGCACGATTTGGCGCGGGGATTGGCGCATCTGTGGTGGTATTCATGTTGGTCGTCTATACGGGAACGCTTGGAGTTTTTGCCTTTGATCAACTCGAATGGATCTTTCCAATGGCGGCGCCAGTGACAAGCGGGTTTAGTGCGTGGCTTGTCACCACGGTGGTCATGGCTGTGATCACACAGCGCGAAAAGCAGCGCGTCACCAGGCAATTTCGCGCGCGCGTGTCGCCGCAATTGGTGGAAATGTTGTCCAAAAATCCAATGGCGTTGTCCATGGGTGGCGTGGAGCGCGAGGCGACTATTTTATTTGGAGACTTGGCTGGGTTCACAAGCATCAGTGAAGTGCTGGGCGGACCTGCGGTGGTGAGCACATTGAATTTGTACATGGGCGCCATGACCAAGGAGTTGACAGAACGCCGCGCGTATGTGAATAAATTTCTTGGCGACGGCATACTTGCATTTTGGAGCGCCTTTGGCGAGGAACCCGAGCAGGGGCGACTGTCGATTGAGGCGGCGTTGGCGTGCCAGAAAGCTGTGAATGAAATTGGCAAGAGGCCCGATCGACAAGGCTTGCCACTTGTGTCATTGCGGCTTGGCATGGCCACGGGCAAAGTGGTCATTGGTGATTGCGGCGCGCCGCCCGACTTGAATGATTACACCATGATTGGCGATTCCGGAAATTTGGCGGCGCGTTTGGAAAGCGCCAACAAGCAATTTGGCAGTTCCATTCTGATCGACGGCCGCACGGCGGAATTGGCAAAAGACAGTGGTTTGGCTCTGCTTTCTTTGGGCCGCGTGGTGGTGGTGGGGCAAACAATTCCAATTGATTTGTTTGAAGTGTGCTTGGAGGATGACCCAACGCCGCGCATTACGGCCACTGAGTCCATGGTGCGATTATTCACCGCGCGCAAATTTGACGAGTGCCGAGCTAGTTTGGCCAACTTGCAGAAGACGTTGCCAGGATCCAAAAAACTTGTGCACGCGTTCATGGACGCGTTGGACAATCCGGAGGATTTGCGTGATGGCGTGTTGCGATTGCGCGCGAAATAAGGTGTCCGTAGGACGCGTATGTTTGGGCAAATATGTTCAGGCACTTATTTTGAAGCGCTGATTTTTAGGCGCTTTAAAATAATCGCGGTGCGATCGTCGGCCGCAGGCGCGCCGTTGGTCCAATCCATTAGGGAATCATTGATGGAGCGCAAAATAAAATCAGCGCTTTGATCGCGGTGTTTGCGTACTAAATCAATCACGGGTTGCTCTTGGTATTGCTGGCCATTGGTGCCTTCGGATTCGTAATACCCGTCGGTCAATGCGATCAGAATATCGCCTTGATGCATGGTGATCACGGTGGACTCACTGCTTGTGTCGTCAATCATCACTCCCAGCGGAGCGTTGTCGGTTGGCAGGGTGATGAAATCATCCTCGCGGCTTCGATAATGAATGATGGGTCCCTGACCGGCGGCGTAATTTTCGACCACGCCTGTGTCAAGGCGAATGCGCGCGTACCACGCGGTGACAAAGCGGCCCATGGGAAGATCTTGGCAGAGTTGTCGATTGGACTCCTCGGCTATGCGGCGCGCAGATTGCTTAAAGCGAAGCCCAATGCGCAACATGCCGCGCACTTGCATGGCGGAAAGCGCCGATCCAATGCCGTGGCCAGTGGCGTCGGCGACTAGTAACACAATCTCATCCAGCGCCTCATTCGGCTCCACGATCTCGCCTTTGAGAAGAGGTATCACGTCAAACGCGTCGCCACCACATTGTTCCGCCGGAATTGCAGAAGCGGCAACTTGCCAATGTTGCATTGGGGGCAGGGTGCTTGGATATGCACTTTGTTGAATGGATCGGGCGGCGAGCAAATCGCGCTCCATGCGTTCGCGAGCCATGCGGTCCTCCATCAATCGACCGCGGCGAATAGCCACCGCGGCTTGCGCGGAAAGACCAAGCGCGATTTCCTGATCTTGTTCGGTGAATGCGGGCTGGTTGCTATTAAGAACTTGCGCCACGCCCACCAAGCCACCTTCATGATCGATCAGTGGAATCGCCATTATATTTCGCGTGCGAAATCCAGTGGATTTGTCAATATCTTGATTGAAGCGGGAATCCTTGTAGGCGTCCGGAATTAAAATAAGTTTTTTGGATTGAGCCGCGGCGCCAGCGATTCCGCGGTCGGCTGGAATGCGAATTACGCCCGCGCCAGATGCAGAAATGCCGTGTGCGACCTGGGTGAATAGTTGGTTGGCTTGCGAGTCATATTCAAACACGGTGGCGCGTTCGGCGTTGAGCAAGTCGCGCAGGGCGTCAATGACGGTGGACAGTACTTCAGAAAGTTCGCTGGACTCCGCCAAGCGCCGAGAGACCATCAGTAATTTGGTGATCACTTCTGAGGGAATATTTTTGAATTCTTGTTTTTCAATTGGGTCGATTGGCTTTGTCATGGTGGCTCACCCGCAAGTTGGAAATGATAAACGCAAGGAGTGTGAGGGAGTCTATTGTGAAATATTTTATCGCAGTGCCGAAGCGCCAAATTTTGCGTGCGCGCCAAGCTCCTCTGCGATGCGAAGAAGACGATTGTATTTGGCGGTGCGATCACTGCGGCACGGCGCGCCGGTTTTAATTTGCCCACAATTTGTGGCCACGGCCAGATCGGCGATAGTGTGGTCCTCTGTTTCGCCGGAGCGATGGCTGAGAATCACATTCCAAGACGCTCTTTGCGCCATGGCCACGGCCTCAAGTGTTTCAGTGAGCGTGCCGATTTGATTCACCTTGACCAAGATCGCGTTGGCGCAGTGCTCAGTGATGCCGCGCGAGAGGAACTTGGGATTGGTCACGAATAAATCATCGCCCACAAGTTGCGTTGTTTTTCCCAAGCGCGTGGTCAGGGATTTCCAACCGCTCCAATCATCCTCGCCAAGACCGTCCTCAATGGAGCGTATGGGCCAACGTTTGCGCCACTCGCTCCACATGTCAATCATCTCTTCACTTGAGGCGACGCGGTTGGGATCGCTCTTGAAAAACTTGTAGCCAAGTTTATTTTCTTTTTTGGCCTCGTTCACCAATTCACTGGTGGCCGGGTCAAGGCAAATCATGATGTGCCGACCAAGTTCATAACCCGATTTTTCCACGGCGGTGGCGATCAAATCGCACGCGTCCTCGTTGCGCTTTAGGTTTGGCGCGAAGCCGCCCTCGTCGCCCACGGCGGTTGAAAGATGTTTCTCATGTAGCACGTCTTTCAAGCAATGATAAATCTCCACTCCCGCGCGCAGGGCGTCTTGAAATGTGTCAAAGCCAATCGGCTGGATCATAAATTCCTGAAAATCCACGGTGTTATCCGCGTGTTTTCCGCCGTTGAGAATGTTCAACATGGGCGCGGGCAACGTGTTTGCCCCTTCGCCACCAAGATATTTGTAAAGCGGTTGATGCGTGTGCGCCGCGGCCGCATGGGCGTTGGCAAGACTGACGGCCAACATGGCGTTGGCGCCAAGAGCGGCCTTGTTGGGCGTGCCATCAAGATCAATCATGAGCCGATCAATGGTGGCTTGATCAAGCGCGTTGAGACCCTTGAGGGCGGCGTATATTTTTGTGTTGACATGATTCACCGCATTGGTCACGCCCTTGCCGCGATAGTATTTTTTGTCGCCATCGCGAAGTTCAACCGCCTCATGTTCACCGGTGCTGGCGCCAGATGGAACAGCGGCGCAACCCACAGTGCCATCTGCAAGAGTGACTTGACATTCCACGGTGGGGAATCCCCGTGAATCAAGAATTTGACGGGCGTGAATATGTTGAATGGCTGACTTCATGGAATGTACCCCTTGGGTTTGCAAATGAAGAAGATCAATTGGCGCGCGCGGCTTAAGGCGCAAGTGTATGTTGGCTTGAGACAAGATAGAGAACGCAAGTGATCGGTGAACTGATTACTGTGTGTCGTGGTGAATTTGAAACTCATGAGACGCGTTGCCTCCTTGCAATATGGCGACCAAGTCACGAACCACCCAACTCATGTTGCGCACGGCTGTTTCGGTGCGGCTGGCCAAATGCGGCGCAAGATGCGCGTTGGCCATGCCAATCAATGGAGAATCAGCAAGAAAAGGCTCTGGATCGTGCACGTCAAGCAGGCCTTGCGCGCTGGGATGGCCAGCCAAAAACTGCGCCAAGGCGTGGTGATTCACAACGCGCCCGCGACTGGTGTTGATGAATGTCACATTGGGTTTCATGCGTTGAATCAGCGAGGAGTTGATGAACTTGACATTGCTCTGACGCCCGTCGATGTGAATGGAAATAATATCGCAGAGAGTGAATAATTCCTCAACGGAAGTTTCTTGCGCGCCGTGACAAGCGACCTTGTCCATCGGCAGAAGGTCGTGAAACAGAACTTGGCAGTCAAGCGCGCCCAGAACTTTGGCGATTCGTTTTCCAATGCGACCCAGACCAAGAATTCCAAAAGTCATTTCGTTCAGTTGGCGCGTCGCGGTAAGTTCCTTGCGTGTTTGCTCCCATTGACGTGCGTCAATCGGTGAGGAAAGAAAAACGCGCGGACGAATCGCGTCCATCACAAGCGCCATCACATATTCCACCACGGCTTGAGTGTTGGCGTCTGGGGTGTGCACAACTCGAATGCCGCGCGCTTTGCAGTGAGCAAGATCGATGTGATCCAAGCCAACCCCCGCGCGAGCGATAACCTTGAGCTGAGGGATTTGATTCAAAAGGGCGCGGTCAACTGGCGTAGCCGTGCGAACGACTAATCCTTGGGCGCGGTCCGAAAATGCCTTAAATTCGGGGTGTGTTGGAGCCCTTTGGATCACTTGGCAGTGCTGGGCGAGCCATTGGGCGGGCTCGCTTGCCAAGGGTTCAGTTACTAAGACAATGGGTTTCATAGGGTTACAGTAGTCAAAGAGTCACAGAATGTACTTTGTAATAGCCAAAATTAATTTGCAAATCGACATACGAATTTCATAATAGGGCATATGAATATATGTCCGCATTTGGCGGCAAAGGATTCCATTGTGATGAGATGTGTTGCAAATACATGCGGCTTGGTGGCAACACTCGTTGTGGCGGGCAACGCTTTGGCCGACGCGTCTGGCTACGACGCACTTGTGGCGCGTTTGGGTTCGGCAACTCCTACCGGCGCAGGTATCGGAGTACTACAAATGGAAGCGACCGTGACCCCTGGGGGAGAGGACTACTCGCCTGATGCGGCGCTCGCCGAATTCGCGGGGAAAACTTTGACGCGTGTCAACAACCCATATGCCACCAGTTCGCACGCCAATTTTGTTGCAACCTGGCTCTATGGAGTGAACAGCAGTATGGCCAAGGGCGTCACGAACGTGTGGGTGTACAACGTGAACAATTGGATTAATGAAAATCTAAAAATTGATTCCACGCTTCCGATCGCGCAACCAAATTCATCCGTGCGCGTTCAAAATAATTCGTGGCTGGGCTCGTTTGGTGTGGGCAACGAAGTGTATGACCGTGAAGCGGTTCGACGGATGGATTACATCATGTACCGCGACGGTGTGTTGGCGGTCAATGGTGAGAACAACGGCGCTGGTAGTGTGCGCTACCCAATGA
>CALFOZ010000221.1 GCA_937919205.1 uncultured Planctomycetia bacterium
CTTGCACAGTGATTGAAACAATCTTGTCGCCGGCCTTGATCTTGTCGACCACTTCAACGCCTTTGACAACTTTGCCAAAGCACGTGTGAACGCGATCAAGATGCGCGGTACCCGCACGACTGTGGCACACAAAGAATTGTGAACCGCCAGTGTCTTTGCCTGCATGCGCCATGGAAAGAACGCCGCGGTCATGATGCTGATTGTTGCCGGAAGTTTCGCACTTGATCTTCCACCCTGGTCCGCCGGTGCCGGTGCCAGTTGGGCAACCACCTTGAATTACAAAGTTTGGAAGCACGCGGTGAAAGTTCAGGCCGTCATAGAAACCTTTTTTGGCAAGCTTCTGAAAATTGGCCACGGTAAGAGGCGCGTCAGTGTCGAAGAACTCGACGAACATGTCGCCTTTATCTGTTTTGATGGTTGCGGTTGACATAGGGCACAATCATAGACGCGAATCGCGCGCGCTTCCAGTTCTTTTACATCTGTTAGTCGCAAATTTTGTGGTCGCCAGAAATTCATTCAATCAATTTCAGATGCACCCCAAATCCCCCTTGAATTCACTTGCAAAACAAGGCAACTTAGTCGCATGCATCCATTTCTTGACAACACGTTTCTCTTTCATTGGAGTCAACTTACGCCCGCTCACATGGAGCCGGATATTCGCGAGGGATTGCGCCGCGCGACTGTGGCTGTTGACGCGGTCAAGTCTCTCAAGGGCGGCGATCTGACATACAAAAATGTGTTGCTTGGACTTGAATCCGCCACGCGAGATTTGTCGCGCGCGTGGGGTTTGGTTTCACACTTGGACGCGGTGTTGAACAGCGATGAATTGCGCAAAGCCTACAACGCGCTGTTGCCAGATGTGACGGCGTTCTTCACGGCCATGACGCTTGATGCGCAATTGTGGTCGGTGTTGAAAGCCTACGCCGCAACCGACGATGCGAAATCGCTTACGGGTGTGCGCCGCCGCTTCTTGCAAGAAACGCTGGCGGACTTTCAAGAGAACGGCGCCGATCTTGCGCCGCAACAGAAGGAACGTCTTGCGGCCATCAATGAAGCGCTGGCGCAAAAGACGCAAAAGTATTCAGAGAACGTTCTTGATTCCACCAACGCGTGGGAACATTTCATAGAGGATGAAAAACAACTCGCGGGCCTGCCTGCAAGTTCGCTTGCCGCCGCCAAGCAATCCGCCAGCAGCAAGAATCGCGCGAACGCGTGGCGCTTCACGTTGCAGGCGCCGTCAGTTATGCCCATTTTGCAATACGCCGACAACGCGGATCTTCGTCAACTGTGTTGGGAAAGTCTTGGTGAAGTTGGTTTGAAAGGCGCGTGGGACAACACCGCGCTGGTTGGCGAAATTCTTGCACTGCGCAATGAGAAGGCACGCTTGCTGGGCAAAAAACATTTCGCCGATGTCACCACGGCGCGTCGCATGGCGCGCACCGGCGCGACCGCGCTGAAATTTGTGGAGGACATTGGCACGCGCATTCGTCCCAAGTTTGAACAAGAAGTTTCGGAGTTGGAAAATTTCCGCGCCAAGAAAGTTGGCGACGCCGCGCGCGCCATGCACCCGTGGGAGTTTGGATATTTCGCCGAGAAAATGCGCCAAGAAATGCACGGCTTTGATGACGAGGCACTGCGCCCGTGGTTTCCAATTGATGGCGTGATCGCGGGAATGTTCGGTCTGTTTGGCGATCTGTTTGGTATTCAAATTGTTGGCCGCGACAGCGCGTACACCGACCCGAACACTGGCAAGCGCGTGGTCACCCCCGCCGCCGCGCCGCGCGTTGATGGCGAAGCCGTCGCCGTGTGGCATCCAGAGGTTCGCTTTTATGAAGTACGCGACGGCGATCGATTGATGGGAAGTTTCTACACCGATTGGTTTCCGCGCGAATCAAAGCGCGGCGGCGCGTGGATGAATTTCTTTCGCACTGGTGGTCCGCGTTCGGATGGTTCGTTCGCGCCGCATCTTGGTTTAATGTGCGGCAACTTCACGCCGCCCGTCGCGGGCAAGCAAGCGTTGTTAACGCACGGCGAAGTCACCACGCTGTTCCATGAATTTGGGCATTTACTGCATCACTTGCTTGGCGATGTGGAAGTGGAATCACTCGCCGGCGTTCGCGTGGCGTGGGACTTTGTGGAATTACCTTCACAGATTTTGGAGAACTGGTGTTGGCAAGAGGAATCGCTGGCACTGTTTGCGCGCCATCACGAAACTTCTGCGCCGCTTCCCGCGGAGTTGCTTGCCAAACTCGATGCGGCCGCAAATTTCCGTGCGGCTTCGGTGTGCATGCGTCAACTCGCATTTTCTAAACTTGATTTAGATTTGCACATTCGCGCCGAGGAATTACAGGGCCGCGATTTAGACGCGCACTGGAACGAGGATTTTGCGCAGTGGCAAGCGCGTTCAACGCGCAAAGGCACCGCCATGGCGCGCCGGTTTAATCATTTATTTTCAGAGGCCACGGGATATGCCGCGGGGTATTACTCGTACAAATGGGCAGAGGCGCTAGAAGCCGACGCGTTCACACGATTCCTGAAAGAGGGCGTGCTGAATCGCAAAGTTGGCCGCGAGTTGCGCGACAAAATATTATCCAAGGGCAATTGCGAGCCCGCGGAAAAACTATTCCGCGATTTCATGGGCCGCGACCTGGACCCAGAGGCGTTGTTGGTGCGCGATGGGTTGGCGTAAGTCGACACGCATTGCGGTTTCACACGCCCACGGCTATCAACCATGCGCCCGCGATACCGTTTATGACAAGCCACCATTTTTTATTTGTTTCAGATAAACATGAGCGCCGGCTCAAATTTTTATCGCGAGTTCGATTGGATCGACCACGAGACAATCGACTACATTTACAGCGCAAATGCCTGATGAAATACATTCCGCTTTGAGCCCGCCAACCAAACCAGCGCGATCGTGGAATAGCGCCATTCGCGGTTATTTTTGCGGCGTTCTTTCGGTTGTCCTACTGGTGGTGGCAACCAGTTACATCATTTATTTGTCTTATGCCAGCAGTCGCATGCCTGCGCGCCCAGTAAAAACACCTGCGCAACTTCTCGTCGCCTTGGATAACGAAATCAAGTTAAATCTCTCCTCAATCAAAAGTGACTTGAACAATCTTGCAGTGCAGATACATGAACAACGTAAGAAAGATCCGCAGTGCGACGTGAATTTCCTTCTTATTTCCGGCGGCGCTGATAAGGGCGCATTTGGAAGCGGTTTCTTGCGCGGTTGGGGCGAGATTGCGCCGGGCGCGCATGCCCGCCCAAACTTTGATGGCGTGTCTGGAGTGAGTGTTGGAGGATTGATCGCCCCATTCGCTTACTTAGGAAACGATGCGGACTACACGCAGATTGATGAACTTCTTCGCCATCCAGACTCGAACTGGATCAAGCCTCGTGGCCAATTCTTTTTTCTGCCTGACAACGCTAGTTTCATGGACGTATCTGGGCTTGAACGCGAAGTGCAGTCGACTTTTAATATTGACTTTGCCAAGCGAATCGTGGCGGCCAGAAACAACTATCGCATGCTTTTAATTCAGGCAACAAATGTTGACCTATGCATTCCACATGTATTTGATGTGGTGGACGCTTCGCAACAAGCTGTTACGGCTGGCAACACGCAGAACATAGAAAAAATACTGCTCTCCTCAACGGCAATTCCCGGCGGCTTTCCACCGCGCGAAATCAATGGAAACCTCTATGCCGATGGCGGACTTGCGGGCAGTTTTTATGATGGCACAGGAGATAATTCTGCGGATGAATTCGGTACCACATGGAAGCGCCTCTATCCAAACGAATCTATTCCCACACTTCACTACTGGATAATCCTGAACGACTATCGCGATGTCACTCCAAAAACAATTCAACCAACATGGCCGGCTTTATTTGAGCGCACAATAGAGTCCGGTCTTTCCTACGGAACAAAAAGGACGTTGGAACACCTTTATAAATACGCCGAAGCGTCAAGGCTGCGCGGTGATGGCGACATTAAAGTGCGATGGATTTCCATACCAACAACATGGCGTCCGACGAATGATGCTTTATTCAATGCCGAAAACATGCAGTCGCTTTCAGATCTTGGTCGCAGCATGGGCGCTGATCCAAACTCTTGGAATACTGAGTCACCCTAAGACATTTCTCCGTGCGCACATTTAAATTCATTTGGCCGCGCCACGTCGTGCTCTAGCAGTATTGTTGAATAGTGATCAATACATGCGAGCGCTACTCCATCCACCGCTTCCACCAGGAAATGATTTCGCCAAGCCTATGTATGCGCAAATCAGGCGGACCCATGCGGCTTAAACCGTGACTGGTCTCACGCGGGTAACGCACAAATCGCGTGGGCACATTCATGGTGCACAGCGCGGTGTGTATCTGCTCGCTCTGCTCAATGTTGCAACGCAGGTCGCCCTCTGAATGAATCAACAGCATGGGCGTGCGCGCATTTTTAAAATACGCAATGGGACTTGCGCGCCACAACGCTTGCGGCTGATCAAACGCCGCGCCCTTCCAATATTGATTTGGAACTTCTGGATGATCGCTGTTGCCGGCATGACTGACCAAGTTGCTCACGCAGCGATCGCTAATCGCGGCGCGAAAATTGTGATCATGCGCCACGGCCCAATTGGCCATGTAGCCGCCGTATGAGCCGCCCATGATTCCCATGCGGGCGCGATCAATGCCGCGGTCCTTACGCATGGTTGCGATGACGGCTTGCACATCCATCCAATCTTTTGTGCCCCACTTGCCGCGGATGGCCGCAGTGTGTTTCATGCCGTAGCCCTTGGAGCCGCGCGGATTGGAAAACCAAACTTCATATCCCTGCGCGCACAACAATTGGAACTCGTGAAAGAACGTCATGCCGTACTGCGCGTGCGGACCGCCGTGCACTTCTAAAATGGCGGGCACGCGCCCCTTGGCCGCGCGCGGACGCATGGTCCAGCAATGAACCTTGTAGCCATCTTTGGCTGTAATCCAGCGTTCTTTAGGCTCCACCAATTCAAGCTTTGCAATAAGCGCGTCGTTGAATTTGGTGGCGCGGCGCGCCGCAAAAATTCCGCGCTTCACTTCAAGCACATGCACTTCGCCTGGTTGAGTTGCCGTTGAGCGAACGCACGAAAGGCGCCAACCATCCGCACTGAAAGTTCCAAGCGAAATTTCTGCGCCAAGATTCGTGTGAAACGCGATCGCTCCGCCACGCGCGGCCACGCTGGCAACTCGACCGCTTCCATGCCAACCCGCGCGAAAAAAAATGGCGCTTGAATCTGGAAACCATCGAAGTTGCGGTTCGAACGCTGGATCACCAGCGTCGCTTAATGTTGAAGCCATTAAACACAAATCAGACTTGGTTGTCAGGCATGTGGTTTTGCGCGCGCGACAGTCATGCACAAACAGTTCAACATTGGCGGTGCCGTACATGCTGTCAGCGCCAACGCGACCCGCCCACGCAATACTGAAACCGTCGGGGCTCCAACGCGGTTGCGACTTTGGACCCTTGGCAATACCCGTCATGCGCGCCGTTTCATGTTTGGCGCGCGCGCCGAATGAAACAATAAACAATTCGGTGTCCAGCTGACTCCATGAGGCGCGTGGATTTTTATTGCCGGCCACCACCAACGCGTTGCCATCGGGCGACCAATCAAATGAATACCGACCCAGCGTATCGGTGAATACTTCTTCAACATTGCCGCGCTCAACATCAAGCACCTGCAACGCAAATCGCTGGCCATCAAAATAGCCGTCGCTATCATGGCGATAATTTTCATTTTCAATCACGCGCGGCGGCGTGGACAAACCATGTTGCTCACGCGCCTTCTTGGCTTGCGCACTCCACTGCGCCTGCGTTGCGCGAAACCCAAAGGCAAGACGCCGGCCGCACGGACTCCACGCCAAATCACGGACGGCTCCATGCGGCATGCTCAGCAACTCGCGCGGCGCGCCGCCCTTGTGCGACACAATCATGATGCGCGGAGCAAGCGCGGCGTCGTTGCGAATAAAAGCGATCTTGGTTCCATCGGGGCTCCAACGCGCAAGCGTGTCCTTGGGTCCCTTGGTCACAGCGCGCGGCGCGCGTTTGCAATCGGCGTCAGCCACCCACACGGAAGTTTCGTACGCATTGCGCGCGCCAACAATCTTGCGTTGAAATAAAACTTGGCGGCCGTCGGGCGACATGCGAGGGTCGCCAACACCAACAAGCTTCAGAAGATCTTGCGGAGTAATACTGCGGCGGCGCGAGCCAGCCAATGCGGTGCGTTTTTGTGTGGTGGTGCGTGCTGCCATTTGTGTTTCAATTCATTGGTGAATCATCGCGCGTGCGGCGTGGCCCTGTTATCCAAATTTAGTCGCTAAATCTGGAGTCGAGTCCCTTTTTAGACAACTCGAAAACAAGTCTAACCTGAACGTGTTTCGCTTTCGGCTCAGCTCACAAGTATGCTTCTCGCGTTGCCAGCACTTTCCCCGCACTTTGCCCGCGCTCCATCAGCGCCACGCAACGCGCGCAACATTCAACTTCAGGCATTGCCCCACAAGTAGATATCAATACTGCACACTTCTTTAAATCCAAGCTTGACGCAGATCGGCGCGGATGTCTTGCGATCGCCCTGCAATACCGCCGTGTCCTTACCCATGGCGCGGGCATCTGCAAGTCGTTTGGCCATCATCGCTGTATAGATACCGTGGCCACGATATTCACTAAGCGTGGCCGCACCTTGCATCACCGCAATAGTGCTGTTTGGCGCGGCAAACATGCTGGAAACCGACACCGGCTCTTTCACGCCATCCATAAACGCGAGATAGTGATTTCCGGATTCGACGCACCACAACAAGTCGCAGTAAACGGCCGACAACTTTTCTGGCATGGGATAGGCGGTTGTATACAAGCGAATCAAACTATCTCGATCCGCGCGGGTCGCCTTGCGCACGGTCACTAATGGGTTAGACCGCATCTCGCGCTGTATGTCGGTCAGGACTAGCCCAGCTTGTTCAATCACTTTTGTGAATCCGGCGGTCTCTAATTTGGAAACCAAATCGAACGGCGTGGACGATGGATTCAGCCACCAGCCGACCACGTGACTGCGCTTGGCAAAAAATTCCTGCACCTGCGCAATGACGGAGTCCGCATTCTCTTGCGTCAGAGTTGATACGCCCACCATGTTGCCGACCGGATACGACACTTCCGGCGTGGCATGAGCTTGAAGCCCAGAGAAGGTCGGTAGATCCCAGTGCCCAGGCATCTCAGGGAACATGAACATGCTGTTTTCAAGGGCGTGCAGAATTGATTTCTCGCTCGCGGTCATATTGGCCTTACTGAATTTGGGTGAATAGGAAATTGAAATGCATTCATTTGAATGTCAACAACTATATTCGTTCGTCTTACAAAATAATAAATCGCAATTAATATGAATTCACGTTTCATGTGTCACTTTTTAACGCGAATAGATGCGCCAATTAAATCACGAAGTGCTTTGCGCGGGCGCGCCGTCGCCGCCTGCGTTACCGCGATCGCGCGGTCGTGGTCCACTTGGCGTGGGCAATTGATCGATCGGCACAAAGTGCACCGACTTTGCTTCAGCAAGATCGCCGTGTGCAATTGATCGCAGATACGCACAGCAAACAAGCACATGCGCCTTTGACTGCGTCGCCGCATACACCCATTGCGCAATCCACGCCGCGATCGACGGGAAATAGTTGTCGATCTCAACATCAACATGAAGCGTGCTCATTCCAGGCTTCGTGCCAGGTCGGCGCGCAACATCAATCTCAAGATATCCATCGCTGTTCACGCCTGGCGCGGCCACCAAAATTCCGCGCTCAATTCGCCAGCGCACAATGCCGCGATGCTGATCCATTTGGTACTCGGGCTTGCGAAAAGACAACAGCACGAATGGTCTGCAAATCAAAACAATAAAGCGCTCCTGCTCGGTGTATTGAATTTGAACCAGACCAAGCGTGCAGCGCGTGAGAAATCGCCAGTAGGTATGCGCGAGTCGTTCCAGATGCATCGGCGTCCAGATCGCCTCAAGCGTGTGCGAGCTGATCTGCAAGTCAGCTGACTGAACCGAGCGCACGGCGCCGCGCTGATCAGTTTGTGTTGAATCTTGAAGCGCTCCAATTTCAACCTTGCCGACTTTGCTTGGGCGACAGACCAGTTTCGTACCAAGCGCGATCAGCGCCAGCGCCAACAAAATAAGTGCGGCGATCACGGCCAGTATTTCAAGTACCAGAAGAAATGCGTTCATGATTTGCTGTGGTCAGGTTCTTACGGCGCCCAACGAGTGCGCCAACAAGGTGGTGTTTGCCTGAACAAAGGGTAGCCCTGCTGAGACGGCCGAAACAACACCTGCGCCAAGGTCATGACTCAGATCGACTTCAAGAACTCCACCAACGCAGTGCGGTCGGCGGCGCTCATGGAACGGAAATTATCCTTCGATGCCTCAGCTTCGCCCGCGTGCCAAAGGATTGCCTCCTCAAGAGTGCGTGCACGGCCATCATGAAGAAATGCTTCGCTACCGTGAACGCCCGCAGTAAGTCCGATGCTCCAGAGCGGACTAGTGCGCCACTCCGATGCCGATACCGAAGGATTGCCCATGTTGTCGGCGAGTCCAGGGCCCAGATCGTGTAGCAGTAAGTCGGTGTAGGGATGAATGGTCTGTGCGCGCAACTCAGCGAAGGGATGCGAGATACCCGTGTTGAGCGTGGCAGTGTGGCACGCGTTGCAACGCGCCGATGCGAACAGTTGCTCGCCACGCAGAGTCGTGGGGTTGCTCAGGTTGCGCCGCGAAGCCACACCAAGCAACGCAACATAACGGTACATGCTGTCGAGTTCGGCATCACTCACCTCGGCTGGTCGCGCGGTGGTCTCGCCGTCAAGCGTGGCAAAAGTGGTGCTGGTCACGCCCATGTCGCGGTTCAGCGCGTAGGCCACTTGATCGCGCACGCGCGCCTGCCCACCCTTGGGCGTGAAGCGACCGGCTCGCACAACACCGGAACTACGCGGATCGTTCACGGTCGCAAGACGCCCTGAAATGCCGTCGTCATCCGCATCACAAGGGTCCTCTAGCGCGCGCAGTGTGCTCTCGTCGATGGCCTCGAGTAGCCCCAACCCCACCAACGGCGGCGCGTTTCGCACAGAGAAAAACTGCGGCACGGTGCCGGTGAAGCGATATGTTGGGCTTCGTAGCGAGTAGGCGGTACCGTCACCGTAAGTGCCAGGCGTCTCGTTCCATCCCGACAAAATGACACTGCCTTCCGATGCATCTACCCCGCTGATCGGCGTGATGCGAAACCAGTTCAGGTTGAATCCACCCAGACGCGCCGCGATTGCGAAACTGCGATTACCGGCGGGCAATTGCACGGTGACGGGCAGTGTGACCCAAGTCTGCCAGCCGCCAGTATTTGGAATGTCGAGCGTGGCATAGGTGACACTGCCGCCGGCCTCCTCAAGCACTAGACGCCCGCCGCCCACTGCGCTCGCCACTCGGAACTCGATGGTGTAGTTGGCAGTGGTCGGCACGGTGAGGGGCTGAGTTGCGTACGCCATCCAATCGCCGGCGTCGATGTAGCCCACATTTCGACCACCGCCAACATCGGCGCATACCTCGGTCTTTATGCCGCTCATCGCGTTGTAGTTTTCCGCCTCGATGGTGGTTGTCACGGCCGCCGTTGTACTGAGCGGCTGAAGTTCCTCGCCCAGTGTTGGATGTGGCGTGCCCAGCGCATCGGCGCCAACATGCACCACGCTCTGAGTGATCGCCGTGCCTACTAACGGCGGCACCGAGCGGCCGTTGTTCACATGACATGCCACGCAACTGTTGTTGACAAATTTGGGCCCCAGTTGTCCCGCGTGCGCCATGAGCTTGGGGTTGCCAGCCTCCGAGTGACTGCCATCGGCAAAGTTAGTGTGATGCAGTCGGCGTCCAAGCAAGAAAGCTTGCGCACTAATTGGAGTGATGTTGCCCGCCATCTGCTTGAAGCGCTCGGCGGGCTCGTTGGAGTATTGGTATGGCAGAGTGCCGCTACCTCCGGTCCAGGCACTTTCGGGCAATGGCACCGAGTCAAAACTAGCGGCGTCGCGTGCGGCCTGCGTGGTCGCTTCTTCCTTCGCCTTGGCGTACCAGGGCACCACGCCCTTGCCGACCACATACAGAAACGCGGTGCCGTAGTAATTCGTGCGCCCGTTGCGCGGAGCGAGCAGAAACTGGCTGATCTCCACTTCGAATCGATCGCCTATCCGCAACAGGGCCTGATCCGACGATCGCCTACTGATCACGCTCTGATAGGTGTAGTCGGTCTCGCCCGGGTGTATCACGGACGGACCACTGGCGATAAGCGACACACCCATGTTGGAATTACTGCTTTGGTTGTTTATGTACAGCGCCACCGACGAAGTGTTGGCATAGAAAGTGCGGAACTCGGCGGGGTTCATCGGGGCTTGCGTGGTCCACGTAAAGCTAACGCCACTGCCGCCCTTGGCCACACGATCTTCGATCACGATGTCGGCTATTCGTTGCTCCCAGTACCACGGAAGCCAGTGGTCGTAGGCGCGAAAAATAACGCCGTTCACAATGTCTTCGCGCGCATGACGGTCGCGCGCGCGATCAGCGAGGTGGGTCACGAGTGCGGTGGGTGTGTGTTGGATCGCGTCTGGTTCTAAGGGCGTGGCGGAGTTAAAGATCGCTGTGATCGGCGTGGAACTGCAGGCGCACGGACCCCAGTCGAGCAGTATCTGCGCCATATCCGCACTGTCCACGGTGCCGTCAAAGTTCAGGTCGGTGGCAGAATTTGTAGTGCCGAAGGACAGCAGGATCGTCGCCAAGTCGGAGCTATCTACATTGCCAGAGTCGTCAAGGTCAGAAGGGCAACCGGTGGAGGCGCCGGCCCAGACCGGCCCGTGGGATAAAAGCGCCAAGGTCATTGCCATGGTCGCAAGCGCCGACATGCGCAGTGGGATCGCGCGTTGCATCAAGGCGTTGGGTTGTAGCGACTCGACCAAGCGAAACTCCTTTCATGGCAGTGCGACATGCGCGTGATGCGGATCAAAAGGGTGGGTCGATCAGGCGACCTGCTACACGACAATCTCCGCAGGGCATTGCGCTGTGGTTGCGGGGTGACAATTTTTTTACGCAGATTGATATGAATTTAATTTTACATGTCGCGCGCGCGAGCGTCCGAAAATCCCTCCACGAAGCGGCGATAACTGCGCAGTGCTTCAATACACGCTAGAGGACACAAGCGTTACCGCCGCATCACTGCGCGCAAATCACTCCCCAATATCTTCAGCCCACAAGTCTGGCTTCTCGCGTTGCAAGCGCTCCATCAGCGCAATACAGCGCGCGTCGTCGACCAAGTGAAGTTCAATTCCTTGCTTGCGCATCCACTCTTCGGCGCCCATGAATGTGCGATGCTCGCCAATGACAACGCGCGGAATTTTAAACAGAATGGCGGTGCCGGAACACATGGGACACGGACTCAATGTGCTGACCAGCGTCAGTTTGCGCCAATCACGACGGCGACCCGCGTTGCGAATGCAACTCACCTCGGCGTGCGCGGTTGGATCGCCAGATTGAACGCGCATGTTGTGACCACTTGCCACCACGCGCGCTTGATCATCAAGCAACGCGCTGCCAATGGGAATACCGCCTTGACTCCAACCAGCCTCCGCTTCCGCGATGGCCGCGTCAAGTCCAATGCGAATGATCTCGGGCGAAATCATGTGCGCTGTTTACTTAGTAGTTGGCGCGCGCCAACTTTGCTTGAAGGATTTAATGGCCTCAATGAACGTTGGCTCAAGACCCTTGAAGGATTTCTTCTCGACCAGTTGGTCGCGCAGTGGCTTGTTGGGGCCGCGGAAATTCTCAAGCAGGTCCTTCTCAAAGTTGTTCACTTGATCAACCGGAACATCGTCCATTAAACCCTTGCTTGCGGCAAAGATGGACACGCACTGATCGAACACGTCGTATGGCGTGTACTGACCTTGCTTAAGAAGTTGAACCATGCGCGCGCCGCGATCAAGTTGGCGCTGACTGGACACGTCAAGCTCGGTGCCAAGTTGCGCGAAGGCTTCAAGTTCACGAAACGCCGCGAGATCAAGTCGCAGAGAACCCGCGACTTCTTTCATGGCTTTAATTTGCGCATTACCACCCACGCGGCTCACGGAAATACCCACGTTAATCGCGGGACGAATACCAGCCGCGAACAATTCAGGTTGCAAGTAAATCTGACCGTCGGTGATTGAAATCACGTTGGTTGGAATGTAGGCCGACACGTCGCCTTCTTGCGTTTCAATAATTGGAAGCGCGGTGAGCGAGCCGCCGCCATTCTCCTTGGAGAGTTTGGTGGATCGCTCAAGCAAACGACTATGCAGATAGAACACGTCGCCGGGATAGGCTTCGCGGCCTGGCGGACGGCGCAACAAAAGCGAAAGTTCGCGGTACGCAACGGCTTGCTTAGAAAGATCGTCGTACACGCACAGAACATGCTTTGGCGTTTTGCCATCTTTGCCCTGCCACATGAACCACTCGCCCATGGCGCAACCGGAGTACGGCGCGATGTATTGCATTGGGGCGCTCGTTCCAGCGCCGGCGTCCACCACGATTGTGTATTCCATGGCGCCGTTCTTCTTCAGCGTGTCCACAACGTTGGCCACGGTTGAATCTTTCTGACCAACAGCCACATACACGCACACAACGGCGTCGGGTGTTCCCCAATATTTTTTCTGATTGATGATGGCGTCAATGCACACGGCGGTCTTGCCGGTCTTGCGATCACCAATGACAAGTTCACGCTGACCACGACCCACTGGAATCATGGAATCAACGGCTTTCACGCCGAATTGCAGCGGTTCCGTCACAGGCTGACGCTCTTTAATGCCAGGAGCAACAATGTCAACCTTCATGCTGGCGGTGGCTTTGATAGCCGGACCGCCGTCGATTGGATTGCCAAGCGCGTCCACCACGCGGCCAAGAAGTTCTGGACCAGCTGGCACTTCAAGCAAGCGACCGGTGCTACGAACGGTGTCGCCTTCGCGCACGCGCGTGGCGTTGCCGAAGATGGCCACGCCGACCATGTCGGTTTCAAGGTTCATGATTTGGCCCGTCACAACTCCGCCTTCGGAGTCGAACTCAACCAGCTCGCCGCTCATGGCTTTGCTTAAGCCATACACGCGCGCAATGCCGTCGCCAATTTCAACCACTTGCCCCACTTCGGAGATTTCAAGTTGCTGGCTGAATTGCTCAATTTCTTTTTTAATGACTGATGTGATTTCGTCTGTTTTAATTTTCACTGGTGTACCTCTGTGTTCAATCTATAAAAGTGGTGGAAGAAAGTTGTGTGTACGAAAATATTTAGTGCTGGCTCGCGCCGCCATCCATGAAACGATCTGGAGAAACGGCGAAGTCTTGTCGTGCTGAATCAATCATGGCCGCCTGCATGCGGCGCAAACGAGTGGCCACGCTGCCATCGATGAGTTGATCACCAATGCGAAGCTTGATGCCGCCAATCATGCTGGCGTCTTTGTAACTGTGAAGAACGGCTTCTTTGCCGTAAGTGGCTTTAATTCTACTGGAAACGCTGGCGGCCACTTCGGCGTCAATGGCGCCGCCGTTGACGGTGAACACGTCCACTTCCAACTTGCCAAAACGTTCCTGCATGAGTTGATCAAACGCGTCGCCCACTTCAAGCAGGTGACCCACGCGACCCTTGCGGCTGAGAATAAGAATGAACTTCATCAACAGGTCGCTGACGTTGCCCTTGAGAATATTTTGCAAACTGTGCTCGCGCTTCTTGGCGTCCACGATTGGGCTTTGCAGAAAATGACGAAACGGCGCGTTGGCGCGAACCAATTCGCACAACTCGTCAAGCTCCTCGCCAATTTCGGCGGGAACATTCGCGCCCGCGGCCAAAGCCAGCGAGAGCAAACTCTCTGCATACATTTTCGCGACTCGATCCACTTGTGCGGGCATTTGATTCCTGTTGAGTGAGTGA
>CALFOZ010000222.1 GCA_937919205.1 uncultured Planctomycetia bacterium
GTCAAGCTCTGACCAGGTTCACATGACGCCCACCCAACGGGCCCGACCGTCCTCGAGTAGCACTGAAGTTTGATCCTAGCTTCGGCGTCCGCCGCCGTACAATCGGCGCATGAGCCAAGATGCGTCCGCACAATCTCAAGATGCTCCTCGCGAAGAAATTCCCGAAAATACCGCGCTAAGCGATGGTTTTTCCGCCACCACCAGCGATCCGCCGCTAGCCAGCGCCGACACATCCAATGTTCGTTCGGGACGCTTCTTGATGATGGTGGTTCGGCTTCTATTTATCACGCTTCTAGTCAGCGTGGCTTTGCTCACCGTGAGCAGTGTGAAGACCACGTTTGATTTTAGTTTCTCCACAATTCTTGGCTTGGGCATCGCCACATCGGCAGTTGGATTGTTGGTGGTGGTCATCGACGCGCTCACTCCCAACAAGCGCATCGCTGGCGTGGTGGGCATCTACATTGGCGTGTGCTTTGGTTTGATCGGCGCGGTGGCGTTTGGCGCGTTGCTTGAAACAGTTGTGAACGCCTGGGAAATCAGCGATCCCACCACCAGAATTTATTTAAACTTGAGCAAGTCCATCGTTGGTCTGATCATTTGCTATCTCAGCGTAAGCGTGGTGCTGAACACCAAGGATGATTTTCGATTGGTCATTCCATATGTGGAGTTCAGCCGCACGCGCCGTGGAACGCGGCCGTGGTTGGTGGACACGAGCGTGTTGATCGATGGACGGATTCTTCCGCTGGTGAATTCCAAGATGATGGACGCGCCATTGGTCATTGCCAACTTTGTGGTGGATGAATTGCAACGACTGGCCGACAGCGGCGACCGGACCAAGCGCTCGCGCGGAAGGCGTGGTTTGGAAAACCTTATAAAACTGCGGGAAAACGCTTGGACAGAAGTGTCACTGCAAAACTTTCGCGTGAGCGGATTAAGCGTGGATCGCTTGTTGCTTGAGGCCGCCAAGAGCGACGGACTTCGCATTCTCACCACGGATTCAAATCTGGAGTCGGTTGGAAAAATCCAAGGCGTGACCATTGTCAATATGGCCACCATGGTGGCTTCGCTTCGCCCCACAATTGGCGTGGGCGATATTGTCACCGTGGCAATCATCAAGACTGGCGAAGCCGAAGGCCAAGGCATTGGATATTTACCCGATGGAACAATGGTGGTTGTGGAGGACGCGGCCACACGAATTGGCGCGAGCGTGGAAGCCACCATCGCCAACGCCGTGAACACCAACGCTGGAAGATTGTTGTTCGCCAAAATAGAGGGCATTGCTCCAGCCACACGCGCAAGCATGGCGGCGGCGGCCACGCACCAACCTCGTGAATCCAATCCGCCACCATCGGTCAATCCCTCAGACGCGCGGCGCAATCCAAGGCGCGGCTAAAAATATCTTTGCCGTCACTCCAATCGTGAGTGCAAATAAGTGGCGCGCACAATGACCGTGAAGCCGCGTGCAATTGTTTGACCAATGCCCACGCAACGATTACGCCGCGTTTCGCAGGGAAATCACGGCCTCCGCCAACGCGCGCACCTGTTGCGGCGACACGCTAGCGCCTGGTTGCTTGATCGATTTTTCCAATAGATCAAGCGAGTGATTGGGCAACACCGCCAGAATTCGATCGGCCGCCCATGGCTCCAACTGCAACAACAATCGCGCCACTTCTTCACGCGAAGATGGATGGGACTCGAGCCGTTGGATCAACGTGGCGGCAATCAATGCTGGCTTTTCCGCAACGCATGAATGCAGTGCGCATGCAAGTGGCGCCCCCCACAATTCAACCGCGCCGCTTGCCACGGGGTCAGCGCAATCGCTCACCGCCCCGCCCACCTGTTTGTTGAATTTGTCCACTGAAGATGGCGACAAATTATTCGTAAAGGCGTTCGCGCACTGCGATGAATGCTTCTTTAATCTCCACCACGCAAGCCACGCGCCCGCCACACCAACTACTGCCACCGCGAGCCACATCCACCAATTCGCCGCTGATTGCGGCGTGTCCACAGATTGGTTCTGTGTGAGCGCGGAACTTTGTGTCCACTTCAGGTTTTCATCATTGACCAAAGCCTGAGCGGGATTGGATGACTTGGAAATACCCACTGGCAGGTGAGCGGATTCATCCAGCAAAGCTATAGATGCGGATTGCTCCAATTGAGCAGTCGTCTCTTGCTCTTCGCACACGGCGGCCATGGCCAATGCTTCACGCCCCTGCGCCGAGGCGTTGAAATCCAAACTCCGCGCCCGCACCCGTGCGCCATCACGCGCATCGATCACCTCAACATCTTCGGCGTTGACATTCACAAGCGCGGCGCTCACCAATGAACCAGCGCAATCCGCAAGGGCGATCGGCAATGAACCGGCGCGCATGCGGATAGAAACCACAGCTTTGGGTTTGCGCGCGGACGTATCAATTGCGTCGGATGACTTGTCCGCATTCGCGGATTTCTTTGCGCTGAATATTGCGGCCGTGTTTTTATCCGCGCCATCGCTCACTAATATAAATACATCCTCAACATCGCCGCGGCGCCGTAGCGACGCCTCTACTTTGGCAAGCGCGTCCCTTACTTTGCGATCATTGGCTTGCGCCGTGGTGAGGAATGGATTCGCGCTACCTTCAAACCAAGCTTGAATGCCGCCGAAAGAATTTGCTTGCGAAGAATTTTCCGCAACCACATCGGAACTCTTGGCGAGCGTGAGCGCGGAGTCGGTGGATTGCGATTGCCGCTGTGAAACTTGCGGAGCCAGCGCCGCGCTTGGGTTGGATCGATATGTCTTCCAAGTCACCGCAGAAATAGGAACCACCGCGGCAAGCACGGCGCCAAGCCACACCTGCGGCTTCCACGACAACGGATTGGTTTGAGAAATCTTTTTCACGGCGGGCCTCCATGCCCCTTCATCAGTTCTTGCCACTCGTTTCCAACGAGCGACCGTGGCCTTGAATGACCGCCCCATTCTTCGGCTGAATTATTGGAAAAACGCCACAAATTTCATGAATCGTTTGCAGGTTCAAATGACTCAACCCTAGTTCTAGAAATGATCTCGGGAATTCCCGCGCCCATTGGACTTAGCAAACTAGGGATTGCGAGCACCGGGGAAAGCAACACCAATCCCTTGAGAAGATTGCGCGCGATGTGTTGCCACCACGCCGCGGGCTCACCATGAATTGAAACCACTCGCCCGCCCATCAAGCGCTTGCCCAGGCTTCGCGCGAAAATGATTTCCTCCAACATGGAGAACGCGACGGTAGCCACAACCATGGCTATATACGGCAAGGAAATTTCAATGTCGGCGCTCCATAGCGGCGGTATCAAGATTTGGATTGCGTACTCGCCTTTAAAAATAACAAGCGAAGCGATGGCGCACGGAAGCAAATCGATGAACGTTGCCAGAAGCCGCCGCCACTTTTGAAATGGCTTCCCTGGCGTTTGGGCAAGCACTTGGGAATCAATGTCGCCTTCTTTGGAACGCGCCTTTTCTAGTGGATTGAGCGGCGAATTCAGGGCACGCACCAAGAATGCCGCAATGATGGCCCCTAGCGAAAGCACGCCAAGAATTGGCAGGTGATACCAGCGACTTGCCTTTGAAATTTGCGCGCGCAGTTCAATCGGCTCTGAAAATTCAGCCGCTCCATCACTGACCACGGATATCCAAGATTGGCGAACCATAGTGTTTTGAGTTGCATGGCCAGTTTCCGTGATCCACGCAAATCCACTTCCCATGCCAGTCACTTGGCCGGAGCCTGCGTTGGGGGAGGATGTGTTGAATGCAATTGCCGTGATGGGCGCGAGCTCGCCAGCTTCAACCCAATTCAGCGCTTGCTCGTCATACGAACCGGTCACGCACGCAAAGCGAGCGGCGTGGTCAACAGCGTATAAAAATTCACGCGCCTTCATGGGCGACTCGATCCATACTTGTGACTCGGCTTTTGACTCGGCTTGTGACTCGCGCTTGAAGCGCTTGATGGAATGGTCCGATGATTGTCCAAGCGCATTCAGTGCGCCCCCCGCCACCACCAACATTCGCACTTGGCAATCATTGATGGCCGCAGGTAGTTGCACACTGATCCACTGGCCGCCGCGCAACACGCGCGCATCTGGTTGGCCTTGAATAATCGCCCACGCTTCGCCATCAAACGCGGCCAATGATTCCAGCGATTCCCCCGCAATACTTGGGCGTAATTGAAGCGCGCCGCCCTGAGTGATAAACCACAATTCACTCGCGGGATTGAATTGCGTCGCGCCCGAGACCACTTCCATCTTGTGGTTGAGCGCCTCGAACACTAACCACACCCTCTCACTATCGGCGGCCAATGCGATCGGTTTTTCAGCGAATGTCGAAGCCACTTGGAATTGCCGCTCGTCGTCCGCCGCGGCGTGGTGGAGCAATTCAAATCGGGCGGTGGTCTCGTATGGATTCTTGGAGATCCACCAGAGGTGCGTGCCGCTACTTGCGGCCCGAGTGCGATGCACAAAGCGATCCTGCAATGGGGAAGCCGCCACCATGACCATGATCAACGCAAACACACATCGAGCCAGATAATTCATCGCTTGGGTTGGCCCTTCTCAAGATCGATCACTTCGGCTGGTCGCATGACGCCGCGAATCACCTCAAGATCAAACAGGCGATCTTTTAATCGGTCCTCGCGCGCGCCGGGTTCGTCCCAAAATATTTGCCACACGCCAATGTTAGACATGGACTTTAACGTGATCTTGCTCGCCACCATTGGTCGGTCCGCCATGGGCAAGTGGTTCATGTTCGCCATCACGGGCTCGCTCAATTCACTTTCCGCAAGCACATTACCTTTGGCATCCACAAGCCAAATATGGCTAGGAAACCCTGTGTTTGTCTCTACTTGAACTCGAGTCTTCACCCATGCTCCGCGCTTCGGGCGATCAAAGTCAGCCCAAAAAGTTCCAGGACGATCCTGCGACAAGGTTATTTTTTCTGGCCATGGTTTAGCCGCAAGCAATTCCAGCAACGCGTCGGGTCCAGCGAATGGAAGAAGTGAATCGGGCACGGGCGTGTTGCGCGCGCCAAGCCACAAGCGACTCGGCTCGCGCTTGGGTTCAAACAACCACCACTGCTGGGCGTTGGCGCCGGCCCACGCAAGTCGCTCGCCCATTTTGTCGGCGCGCAAAGAAATGTCATCGCCTCCATTGCGCCACGCAAGATCAACTTGGGCCTGCTCAAAGTGGTCGCCCTTCTCGTCGTGCCAACGCAACTCCGCGCTTCCGCGCGTGGCGAATAT
>CALFOZ010000223.1 GCA_937919205.1 uncultured Planctomycetia bacterium
GGGCTTGCGAGGGTGCTAAACTCGCTTGTGGTGCCACCCTTTCTGCGACGCGGGATTTTGGTGGGGCACTTTATTGAACAAGTATGTACAAATGAGGCATGAAATTGAAAGTGTTCACGCCGGCTGGTGACATTGTGATTGATAGTTCGCGTATGGATGCGATCGTGGCGCGGCGTGCGGCGAAGTTGATCGCACAAAATATTGCGGGTGAGCGGGTGAGTTTTGTTGGCATTGCCACTCCCAAAGCGAGTCCGTTCTTTGCACGTTGCTGGCGCGCATGCCGCACAATTCCTGCTGGCGAAACACGTACATATAGATGGCTGGCAACTGCGGCGGGATCGCCGCTTGCGGTTCGCGCGGCGGGTCAAGCCATGCGACGCAATCCTCTTCCAATGATCGTGCCCTGCCATCGCGTTGTGGCCGCCAATGGTCTTGGTGGTTTTTCTGGCAGTATCAATCCGCGCGGTAAGGAAATGAAGTTGAAAGTTTGGCTTCTTCAGCGAGAAGGATGGATTGAAGGCGTGCAACCTGTTGCCAAAACCAAGCGCATTCTTGCGGCAAATGTGGTGAAAAATGGCAACGCAACACCAAAGTCACATCGCATTTCCGCCGACATAAAGAGGTAGCTATCCTCTGTGGACTTGTTTTTATAACTTGCGTTGCACACTGCATCGCATCACTTGTGTTCACTTGAATTGCGGCGCGGTTTCGCCATTCATTGGTCAATCTATATAAGGAGCATCTAAATGAAACTCACCATGGTCGGCACTGGATATGTTGGATTGGTCACCGGCGCTTGCTTTGCCGACACTGGCAACGACGTGCTGTGCCTAGATGTTGACCAGAAGAAGATTGACATGTTGCGCCGCGGCGAGAGCCCTATTTACGAACCCGGTCTGAGCCAAATGTTGACCAAGAATATTGCCGCCAAACGTATTCAATTCACCACGGACAAGTCCACCGCGTACCACCATGCTGATGTCATTTTCATTTGCGTGGGCACGCCCAGCGGCGAGGACGGTAGTGCCGACTTGCAATATGTGTTGGCCGTGGCCAAGGACATTGCCGAAGTGCTTGAAAAGATCGGCCCCACCGCCAAGAGCAAGGTGATTGTGATCAAGAGCACGGTGCCCGTGGGCACCAGCCACAAGGTGCGCGACGCCATTCGCGCGCGCACCAAGATTGCGTTTCACATTGCCGACAATCCCGAGTTTCTAAAAGAGGGCGACGCGATTGGCGACTTCATGAAGCCCGACCGCGTGGTGTGCGGAGTGGAAAGCGAGCATGCCGGCGAAATATTGCGCGAGTTGTACGAGCCGTTTGTGCGCCAAGGCAATCCGATTTTCATCATGGATGTTCGCAGTGCGGAAATGGTGAAGTACGCCAGCAACGCAATGTTGGCGTGCAAAATTAGTTTCATCAATGAGATCGCGAATTTGTGCGAGCGCTACGGCGCCGACATTAACAATGTGCGCGAGGGCATGTGCGCCGACCGCCGCATTGGAAATCAGTTTCTGTATCCCGGCCTTGGCTACGGCGGAAGTTGTTTTCCAAAGGACACGCTTGCGGTTGTGGGCATGGGCAAAGAAGTTGGATTTGATTGCAAACTGAACGCCAGCGTGCACGAGGTGAACCAAGATCAACGCGGACATTTCTGGCAAAAGATTGAGAAGGAATTTGTGGGCGGTCTGAGCGGCAAAAAGTTGGCGTTCTGGGGAGTGGCCTTCAAGCCGCGCACCGATGACATTCGTCAAGCGCCTTCGATCGCGCTGATGGAACGAGCCATCAAGGCTGGCGCGCGCGTGCGCGCATTTGATCCTGTTGCGCTTGAACATTTGTCGCGTGAAATGACAAGCGTTGAAATTGCCACGGACATGTATCAATGTCTTGAAGGCGCGGACGCGCTTGTGGTGTGCACAGAGTGGAGCGATTTTCGTTCGCCTGATTGGGACCGCGTGAAAGACTTGCTCAGTGCTCCGCTTATTTTTGACGGACGCAATTTGTATCGCGCGCATTCCATGCAGGAACATGGCTTTGATTATGTTTCCATTGGACGCGCCACCGTGCGCGGCGCGGCGAAAAGTCGCTCGTGATTTTGAGATGATCACACATTCACAATGCGCGTGGCGTGTGCCGCGCGCATTTTTTTTGAACTTGAATACAAGGCGCACGGCCGCGCGAACTTCTTTGAGATAAAGAAAGTTTTCCTTTGTCAAGAGCAAAAAGTGGTCAATTTTGCGAGTTTTTCAGCATATTCAAGACAAAAGTTGCTCAAACATGGGTAAAAACACTCATTTTTACCCCTTGCAACCCTTGATTCAAGGCGTCTGACCTGTAATATGTGCTTTGTTCCGCCTACGTTGGCGGGCATTCGCAACCTCGTCATTCGGCGGACGCCGAATGACATTAAATCCTGGAAAGGATTTCCACATGTCTAAGACAGCAGTAAAGAAGAAGATTTTCAAGGCCACTCCAGCAACCAAGCGTCGTTCAAAGGGCGAAGTCGTGAAGCAGATTGCTCTCGGCACCGAACTGAAGAACACCAAGGTGAAGGAAGTGTTCGAGGCCCTCACTGCGATCATCGCGGCTGACCTCAGCAAAAAGGGTTGTGGCGAATTTAATTTCATGGGTCTCATGAAATTGAAGACAGCAAACAAGCCAGCAACAAGCGCTCGCAAGGGTCGCAATCCATTCACGGGCGAAGAAATCATGATCAAGGCCAAGCCAGCGAGCCGCAAGGTTCGTGTTCGTGCGCTTCGCACACTGAACGGCATGATCTAAATCTATCCCGCCGTGTAGTGACGCAAGTCACTGCTGGCCTTTCGATTTACGCACGACCTCGTCTCACGACGGGGTCGTGTTGTTTTTAGAAATTAGCCAATCACATCGCGCAACGAATTGTTGGCGGCGGACAATTTCGCCATGGCGCCGTCGCGGTCCACATTCAATTTGGTCATGACAATCGCCACGCGAAGTTGGCCCCCCGCTTGCGTCAACAATTGCAACGCCTGCTCGCGCGTGACCTCCGGCGCAATGTGCGTCAACATGCGCACCGCGCGGTCGATCAACTTCTCATTGGTGGCGGCAAGGTCGACCATGATTTGTCCGTACACTTTTCCAAGCGCGGCGAACGTTGCGGTGGTGATCGCGTTCAGCGCCAACTTGGTCGCGGTGCCGGCCTTCAAGCGCGTGCTACCCGTGAGCAACTCCGCGCCGGTGTGCAAGACAATCAGTTGGTCACAATCCGGCGGCACGTCCCGAGGGGCGCATGACAACAGCGCCGTGGATGCGCCGCAAGCTTTGGCCAGGCGAATGGCTCCCAGCACGTAGGGCGTGGTGCCGCCAGCGGCAATTCCCAGCAAAGTGTCACTGGCGGTCAGATTCAGGAGTTCCAGTTGCTCCTTGGCGCCCATGGGCTCGTCCTCGCGGCCCTCACTGCTCTTGCGCAAAGAAGCATCGCCGCCCGCGATCAGGCCAATCACCTGGCTAGGGTCGCTTCGGAAGGTTGGCGGGCACTCGCTGGCATCCAGCACCCCTAGACGTCCGCTGGTTCCGGCACCAATGTAAATAAGCCTTCCGCCTTGGCGCATTTTAGGAACCAGCCTCTGCACAAACGCGCCGAGTTCATCGGCCGCCGCCGCGATAATTTTTGGAACGCTTTCGTGGTCACGCGCGAGTTGCTTGATGATTTGCGCGGGCGTGCACGCATCAAGGGCCAAGTTGTCGGGGTGATGATGCTCGGTGTGAACGTGCCCGCGGTCAGTTGGCATTTTGGAATTCATGGCGTGGCTCCAATTGGTTGAGTTGATGGAGCTGGTTGCGCTGGTGTATCTGATGCGGCCGGCGCCAACTGAATTGTTGGCGCGGCGGGTGTTGATGAAACCGGCACGGACTCGTCCTCTAGAACGGCTGGCGTTGTGGCGGCGGCGGGCGCTGTGATTTTATGTTCAGCAACCTCGCGCAACAATCCTAAATGCTCCGCCAGGAACCACCACGCCTTGGCTTTGTATGCCGGCGAACCAATGCCGTGGTGTGAATCAGGAAAGAGCATCATTTCAAATGGCACTTCCGCATCCTGCATGGCCTTGGCCATTTGCAATGTGTTTGATGGATGAACATTGTCATCAACCAATCCGTGAATTAAAAGCAAATGCGACTTCAGCGTGGCGGCAAGTTGCACGGCGCTGCTCGCGTCGTAACCCTCTGGATTTTCTTTTGGAGTACGCATGTAGCGCTCGGTATAAATGGTGTCGTAGTTGCGCCAATCCGTCACGGGCGCGCCGGCCACGCCCGCGCAAAAAATATCTGGGTAGCGCAGCACCGCCATGGCGCTCATGGTGCCGCCGTATGAATGTCCCTTCATTGCAACATGGTTGGCGTCCACATATGGGCGCAGTGAAAGAGCCTTCACGCCCGCGGCTTGGTCGTCTACATCCGCGCCGCACAAATTGAGATATGTCGCTGATTCAAAGGCTTTTCCCCGGCCTTGCGTGCCGCGATTATCAATCTTTGCAATCAACAAACCAAGAGCGCGGTAGGCACTGCCCGCGTCAAAGCGGCCGGTGATGGCCTGCGAACTTGGTCCACCGTAGACATCGATCAGCAGTGGATATTTTTTTGTGGCATCAAAGTCTGGCGGAAAAAATAATTCCCCCCACAGCGGCGTCACGCCATCCGCGGCGGTGAATGTGAACAACTCGGGCTGACGCAAATTGTTTTTCTCAAAGCCGTCGGTGGGCGCGGCGGCAAGCGTGGCGATTTTATTGGCGGGGTTGTGTTCATCCAATGCAAACAACACGGTGCGCTGGGGCACGTTGGGCGCCTCGGCGGTGGCGGTGAAAAACTTTCCATCGGGCGAGCGTTGCATGCCTGACCAATGACTCGCGCCATCGGTGAGTTGTTGCTCGCCAGTGCCGTCTAAATTCACACAGTGAATCTGCGCCAACATTGGAGTGGCGGCGCTGTTGGCTCGATACCACAGTTGGCCGCCGCCAGGAAAGTTGGCGCGTGGCGCGATCGCGGAATTGGCGGTCGCGGAATCCTCTTGATCGTTTTGGTGATCAAGTGATCCTCCGTTATCGTTTGCCGCTTTCGCTGATTCATTGATTTGCAAAATATCCACCACGGGACATGCGAGGCGCGTGAGTGGCTGAATGAAAGTGGTGTCGGAAAGTTTTCGAAGCTCCAAATTACGAAAGCCGCTCTTCTCGCTACCCCACACAAAACGGTCGCCGTCGTTAAGAAACCGCAACAGCG
>CALFOZ010000224.1 GCA_937919205.1 uncultured Planctomycetia bacterium
CAAGTTGCGCCTCTGGTAGCGGATACGTGCCTTCTTGCTCGATTGGATTTTGTGTGGCAAGAACAAAGAATGGATTTGAAAGTTTATGAGTGACTCCACCAACGGTCACTTGCCGTTCCTGCATGGACTCCAAAAGAGCGGCTTGTGTTTTGGGAGGCGTTCGATTGATCTCGTCCGCCAAAACAATATTTGAAAAAATTGGACCGCGCACAAATCGAAGCGATCGCATGCCTGTTGATCGATCCTCCTCAATCACCTCCGTGCCAGTGATGTCCGAAGGCATGAGGTCTGGAGTGAATTGAATTCTGCTGAATTGAAGGGAAAGACATTTGGCAAGAGTGGAAATCAATAATGTTTTTGCCAAGCCAGGAACACCCTCCACAACCGAATGCCCGCCGCACACCATGGCTAAAAGAACCTCGTCCAACACTTGTTCTTGTCCAACTATCACCTTGTGAACTTCGGATCGGACCCGCCCAATCGCTTCACGGGCCCATATGATTTCATTGGCGATCTCGGATTCAAAAGGATTGTTGGTGGGTGCTTCGCTCATTGAATAAGTATAGAGTTCTCTTGTGCCGGAACTACCAGAAGTTGAAACTATTTGCCGTGGTTTAACCCAGTTTTGCGTTGGCGCAAAAGTTGTTGGCGTTCGGGTGTATCGAGCCGGTTTTATTAAGGGATCCAAAAACCATCGTGACCTGTTCGATACTCTCACGGTTGCCCGAGTGCATAGACAAGGAAAACAATTTGCGCTTGAATCGGTTTGTGGACGCGCCCTATTGTTTCACATGGGTATGAGTGGATCGCTTACGGTGTGGCCGTCTGGTTCCACTCCGGCTAAACATGTGCATGTGCTTTGGAGCCTGGCTCGAAACAATACACATTTTGAATTACATCACAAAGATCCACGGAGATTTGGATATGTCCGCCCATATTCATCCATGCAAAAAATCCGTGAGGATGTTTGGTCAAGACTTGGACCAGATGCGCTTTGTGTACAAGTTGATGATCTTGTTTCAATATTTAAAAATAAAAAACTCTCTGCGAAAGCTTGCCTTCTGAACCAATCCAATATTGCGGGTGTGGGAAATATTTACGCGGATGAAACATTGTTTCAATCCGCGATTCACCCGCTGAGAAGGGCTGGATCTCTTTCACGGCCGGAGCTTGTAAAACTGATCCATCATCTTCAATTGATATTAAATCGATCTATTTGGGGCGGCGGATCCACCATTCAAGATCACCAGGACGCCGCTGGAAAATCAGGCACGTTTCAGAATTGTCACCAGGTGTATGGTCGTGGCGGATTGCCATGCATGAAGTGTGGCGCGATATTGAAGCAAACTCTATGTTCGCAAAGGACAACCGTATTCTGCGCAATATGTCAGCCTAGAAGGACACAAAAATAGATCCACACCATGCGTTTGGATTGAATTCTCTTTCTGAGTCATTTCAAGTATCTATTCATAATCATAGATATATGTCCTGTCTGGTTGTGAATAAACAGCGACATCAATGCGGAAGTAGTTTGGCCACAATGCATAACACTAAACACACGACATGAATAAAATGTCGATTGGCGTTCGTTTTATTTCTGAAGTTGTCTATAGAAATACATTCAACCCTACAACCCAAGGTTTGACACTTAACAAGCCAGTTGTGGCGACATTCATTGAACGCAAAAGACAGGTTGTTCATGCAAAAATCAAACGCGACCAACTGGTTGAGAAACTGTCTGAGAATTGAGATTGCTTGTAAGGCTTTCTTCTAATCGGGCAACATCCGCGCGAAGCGAATCATCCATCGTGCTTCTAGCGGTAACGGTTCGAACCGCGTGTAAAACCGTGGTGTGGTCGCGACCGCCCAAATATCCTCCAATTTCCTCAAGGCTGTAGCGTGTGTGGTGTCGGGCCAACCACATACAAACCTGACGCGGCAACACAATGCTTTTATGTCTTCGTTTGCCAACCAAGTCCGACAATTTCACGTCGTAGTAGCTCACAACCGAATCCAGTATGGACTGCATGGAAGGATGATTATTTTTGGATCCAGACACAAGCGCGACAACCCCAAGAGCCTCTTTGGCAAGATCAAGTTGAATGGGTCGGCCTGTAGCCAAAGCAAATCCACGAATCTTTGTGAGCGCGCCCTCCAGCTCTCTTATATTTGAATCAATTCTTGCCGCGACATAAGCAGATACATCTTCAGGAAGCACAAGATCATGAAGTTTTGCCTTCGCTTTTAGAATGGACACGCGTGTTTCATAACAAGGCCGATCAATACGCGCCACAAGACCACTGTTAAATCGACTGACGAGGCGCTGTTCAAGATCTGGAATGTCAGACGGAGCCGCATCCGAACTTAAAACAATTTGACGCCCAGACTGATGAAGCATGTTGAAGGTATGAAAAAACTCCTCCTGGGTTTGCTCGCGCTTGGATAAGAAGTGGATGTCATCAATCACCAGCAAATCCACATTACGAAAGCGATTACGAAAATCATTCATGCGACCAATCTTGACGCATTCAAGAAAGGTTTCCATAAAGGTGTTGCAACTGATGTACAAAATTCTGGCGCTTGGTTGATTGCAGAGAGTTGCTTGGCAAATAGATTGAAGAAGGTGCGTCTTTCCCAAACCAACCGCGCCGTGCACAAAGAATGGGTTGTAGGCGCGACCAAGCTTGGAGGTAACCGCAATCGCCGCCGCATGCGCGAGGCGATTTCCTGGACCAACAACAAACGCATCAAAACAATAGTCGGGACTTAATAAAAGTTGTTCATCAATAAGAATTGGAGCTTCAGAGACATCCTCACCAAAATTATTTTTAATTACCCGGTCCAACTTGACGGAGGTGTCCACTTTTTCGACTTCAGAAGCGACAAATCGAACAGTTAAAAGGCGACCCGATGCGGACTGCGCGGCTTCCGTGAATAAAGCCACACACGCCCTTTGTAAATATTTAAGGCGAACCGGTTCATCCACAACCAAGCGAAGTAAACCGCCCTCTACACCCGCAATTTTGATTTGATCAAACCAGTGGCGGCAAACCTCTGGATGGTGTCGCCGCAGATAGGCGTGCATTTTTTGTTGAAGTTCTTGATCGGCCGTGGACATTAAATGAGACCCAAATGAGTGATTTGACCGAGCAAAAATTTAAAGATGATCCACGTCCGTTCGAATCATCAAACAAGTAACAACCAACACATTCCCGCCCTGCAATCCTTCACAAAGCGAGGTGAGTCAATGTAAAACCAGTTGAGCCACTCGTCAACCAAATAAAAGAATTTTGTTAATAATTTATTTTTCCACGTCGGTCAAAGGCGCTTGCGGAGTCAGGTTTTTTTTCTCTGGCGTCTGACCGCTTGCAAGAACTTGTTGCTCAAGCCGTAGGCGATTTGCTCTGTGATCCATCAAGATATGCACGCGATCCATGTGCGAGCCTAGAACCTCGTTAAGGCGCTCGCGCGCAAACTGTAAATTTGTGCGACGACTCATGTGCACAATGACAACTGACTCCGCCTTCCAGGCATCCATAAGAGGCAAAAGATCATCCACATGAATATGCCGACCCACACGAGCCCGATCGCGATGTTCCTTCTCAAAGAAGGTGCATTCGGTGATCACAATCTTAGCCTTTGAGAACTCATCCCGATAGAGGAAGGGACCAATTTCCGTGTCTCCGGTGTAGGCCACCAACGGAATTTCAGAGATGCGTGAAATTTCTGTTCCAGAAATCTTCAACTCACGCAATCGATCTTGTGGCAGTCCCTGAAACTCCTCTTTCAACTTACTGCGATTTTCAATCACACAAAATCCCAACGCTGGCGCGGAGTGGCTGACTTCAATTGCACGCACATTTAAATTTGGTCGCAACGCATAGTGGCTGTCAGGTTCAATACCCACAATCTCATGTGGTGTCTTTTGTCTTTCCAAATCAATCCAAGACTCCATCATTAATTGAAGTGGGCGAACAAGTTTGGGATGGCACAAAACTCGCCCCGTACCAAGCTTTTGAAACGAGCGCTGGCTGAACCAATATGGAAGGCCCGCCACGTGATCCATATGGGCGTGGCTTAGACAAACCGTTCCTGCGGCAAGAGTTGCACGCGGGGACAGGCCAATGTCAAAGACAACATCAAGCTCTGGAACATGCACAACCGCCTGCTCCCCAGCGACACTAATGCCCTGAATGCGGTACGGTGGCAGGTAAATGAAGCCTAATTGCCCTTCTCTGGGCGGAGGCTTTGGAACCATGGTGCAATCTCCTCGAACGACGCTTTCGCGCGGCTGGGCTTGAAAAAGACAAGTGTAGCGAATTTTAGCAAGAAACAACCGATAAAAACAAAAAACTTGGAATTTTGTAACTACTCAGCGTGAAACACAAATCAAATTGAATAATTAATAGATATGAAACAAGAATTAGTTTTGCAAACACGAAACGGCCGGCGGGAAAGGTTGGAATTAGGCATGAATTTTAAGGAGCCAGAAGACCAAAATAAGGGCAAGCCGATTCTAAGCGATTTTTTAGATGATGAATCAATGGTGAAAATTATCCAAGATTTTTTAAATGAAATTCCACATCGAATTGAAACGATTGAAAGTCACTTTGATTCCGGAAACAAAGAACAGCTATGCAGAATAGTTCATCAACTTAAGGGAGCTGGCAGTGGATATGGGTTTAAGATAATAACCACAAATGCGCAGGCGCTTGAAAAAAAAATAAGACTTGCCGAAGATGCGTGGCAAAAAACAGCCAGCAAGGCGCGAGAAAATTTAGTGGCTATTCTTTATCGGGTGTATGCGGGGCGAAATATTTCAGGACAGGCGTAAGGCGTGGTGCAAAATAAAATTATTCCTAAAGTTCTTGCTATTGATGATTCAGAATTGATTCATAGACTTCTAGAGGCGCGCCTTCAGGGCGAGGATCTTGAATTACACAGCGCGACCAGTTCCGAGGAGGGATTACAGAAGGCGAGAGCATTAAAACCGGAACTTATTTTGCTTGATATTTCGATGGAGGGGATGAATGGATTCGAATTGCTTGACAAGCTGAAAGAAGACACCGGGACACAAAATATAGCCGTGATATTTATTAGTGGAACGGACGAACCAATGGACAAGGTGCGCGGCCTTGATATGGGTGCGATTGATTTCATAACCAAACCATTTGATGCATTTGAATTAAAGGCGCGCGTTCGCAGTGCGCTTCGCAACCAGTATTTAATGAGAATGTTGGAGCAAAGAGCGCAACTTGATGGATTGACGGGACTATGGAACCGCACATATTTTGACAATCGACTTACACAAGAAGTTTCCGAAGCCAAGCGACATCAGCGCGCCCTCACCCTAGTGCTGTGTGATATAGATCGATTTAAAAGATTAAACGATCAGTTTGGTCACCCGTTTGGTGATCGAGTTTTAAAACACGTCTCCCAAATTTTTTCGGGCGGTCGTACCAGTGACATTGTGTGTAGATATGGTGGAGAGGAATTTGGATTGATTTTTCCATCAACAAATATTGAGCGGGGTTGCGAGGTCGCGGAAAGACTTCGCGTGGCTATAGAGGCGGCAAAGTGGTCCGGAAATCCTGACCTAGTTGTCACCGCAAGCTTTGGTGTGTGCGATATGGAGTGTTTGGAGGGTGATTTAACACCCGAGGCAATGTTAAAATTGGCAGACAAGATGCTTTATAAAGCCAAACAAAGCGGACGGAATTGCGTGAAGTGCGCGAAAAAGAAAAAAGACGAAATTTAAAAAATCACAGCAAACACAGTGTCCGCAACCATAGATCAAGCACTTTGCATACGCCACTGGGATTGGTCTGAAACAAGCCAGACCGTGGTTCTTTTCACCAAGACAAACGGAATTCTTCGCGGATTGGCCAAGGGATCAAAGCGCGATAAAGGAAAGTTTTCTGGCGGATTTGATGTTCTTTCTCAAGGCGAGATTGGATTTTTATTGAAGCGTGATAGCGAATTAGCCACACTAACCGAGTGGGATGTTCGCGAAACATTTCCCGCACTAAGGGACAATCTTCGGGCGAATAAAGCGGGCTGGTATGCCGCCGACATGTTAAACAGAATGTTGCCGGCGCTTGATCCACATCCCGGACTGTATGAAATGACGCTGAATCTTTTAAGGGCGCTTCAGTTGGGAAGCGCCCCAACGCTTTGTCTTTTAAGATTTCAATGGTCGCTTTTAGAGGAAACGGGTTGGCGACCAGAACTTACAGATCCAGATCCCGGCGCGGCCACACTGGCGTTTGATCCAGTCGCTGGAAAATTTACAGTTGATTCTGGCGACCCAAACTGCTGGAGAATAAGAAGAGGAACAATACTTACCTTGGAGTCGCTTGCTTGCAATATGGATCCATCAAGCGATGAAGAAAGCTTGGTCAGGGCGAATAGATTGTTGGCGGCGCATTTAAGAAATGTTTTGGCGGAGGAGCCAATGACAATGGCGGCCGTGTTTGGAGCGCTTCCAACAAGCGTTCAAAAACCAACACGAATTCGATCAGCGTCGTGATTTAAAAGAAGCGCATTCCAGCCTCGTAGTATTTTAACTGACCGGTTGAATCACGAACCGGCTTGCACCAAGCCACCATGCATGTTCGATTTATTCGAATTCCGGTTGGGCGGTGCATTACAGCTAGGCCCGTTAATCCATCAGGAAGATAGCACTCGCAAAAAATCTTTGCGCCATTTTCACTGATGTTAAAATTTGAATATGCGCGAAGTTGATCAGGTTCATGGTGCCAAGCGATCAGGAGTTCTCCAGAAGCAACAACGCGTTCTTTGTCACGGCGATTGTGCAAGGAAACAGATCGACAATTGTCGACGGGTTCATATTGGCTGGCTTCCTCAAATTTAAAATCCATAGGCAAATAGTCTTATTCACTTGGCAAAACAAATAAAAAACCACGCAATTTGCTGGAAATAAACCCACTATTTTATTTTTGCAAATAATCAAACACCCGATAAGCAACAATCAACTACTGGCAACTAGAATCAACATATGACATTTGTATATAAAGAAGCGCGGCTCTCAAACGCATTACTGCTTGTGGGGGAAATTGATCCAAGCACACACACGGCGGCCGCGGGTTTCTTTGTTCGAACCGGAGCTAGAGATGAGCCATCAGCAATTATGGGCGTAAGCCACTTTCTTGAACACATGATGTTTAAAGGATCCATTCACAGAAGCGCCCTGGATGTCAACAATGACTTTGATCAAATTGGAGCCAGCCACAACGCGTTTACCAGTGGAGAGATGACAGCGTTTCACGCCCACGTGTTGCCGGAGCACCTTTCATCTGCGATCGAGATTTTGTCGGATATTCTTAGACCGGCGTTGCGCAAAGAGGATTTTGAAGAAGAGCGCGGTGTGATTCTTGAAGAAATTGCGATGTATGAAGACAACCCATTTATGGGCCTGTATGAAAAAATGATGGAGGCGTATTACAAGGATCATCCACTGGCGCACCGGGTGCTTGGCACAAAAAAAACAGTGAGCGAATTGCCCCTGGCAAACATGACGGAGTACTTCAACAATCGTTACGCCGCGGACAATCTAATACTTGCCGTTGCTGGACAGCTTGATTTTGAAAAAATAACGAGCGAGGCGGAAAAGCTGTGCGGTCATTGGCCGCGAGGAAAGCCAGGTAGGAAACAACCAGCGTTTGTGGCTACGCCAAAGGAATTCACAAACGTGGTTGAAAAAACAAACCGTGCGTATATAGGCATGATGATGCCAGCGCCAGCCCTGGGTGACGCGCGTCGTTACGCCAGTAGTTTGATAAGTCAAATTATTGGTGATCGAGAGGGAAGCAAGTTTTATTGGAGTGTTGTGGAAACTGGACTTGCGGAAGAGGCATCATGTTCATTTGAGGGGCGCGATGGTCTGGGTGAGTATTTGGTGTTCGCGGCGTGTGATCAGAAAAATATCGACGAGGTGGAGAAACGACTGCGCAAGGAAATGTTGGAACTGGATACATCCATTGAGCAAGAAGAATTGGATCGCGCCCGCGCCCGCATCGCCACAGGAATAGCGTTGGCAAGCGAGCGTCCATCCGGACGCATGCATCGATTGGGTTCCCAGTGGGCTTATGGATTGCCGCCAATACCGATTGAGCAAGAAATGGATCGCATCGAGAAGTTGACGCTGAAGGATCTGCGAGATTGCTTGAAAGAATTTCCACTTCAACCAATTGTTGTTGGAAGATTGTTGCCAGCAAAAACTAAATAACCCAGAAAGCAAACGACCAATTCTTCAAAGGTCCACAAGCAACGCGGCTTGTTCGTCGGCGCGGTAACTACTGCGAACCAGCGGACCGCTTTCACAAACCCTAAATCCACGCGAAAGCGCATCTGATTTAAACTGAACAAACTGGGTTGGAGTGACCCAGCGATCAATGGGAAGGTGATTGCGGGTGGGTTGCAGGTATTGTCCGATGGTTAAAATATCAGCCTTGGATTCCGCGCGCACATCATCCATAAGTTGCAACACCTCGTTGTCGCGCTCGCCAATTCCAACCATAATTCCAGTTTTTGTAAGCAGACCACTTGCCTTGAATTGTTTCAACACATTCAGTGATCGCTCATATCGCGCCTGGGGTCGCACCGCGGAATGCATGCGCCGAACAGTTTCCATGTTGTGGCTGATGATTCGGGGACGAGCATCACATACTGTTTGAATTGCTTTTTCATCGCCGCAAAAATCACCAACAAGAACTTCAATGCTCATGTTTGGACAGGCTTGGCGCGTAAGGTGAATTGTTTGCGCCCACAACTCTGCGCCGCCGTCTGGCAACTCATCTCGATTCACACTGGTGATCACCACATGTTTGAGATTCATAAGGCGCAAACTTTCCGCGACGCGCGCGGGTTCGTGCAGATCAAGCGTGGCGGGGCGGCCGGTTTTTACATTGCAAAAACCACAACTACGCGTGCAGGTATCGCCGAGAATCATAATGGTGGCGGAACCTCGGCTCCAACACTCGCCCATGTTTGGACAGCTTGCCTCTTGGCAAACAGTGTGCAGTTTATGCTCGTCCATGATCGCCTTTAGGCGAAGATATTCCTCACCACCAGGCACGCGGGCGCGAAGCCAATCAGGTTTTTTTCCAATCCTTAAGCTTTGGCGGGCTTCATCTCCATTATTCAATATGAATTCGGAAAGGCTCACTGTTGGGGTTGGAAGATTTCGCGCCGTATCGCCACCAAGCGGCTTTGGATGCCGGGCAAGTGTTCGATCATGTGCGGATTGGGGAGTAGTCACGGATTGGTAGCGTAGCCCCAAAGGGCATAACAATTCAAGGCGAAATAAGTCATAATTGAAGCGCGACAGAGATACACAACACGCAAGTGAAGCCAATGACAATCATTCTAAAACACTTTCTTGGGCAAGTGGCGGTCGTACTCTTTCTTCTGGGTTGTGCAAACACGCAACAGGTAACGGAACCAAAAAATGCCGACGCCACAACCAACGCAAAGACCGAGGTGGGGCTCAAGAGCAGTAGTGGCGCACAAAGCGAATTACCACACATTCTTGTTTTTACAAAAACCACGGCGTTTAGGCACAAAAATATTCCAGACGGTATTCACGCTCTTCGCGACATTGGAAAGAGTGTTTTTGTTGTGGATCAAACAGAGGATGCTGGCGCGTTCACAACCGAAAATTTAAAACGGTTTTGCGTGGTTGTTTTTTTTAGCACCACGGGAAATGTGTTAAACACAGAGCAACAAAAGGCATTTGAACAATACATTCATTCTGGCGGAGGATTTGTTGGCATTCACGCGGCGTCGGATACGGAACATGACTGGCCTTGGTATGGGCAACTTGTTGGGGCGTGGTTTAAAGATCACACCAAGGTTATTTTGGCCACTGTTCGCCGCGAGGACACAACGCACATCAGCACGGTCGAATTTCCAGACGCATGGAAACGCGAGGACGAGTGGTACAGGTTCCGCACCAACCCGCGCGAAAATGTTCGTGTGTTGGTAACAGTGAACGATCAAGATTTGGGCGAAGTCACAATGAACGGTGACCATCCAATTTCTTGGATGCATGAGTTTGAAGGCGGCCGCGCTTGGTACACAGCCATGGGCCATACAAAAGAATCTTTTTTTGAAGAAGATTTTAGAAAGCACGTCCGTGGTGGAATTGTGTGGGCAATGGGAACCTGCGCGAATTCCGCAAACAAATAAGTTGCGAAACCCTGGGTAGGTGAGACACTTTTTATAATTTTTAGGGGGAACGTGTTGCGGACGCGTGAATAAGCCAGCGCTTATTCCCCAAGGTCCCACGACGAGGCGTAGTGGCCGGTTTCAAGTTTCATAATTTGGCGCAGAATGTCGTTGGCCAAAGAACTTGCGCCAAAACGGAAAAGATCTGGCGTAAGCCAATCGTCTCCAAGAGTTTCCTTCACCATGACAAGGTAGTGAAGCGCTTGCTTTGCTGTCCGGATTCCGCCGGCGGGTTTCATTCCAATCTTTGGTCCGCCCGCAAGAAAGGTGTCGCGAATTGCCTCAAGCATTACAAGCGTGACTGGCATGGTGGCCGCGGGCTGAACTTTTCCGGTGCTGGTCTTGATAAAAACTTCGCCATCTATAAGGGGTTTGGAGCCAGGCCGACTAACAATAGCGTCAATGGCAAGATCACTGGCGCGACGAACATTGTCCAAGGTTTCAAGCTCGCCGGTTTCAAGAATAATTTTTAAATGGGCAGGGCCACACGCGGCTTTTGTTTCAATAATTTCCTCTCGAACAGCTTGAAATTGGCCTGATAGAAAAAGTCCCCGACTGATCACCATGTCAATTTCGTCGGCACCAGCCATAACCGCAGTGCGAACATCTTGAAGGCGAATATCAAGTGGATATTGGCCGCTTGGAAATCCCGTGGCCACCGCGGCGATTTTAATGGCGTGGCCCTTGAGAGCTTCTTTGGCAACGCGAATCAACATTGGGTAAACACAAATTGCGGCAACGTGCGGAACCGCATCTTTAAATGGCACACTGCAAACATGCGGCGAGATGGCTTTGGCGCAAAGCGCGCGCACCTTTTCTGGGCTGTCCTTACCCTCAAGCGTGGTGAGGTCCAGCATGGACATGGCCAAACGAAGACCCGAAGCCTTGGCGGATGTTTTAATACTTCTGGTGGTGAAAGACGCGGCGCGTCGCTTGGCCATAACGGCGTCAACCGCTGGACTTGGCTTGGAAACAGGGGAAAGTGTTGATGAATCTTTCATGAAAAATCTCACCCCACCGCGGATGCATACATTAATTTCCGCGAGCTTGTTTAAAAATTTCAGAGAGGTTTTTTGTGGTTCGTAAATCCAGAACCTTGTTGTACACATCGCCATAGAAAATCATCAGTGTTTCACTACGATCATCAACAAGCCAAAGAAGATCGTAGGTTTCAGAACCAGTTTGATTACCAACCGTGATGGTAGACATGCAAAATCCATTTGTTGTGGCCACTGAATCCGCGTTTGCGCTTTGAATTTTTCCGGCCTGGGTGAGAATAAGTCCACCAAGAAAGAAGGCGCTCGCCCAAAGCGCGACAGTGTTCATTTGAAATTTATTTGATTGCTGTTTCATATTGTTGTTTTTTCTTAACGGCTCTTTTGAATTTGCTCGACCACTTTTGGAATGTTTCTGTAACCAATTCCAAATAGATTTTTGGATGAATCGTTCCAAGACAAGGAAATAAGCTCCTGATTGGATTGATCCAGGATGTAGGCGACGCCGGCTTGGTTCATGACATATTTTCCACCAACCATGAGGTATTGGCCGCGAGAGCGGGTGGACTGGGCGACCGCGCTTGGACCAAGTGAAACAAATCCAAGAATCCCAAGCAGGATGAGGTTGAGAACAATGAGGGCGTGTTTAGGTTTAAGAATTTTTTTGTGTCGCATGATGTACCTCTGGTGTGTTGTGTTAATCAATATTCGTGCGCTTGGATGTGAAAAGACTTACATAGACGGCGCCGCCCACCAACACAAACGCCAATCCGTAGCCAGCAAGTGGCCAACTCCCCGCCCCCGCAAGTTCTGGCATGGGTGGGGCGTCTGATATCGCAAGCGCAATGGTGTTGATTGCAAGCGTGAACAGAACCATCAATTTAAAATACATACTCATGGCCACAGTCTAACCAATCATTGACAATAGATAAATTCAATTGAACAGTGATCTTGCGCGCTTACGACGCCAATAATTGATCTGGATTTTCTAGGAATACCAGCACGCTATTCAAAAATCTTGCGCCCTCCGCGCCGTCCACAATGCGGTGGTCGCACGAAAGACTGAGCGGTAAAACAAGACCCGCGTAGAACGCGCCATTCTTTGTTAAAACCTGCTCTTTGGCGCGGCCAACAGCGAGAATGGCGACCTCTGGATAATTGATAATTGGCGTGGCGAACGCGCCGCCGTAACTACCAACATTGCTCATGGTGAATGTTCCGCCTACAAGATTTTCGCGAGCAACTGTGCGATCCTTGCATGATTGCGCCAATTCCTTCACGAGCGCGGCTAGCTCGCCAACATTTTTTTGGTGCGCGTTTCGAAGAACAGGAACCATAAGGCCATGATCCGTATCGACCGCGCAACCAAGATGAATTGGTTCCTTGATCAAGATTTCCTCATTGGTGTCATCCACATTTGCGTTGAGTGTTGGATGCTTGCGCAAAGCCTTGCATACAGCCAGCATGACAAATGGCAACATGCTTAATTTAGTTCCCAGCGCGGCGGCGTATTCCTTGCGCTTGCGATCAAGTTTGGTGACATCAGCGGTGTCAACAACGGTGAAGTGCACGGCGGTCTTGACGGACAAATCAAGCGCTTGCGCGATCTTTCGGCGAATGCCACGAAACGGAATACATTCCTTCACGCCGTCGCGATTTACGGTTGGATACACGGCGGAAATTGCCGCGGATGTTGTGGTGACTGTGTTGTTGTTTATAGGATGGGCGATTGGTTGCGCAATGACAACACGCGAAGCAGTTGTTTCGCGCGCCACATCCGCCGCGCCTTGACTGACGGCCTGAAGATCACTAGCGGTAACGCGACCACCACGACCAGTGCCGCGAACTTGTTGAATGTTCACGCCCAATTCCCTGGCGATGCGACGAACAGCGGGTGTTGCAAGCGATTTGTTGGCGCCAGAAGAAACACGTTCATGTTCTGGTTGGCGCGCAAAGCGACTTGGAACACCAAGCGAGCCGCTGACATTTCCAACAACGGTGCCGGCGTCTTCATTGGCTTCTGGCTTTGGTTCAGCTTTTACGGTGGCGACGGGAGCGGAGTGTTGTTTTGCGGGCGCGGACACGGTCTTTGGCGCACTGGTGACTGCGGCTCCCTTGTTCGCGTAGCGAACCAAAACACTTCCAACCAAAATAATGTCCCCAGCATTTCCGCACAGTTCACCAATGACACCATTCCAAGGACTTGGAACTTCAACAAGCGCCTTGTCGGTTTCCATCTCGGCCATTGTTTGATGTTCTTTCACGGTGTCGCCAACTTGCACGCGCCATTTAATAAGTTCGGCTTCGTGAACACCTTCACCAAGATCTGGAAGAATGAAATGACTTTTGTCGTCAGGTTGTTTTACGCCAGCCATGTAAGGTTCTCCAAGAGTGAGTGGATTTGGTGTGAAATGTGTCGGGCACAAATTAGTAAGCGGCAGTTTCCTCTATCGCGCGGGCAATACGATCCGCGTCTGGCATGTAATCCAGTTCAAGTTTGTAGTAGGGCATGATGGTGTCAAACCCAGCCACGCGCTGCACGGGCGATTCCAAATACAAGAAACAGCGCTCCATAATGCGCGCCGCAATTTCAGCGCCAAAGCCGCAGGTTTTTGGGGCTTCATGCACAATCACACAGCGCCCAGTTTTCTTTACGCTGGCTTCCACCGCGTCCATATCAAATGGATACAGGGTGCGAAGATCGATGAGTTCAATGGAGCGACCGCCGCGTTCAATGGCTTGCATGCATTGAACAACGCTGGCTCCCCAACTGACAATGGTCATTTCATTTCCCTCACACACAACGCGCGCCTTGCCAAGTGGAAGCGTGTATTCATCTTCTGGAACTTCTTCGCGGAAGGCGCGGTAAATGCGCTTGGGTTCAAAGAACATCACTGGATCTGGATCGCGGATGGCTGAGATAAGCAAACCCTTGGCGTCATATGGACTGCTGGGCATAACCACCTTGATGCCGGGTTGATGAATATAAATAGTTTCAGGGCTGTCAGAGTGAAGTTCGGGCGCGTGAATTCCGCCGCCAACCGGAATGCGAATAGTGAGCGGCACAGTCATGGCGCCGCGAGTACGGGTGCGCATGCGCGCGGCGTGGCTACAAATTTGGTCATACGCGGGCCCAAGAAAACCTTCAAATTGAATTTCTGGAATCGGACGCAGGCCAGCCATGGCAAGCCCAATACTTGCGCCAATAATTCCGCTTTCCGCAAGCGGCGTATCAACCACGCGTTTGTCACCAAATCGTTTATGAAGACCTTCGGTCACGCGAAAGACGCCGCCGTTTAGTCCAACATCTTCGCCAAGAATGAGCACGCGTTCATCACGCTCCATTTCTTGAATAAGGGCCAGGTTGATTGCTTGCACCAGTGTGAGGTTTGCCATGGTGTTGTTCCTTTAGTGCGAAGTTTTTGCGGGCAACTCAATGACCGCGCCTTCAATTTGAGATGGATCTTGACCAATGCCGTGCGTTTGCATGGTGTCACGCTGTAGCGCAAGGTCTGGTGGAATTGTCGCGAACATATTGTTGAAGAAGTCGTCGCGATTTGGCGGCGCGATGGATTCTGCGCGCTCAACCGCACTGGACACATCGCGTTGCGCACGCTCCGCAAGCGCGGCCTCTTTGGCGTCATCCCAAAGGCCACGGGTGGTGAGAAACTTTCGAATGCGAAGAATTGGATCGCGGGTTTTCCACGCGTCAACTTCGGCTTGATCGCGGTAACGGCGCGCGTCGTCGGCGGTGGTGTGATCGCCTAGGCGATAGGTGACGGCCTCGATAAAGAACGGACGACCCTTTTCACGCGCAAGCGCGGCGGCTTTGCGCACGCAATACACCACGGCGAAAATATCGTTGCCATCGCATTGAATGGTGTCCATGCCATACGCAACAGCGCGCTGGGCAACGGTTGGCGCGGAACATTGAATTTTTCCTGGAACACTGATGGCCCAGAAATTATTTTGGCAGAAGAAAATAACGGGAATGTCTAGGTTTGCCGCGAAATTCATGGCTTCATGAAAGTCGCCCTCGCTGGTGGCGCCATCACCAAAGAATGTGCATGCCAAACGTTTTTCGCCGCGATACTTGGCGGCCCACGCCAAACCAGTGGCGTGCAACATTTGCGTTCCAATTGGAATGGCAAGCGGCATGCAATACAACTCGCGCGGAATGGCGTTACCGCGCTCGTCGCCCATCCAATGCAACAGAATCATTTCCATTGGAAGACCGCGCCAAAATAGGCCGGCATTTTCGCGGTAACAGGGAACAAGCCAATCAGTTTTATCAAGCGCATACGCCGCGCCCATGCTTGTGGCTTCTTGTCCCATGTTCTGCGGAAATGTTCCCATGCGACCAGAGCGTTGAAGTTTGAACGCGACCTCATCAAGGTGGCGGCACACGCACATGTGCTCATATAAGCGAACAAGATCCGCGTCAGGAATCAGACCCGCGCCCAACTTCTCATCAAAGTTGGCGTTCACGTCCAGAATGGAGACGTGATCAATGGTGGTTGTGAAGGCGCTTTTGATTGGCATGGTGATTTCCTGGGACAAAGAACTTGTTCAAACAATGAAAGCAACTTGGCGTTAAGTGCAAAAGTGTAGCGAACGTGCTTGGCGATTTAGGACGCGGTGCTTGTGATTTGATTTGGATTTGCGCCCTTGTGTGTATTGCCGGATTCATGACCCTGCTCAACACGTTGGGCGCGACCATGTTCAATGCGACGCTTGGCATACGCCACCGCCGCCTCGTGCGTGCTGTGTGCGCCGTTGCCTTCTTTGAGCACAGATGTAGTTGTGTGTTCAATTTGCTCAATCTTTTGATTGATTTGAGTTTCGGTCATTCCCAAATACAAACCCGCCAAACGAATGAGGCCGCCGGCGTTGACCACAAAATCTGGACCATACAAAATGCCGCACTTTTTCAGGCGCGCGCCATCATCAATCGCGTGAAGCAATTGATTGTTGGCGGTGCCGCACACAATTTCACATTTGAGATTGGTGATGGTGCGATCATCAAGCACTCCACCAAGCGCGCATGGCGCAAGTATGTCGACCTTGGTTGTGAAAATATTTTCGTTGTCACCCACGGCGCTAATGCCAAGTTCTTTCACAGCTTTCTCAAGCGCGACGCGGTTTACATCGCTTGCAATCACTTTGGCGCCAGCTTCTTTGCACAACTTGGCCACGCGGTACCCCGTTGCACCAACGCCTTGCACACCAACGGTCATTCCGGAAAAATCAACCTTGCGGCCCAGGTGCTTCAAGCACGCCTTCATGGCATTAAAACAACCGGTGGCGGTGAACGGACTTGGGTCGCCACCATGGCTGACTGTTTCGCCACCCATGACATGTTGCGTTTCTTCGGCCATCCAATCGCAAAATTGCGGAGTCACGCCAACATCTTCCGCGGCGATGTACGCGCCGTTCATGGTGTCGACAAAGCGACCCATGGCGCGGCCCTCGGCTTCAGTCGCGGCTTGGCCCGGCTTGATCAAGATCACGCTTTTTGCGCCGCCCATTGCAAGATCGGCGGCGGCGGATTTGTATGTCATACCTTCTGAAAGGCGAAGCACATCGCGGATGGCTTCGGCCTCATCGGTGTACGCCCAGCGGCGAGTTCCACCAAGCGCGTTGCCAAGCACAGTGCTGTGAATGGCAATGATGGAGCGAAGACCGGTGATTGGATCGTGGTGAAAGCAAAGTCGTTCATGTCCATGATCCGCGAGCGTTTCAAAAAGTTTCATGTGTGTGACCTTCCGTATGAATGAATAAAAGAACTGACAAAGCTAAATTATTTTCCAACCTTGATTCCATCAAACACGCTTCCAGAACCAAATTGTGGAATGGGTGATTGATTTACTTTTTGGCCAGAACCACGCGCCTTTAAATCCATGGTGCGCTCTGGAATGGTGTACAGGGAATTTGGAAGCGAGTCCGAACGCTTAATCGCGGCGGCCGCGGCGCGCTTCATTGTGGAATCCGTGTTGTTGTGCAACGAGCGAATTTCCGCTTCAATTTCAAGGTTTGCCATGGCAACAAGGTGTTCAACCATAGCCATGTCATGCTCAAGCGCACTGCCTTCAAGACCATTGCGAAGCGCACGGTCAAGTTTGGAAAGCGAGCACACCATGGCGTGAATCCAAAGCGCGCACATAGAAAGACGTGCTTGCACGGTTTGATTTGTGATGAGTTTTTCCTCGTGCTCTTTGAAAGCCATCTTTACCTGATGGCTATGTTCACGAATGTGCATCATGGTTGATAAACCAAAATGTCGCAGGCGTGGATGCAACATGTCGGCCTTTGGAAGACCACCACGAATACCCAGGAACAGTTCACTGCCAATTTTGACAGCGCTACCGACGGCTTTCAGCGGATTTGCGCGAACGGAAAGCATCCACTCACCAAGTTGCTTGGAGCCATATGCGAAAATGAAACTGTGCATGACTTCGTTGGCGCCTTCAACAATAATGTTGATGCGCGAGTCGCGCCAAATTCGCTCAATGCCATTTTCGGTTATGTAGCTTTCGCCGCCCATGATTTGCATGGTGTCATCCACAATGCGAAAACCCATTTCACTGCAGAACACTTTGCACATTGCGGTTTCCAACATGATGTCCTCATTATGTCGATCAAGGAAACCTGTTGTCATGTACAGAATGGCGTCCATGGCATATAGGCGCGCACCCATGCGCGCGATTTTTTCTTGAATGAGATCAAACTCCGCGATGGGTCGGTCGAATTGATAGCGATAATTAGCCCATTTACACGCTTGTTCAAAGGCGTATGTGGCGCCGCCCAACATGCCCGCACTGAGCGTGCAACGACCATAATTTAAACAAGTCAACGCAACATTGAGTCCGCGGCCTTCTTTGTGAAGGAGATTTTCCTTGGGCACCTTGACGTTTGTGAGCTTGATGCGCGCTTGCCATGTTCCTCGAATACCGCACTTGGAACGATTGCGGCTGAAGATTTCAACACCCTCCATGTCGGGAGTGCAAATCAGGGCACTGACTGCGTCCTTTTCTTTTCCTGTCTTTGGATCTTTCAGTTTTTGTTTTGTCATGACGGTGAAGAAACCAGCAAGCGCTGCGCTTGTGGCCCATTTCTTTTCACCATTGAGGATGTAGAAGTTTCCGCAAGGACTGATTTCACAACGCGTTTCTTGGCCACCGGCGTCGCAACCAACATTGGGCTCGCTTAGGCAAAATGCGGAAAGAGAATCTTTGGCCATTCTTGTTAAAAAGCGCTTCTTTTGCTCTTCGTTTCCAAAAAGCATCAGGGCTTTACAGCCAATACTTTGATGCGCGCTGACAAGCACCGCGGTGCTACCGCAATAGCGTCCAATGAGTTCGAGCGAGCGGTTGTAACTGGTGATACCAAATCCGCCGCCGCCATATTCCTTTGGAATGGTCATGCCAAGCGCGCCTAAATCAAACAGGCGCCTTACAACCCAATCTGGAATTTCCTGCTTCTGATCAATTTCAATTGCTGGGTGTTCTGTTTTTAAATATTGATCAAGCGCGGCGAGAAGTTGATCGCAACGCGCGGTTTCATCCGCGGCAAGTTCTGGATATGGAAACGCCACGCTCTCGCGGAAGTTGCCCCAGAAATAATTTTTAACGAGACCCATCTTTTCTGGATCTGGTCCAAGCATTTCTTGTGCTTGCTCGATTTGTTTGCGGTCTTTTTCAGAAACGTTTTTTAAATCAGTGGCAAGATTGGTGGCGGCCATAAAGAGCTCCTTGGTGTGTGCGTTGCGAGGACGTCTATTCAACGCTGACAATCAAGAAGGATCAACCCCCAAATATGCAGAATGTAATAAATTTATAAATATACATACACACAGCGGGCGCCCTGTATTTATCGCTTCAAAAATGCATCAAGGCGCGTGCGGGCTTCGGGAGTATGTCGCAACTCAATAAGATGTTTTTGCTCGCACAACACGCCGGCTTGGAAGCCATGTTGCAAACCCACATGAATAGCGTTCACAACCGCGCGCGCGGCCGCCGTGTTGGGCAGTTGTTTTTCAAGATGCTCAAGCGCCGTGGTGGTTGCTTGGTGAAATTGTTCGTCCGCCACTGAAAGAGGCGAGCGACGAGTTTGAACTTTTGGATTTGCATGTATCCAAGCGGCCGCGACATCGACGGCTGACTCACCCGCGCAAATATGTTTTGCGTACAGGCCAGTTGGAATATCGCTTGCATCAAATGGCGCGCCAGCACACGTGGCGGTGATGGCTTTTGAAATATCCATTCGCGCGGCCAACATCATGGTGCCGCCCCAGCCAGGACAAATTCCAAGACCACATTCTGGAAGCCCAACCTTCCAACTTTTTTCGCCGGGCGCGGGGAGCGCACCAATCAACGCATCGCAATGCATGGCAAGCTCAAGGCCACCACCAAGCGCGGCCTTGTGAATTAGGGCGACACTGCTGAACGGAAGTTTTGCAATTCGACCATACGCCACGCTTCCAGCGCGCAGGTACACATCAAGGTCGGCGTCGTTGAGCGCATCGATTTCCGCCAGATCCGCGCCAGCCACAAAAACGCGCTCGCTAGCGCTTTGTAGAACAAGCCCCGACAGATTCTGTTGGGCAAGCTCGCACAAGGACGCATCAAGCGAATCAATCAACCAACGATCAAGCACAACAACACCACCGCGCGGCTTGTTTGGATTTGGACTAAGCGAAAGCACCGCGATGTTGTCGGCGCGAATTTGAATTGGAAGAGCAGATTCAATCATGATGTACTTTGAGTTGTGTCAAAGCGGGCGCGCAAGCGTTCTTGTGCTTCATGGCCAGAAATAATTTCGGCGGAAAGATTGGCGGCCTTGGTTAAAACAGATTCTTCAAGAAGCCCATCAAGCTGGTGCAACCAACGTTTGGTGGTGGCAATGGCGTTTGGACCACCAGAAGATAATGTATGCGCGAAGTCAGTGGTGGCGCTATCAAGTTGTTCAACGCCAACTAGGTGGGTTGTCATGCCAATGCGTGTGGCTTCTTGACCATTCACCAGTCCGCCAGCAAGAAGCAACGCGCGCGCGCGACCGGCGCCAATTTTAGAAATAAGAAATGGCGCGACAACCGCGGGACAAACGCCAAGATCAACTTCGGGGTAGCCAAGCTTGGCCTGCTCATGCGTGAACGCAAAATCACAGGCAATGACAAGTCCGCAACCTCCTCCAATGGCGGCGCCCTGAACTTGTGCAATAACTGGAATGGAAAGTTTGCGAAGCGCCAAGCCAACACGCGCGAGTCCGTGCAACATGCGACCCATTTTTTGCGCGTCATGTAATACGCCGCGAAGATCCATGCCCGCGCAAAACGATTTTCCATTGCCTGAAAGAATAAGAACGCGTGCGGCGGAATCCGCGGCCACCGTGGCCAAGGCGCTTTCAAGTTGTTCTATAAGTTCAAAGCTGAGCGCGTTGCGCGCTTCGGGACGGTTCAGCGAAATACGCACAATTCCCGCGGCGTTCGGAGTTGAATTGATTTGGACCAACTCATTCATATATGAAGAGTAGCGAAATGAAACAAGAATTGGTTCAGCGCGCGCGAAGATGGGCGGCGCATAAAAAGTGTTGTGGGCGAGCCAACCCGATGGCGCCTACAGCATATTTAGGGCGAACCATTTTGGGGCAATGAAAGAACCACAAATTCAAGTTGTCTAAGAACGCTTTTTCCAAATTGCCGCGACTCGATCAATGCTTTCACCGCCGCCAACGCCAGACAGGCTGGCCGAAAGCGCCGACGCGCGATGTGTGCGATGTGAAAGCGGATCAAGTTGTTGCAACCATTGCTTTGTTGTTAATAGCGCGCGCGGACCTTTGGCCAACAATATTTTTGTAAGCCGGGATGTTTCTTGAGCAAGCGCGCTATCGAAATTATGCGGAGGGACTTGATCGGGCACATTGTTGTGCACCAGTGTTGCACCGGCAAGGTGTGAAGCGAAACCCAATTCAAACGCGCGCGCGCCACTGATAAGCTCACCACCCAACAATAATTCTCTCGCCGCGCCAAGACCCATGTGCGACGATAGCGTTGGTCCACTGATGGCTGGTGATAAACCAATGGCGTGTGTTGGATATCCAAATTTGGCGTCAGTTGTGGCGATGACAAAATCACATGCGGATACAAGAGCGCAACCACCAGCAAGAGCAGAACCCGACACGGCGGCAATAGTGATGGCGTGAAGTTGCGTAATGATGTCAATGCAGTGGTGAAGTCGATGTAAATAATCAGCAAGCACGGGTTGCGCTTGGGAAGCATCATTAGCCACGGCGTGAAGATTGAAACCGGCGCAAAATGATGGACCGCTGGCGCGCACAACAACAACACGGATTGTGGAATATTTTTGAATATCCGCCAAAGCGATTTCGAGCGCGTTGAACATGTCGGTATCAAGAGCGTTGCGGCGATCTGGATTATTGAGCGTGATGGTGGCAATCAAACGCGCGTCAGTTTCAATTTTGCCACCATCTGAATATTCAAGAAGCACAAATTCGCGCGCTTGCGTTGTCACCGACCAACTCCGGGTCCAGACGGAACCGCGCCCATGCTCCAAATGACTTTATTGACGTGCTCCCAACCAAGCACATTCACGCTTCCTGCGCGAATCGCAAAACTTCTGCCACGTGTGACTGGCAACTCAAGCCAGGTGGCAATGAGCACGCGCGAAAAATGTCCATGTGTGAACATGGCGATATTGCCAGCGAGTGATTCGCAGTGATCAAGAAGTTTAACCGTACGTTTATGCACATCCGAGAGATGCTCGCCACCCGGACAACCGTGATGCCACAAATCCCAACCTGGATTTTTTGCGGCGATTTCAGGCGATGTCCAACCTTCATAGTCGCCGTAATCCCATTCGGCCAAAAGTGGTTCAACTTGAACCTGTTTTTCTAGACCGCACAACTGGGCGGTGTGGATCGCGCGGGTGCGAGGGCTTGAAAGAACCGTTGAAAACTGCATGGCGCTTATCCAGGGCTTTAATTCAACAGCGGCCTGATTACCGCGCGTGGTTAATGGAATATCTGTACTACCAGTGTGGCGTCCATTTAAACTCCATTCAGTTTCGGCGTGTCGTATGACCCAGATTTGCGGACGGGGATCGGATTTCATATTTTATTTTTTAGCAGGAGCGGCGGTTGCCGCGGGCGGAGCGGGCGCCAATTTTTTTGGAGCGGGGATTTGGTTTGGATTTGGCAGTGCGACAAATGGATCGCGTTGATACACAAGAATGGCGCCATCATTGCCCTGAAGTGTAAGTTGATCTTTTTCCACCAGCGGAACAAAAGATAATTCGCCGCGTTCTGGTGGCGGATCAATGATCATTTTTAAAGTGCCAGAGGAAACCTTCCATGTTCCGCGTCGCACAAATTCACCCAAGCGCGTGGTCAACACGCCGGCTTCGCCCAATGAAAGCGAGGCGCCGGCCGGGCTCTCAGTAGCCTCCTCTGACTGGGCGGTCTTTGGATCGTGCGCCAACGAACTATCGCCAGGTGAAAAAATCCAACGCCCCACAAGTTGTGGCGCTGGTTCATCAACACCAACGGCTGTTTTTGCGCCAGGAGTGGTGGCGCAAGCGGCGGCAAACATAATAAGCGGCGCGAATATTGCGTGGTATTTCACGGGCGCATCTTACGAGCAGGGGCGACGCGTTGCGGCGACAAAAATAAAAATAAAAATTTTTAGAGTAAAGATTACGCGCTAGGTTGTACCACCACATGGCGATGCGTTGATTTAAATCAGCGGCAAATGAATATCAAGTCGGTATGCAAATGCTCGAAGTAGCAACAATTCCTGTGTGTTGTACACATTGTCCGCGGCCGCGACGGACACAAGAGCCTTGGCAAGAAGTTGTCGATCACTCGGCGCAAGCGCGTCCAGTCCCTCAAGAGATTGGTGCAGGGCGTCAAGCGCGCATTCGCTTGCCGACGGAAACGACAAGGCATTCAACTGGCACGCGGTGGCTCCAAGATCAAACGTGCGGGCCGGGTGATCCGAACCACCAGCACGAGCCAACGTTCCCAGCACAATCCGCATTTCTTGGGAACATTCCCGCATGGAACGAGTTGGTTTTTTTTGCGACATCGCGCCAAATCGGGTTTCAATTCTTCGGGTCAGAACAATGCGCGTCATCCACTCGAATAAATCAATTTGACTATCCGAGCGCATGGCGGCGGTGAGCGTGGTGCGAAACGCGACATATTGTTGCTTGGTCAACTGGGTTAATGTTGGAACACAAAGATCAAGCACAACCAAGCGAATTTCATCAGGCAACTCCAACATGCTTGAAGCGAGCCGATCCCAACATGCGACCAATGATTCACCGAGTTGATTGAGCGCGAGCGCGCGAACCTGATCTCGATTTTCATTTTGAGGATCAGTCACAAGCAGTAACAAAACAGCCTGAACATCTAGCGGCTCACGAGCCGCGATTTGCACGGCGTCTGGAATTTTTTTTAACAGCGCACGCGCTCCATCAAGTGATTCTTGTGGAACAATCCCGGACACGGTCGCCTTAAAAACATCATCGCGCGTTAGTGGTCGACCATCCGTGCGTGTTGCCGCGCGAAAATCCGATTGAGATTCAGGCAGTTGTATTGCGGAATCCGACGACACCCGCGAGGCGCCGTCGCCAACAAACCCAGCCGCCAAATTACCCGAACTAGAAATTGCACCGATTGAATCCATCGGTACTACGTCCGAAGACCTACCAACAACATCGCTGATAAATCCACCTTGCTCAATGCGGTGAATGCGCTCGGGAAGCGGAGGGTGTGTGGAAAGCCAAGAGTGGATTGACTTTGAAAAAAAGAAATGATTTAAACCCGACGCCGCGGGAGATTGAATTGGAGTGAAGGGCAGTCCGCCAATTTTGCGAAGCGCCGATGCGATGCCCGCGGGATTTCTGGAGTATTGCACGGCCGATGCGTCGGCAAGAAACTCACGTTGGCGGCTTACGGCGGCCTGAAGAAGTCGCCCAAAGAATGCGCCAATTCCGCCGACAACAAGCAGGCCAAGGCCAACCGCAAGAAACGCAAGCGCCGCGCCGCCGCGATCATCTTTTTTGCTGGACATGCGTGGGGCGGTGGCTATTCGGCCCGCAACTTGAAGCATGACGCGTCCAATAAGGGCGATCAACATCACGCCAGATACCACGCACGCAATACGCAAATTCAGACGCGTGTCTTTGTGCGCGACATGGCTGAACTCGTGTCCTGTTACGCCCTGCAATTCATCGCGATTCAGTTTAGTGATGGCGCCGCGGGTGAAACCAAGAACCGCGTCTTGTGGATTTTTTCCCGCCGCAAATGCGTTGATCGCATCCTCTTGCAAAATATAAATTGGTGGAACAGGCATGCCGCTGGCGATCGCCATTTCATCAACAACATCGCGTAGCTTTTGTTCGTCTGCATTGTCGGTGGCGCCTTGCAATGGCTGACCACCAAGAGCCTCGGCCACCGATTTTCCGGTGCCACCAAGGCGAAGGCGTTGCACGCCCGCGCCAAGAAATATAATCAGGCAGACCGCGCCGGTGATCTCCATAAAAATTTGTGGGTTCCACCAAATTTCCGCGCCTTTTGCGCCACGATCTTGCGCTTGTGGAACAATCACAAACAGGGCGAGCCCGTAAAAACTGAGCGCCACACACGCAATTGACAATAGAAACAGAACTACAAGCCAAGTTGTGCGCCGCCTGGCTTGGTCTTGTTGCTCAAAAAAATTCATTCGCGGCTTTCAGTAAAAAACATCGGCAAACAAAATGCGCGCGATTTGAATTGTGGCGAAGATTTATTTACGCCCCGGAAAAATTGAGCAACCTTGGAAAAGTTAAACCGAGATTTGAATATCCCTCGCATTATGACATTCGCGCGGAAGGAACTGCGCGCGAATCCTCCGAGGTTGTCCAAAGCTCGGCGCGCTGAAATTTAAAAATACCAGCGACCAAATTTCCCGGAAACGTGACCACGCCCTCGTTGTAGCGCATCACCGCGTCATTGAACGCTTGGCGAGCGAATGCAACTCGATTTTCCGTGGTGACCAATTGTTCCTGAAGCGAATTAAATTGAGCGCTGGCTTTCAAATCCGGATACGCCTCCAAGCGCGCAAACAATCCGCGCAACGCGCCACCTAAAGCCATGGACGCGGTGGATAGCGCGCGAATGGCGCCAAAATTTCCAGCCGAAGCCTCGCCCGCCGCGGCATTCACATCGCCGCGCGCGCGCATGACCGCCTCCAGTGTCGAGCGTTCGTGTTGCATGTAGCCCTTCACAACTTCGATCAGGTTGGGAATTAAATCGGAGCGTCGGCGCAATTGCACATCAATTTGGCTGAACGCGTTGGCCACGCGCACGCGACGAACAGCAAGCCCGTTGTACAACACAATCAAAGTTACAAGCCCAATACAAATCACAACAACGCCACCAATAATAATTTCAGAATCAATGAATGCTGTCAACGTCATTATAGAATCCATTATGACCACTTTTGTGTGGTTGGCGCGTGGGTTTGTGTGGTAAAAAATGTACGGCGCAACCACGGGCCGCGTGGGCGAATTATTGCGAGCGCTCGGCCACGCTAGATTTTAATTTTGCGCCCACAAGACACGCCACCTCTTCAATGGCCGCAGAAAGATCATCATTGATCACAAACGCGTTGTAAATACCATTCTCGCGGGCGCGTTGCATTTCAACAGTCGATTCGCGAAAGCGCCGCTGTATGGCGGACTCATCTTCGCGACCACGTTGACGCAATCGGGTGAGCAAGGACTCCTCGCTGGGAGGCAGAATAAAAATTCCAAGCATGTCTGGATATTTTTCACGAACCAGTTCCGCACCCTGCACATCGATATCAAGCACCGCCAGCTCCGCCCGCGCCAAAGCGGCATCCACGGGTTGTCGCGGTGTTCCATACCAACTTCGGCCAAACACTTGAGCAAATTCAATGAACAATTTTTGATCGATCATTTTTTGAAAAACTTCAGGCGTGACAAACGAATAGTCCACGCCATTTTTTTCATCGTTTGTAGGCGCGCGCGTGGTGGCGCTCACGCTGAAGTGTCCGCCAAAGCGCCGAAGCATCTCATGCGCGATGGTTGTCTTGCCAACACCTGACGGGCCACTAAGAACCAGAAGTAATCCTGCTGTCATAGAACGATGCTACGGAACACGCTGGAAATTTGAAACCGCGATTATTGCGGGCAATTTGGGCGCAATGAGCGGCAGTTGGATGTTGTGTTCGTGGCCAATCTATGGAGCCACCGGTCTTCTGCGTTGAGCTTGAAATTGTTGATAGAGCTTCCACACAGTCTTGTCTGGCAACGCCGTGCGCCAACGTGGACCATATTGATAATTCATATTTTGCGCGAACACCCACTCTTCTTGCACGGTGTGCGACAATGATTTTTTCCACCATGGCAATCCAACACCCAGATGCGAATCAGCACTGCCAGCGCTGGACGCCACGCCAGATGGGCGCGACACCACGCTTGCGACCACCGTGCCGGCTACGCAAATCAACACCAGAAAAATAATTCGTGTTTTGCGTTGGATATTTAAGCACCGAGACATTGCGCGCCTCCTTGCGGATCTAAAAATTTTGCTTCCTGCAGAATGCGCCAACCCGCGGCGCGGAAGTTTGGAAATCGCCCCATGGTTCCAGCAAGAATGCGAACCTCCTCGTTATCAAGCACCCATGGCTCGTTGTCCAACCGTTCGTGTCTTTCCAAATCCATTTGAAACGCGCGCTCGCGCAAACTCCAATTTTCCAAACGATCCGCGATTTCCATAGCCTTGTTGGTGAAGATGGCCATGGACAACGAAATATCCTCCTCACCTAAATGACGCAGAGCCACATTGCAACCAAAGATGCACCACCACCCCCAACTTTCAAGCCACTCGCCAGGCGCGTGCGCGGCAACATCAACCACACGATCAAGCGCCACCGTGAGGCGTTGCAAAACATCATTGGGCGAAAGATGGCCAAGCACCGCCTCTATTTCCAATAGACCACCACGACACGTGTTAGCCACCGCCGCATATCGATCATCGGCGAATGTGTCGGCAAGATCCTCGTATTCCCTGAGTGCTTGCGACAAATCCGCGTGGGCTCGACGCGCGTGTGTTTGCGCCAAATCACTTTCAACACAAATCAATCTGCGAAAACTATTTCCACGCACATAGTGCGCAAACGCGTGGCACACGCGCTCTCGCCGCTCTGTCATGGTGGTTGATTCAAGCAACTCAAGCACCTCACGCGCGGCCGAGCGGCTTTCGGTGAGATTCCAAACAGCGTAATGGGCATTGGCCAAATTCACGGTGAGCATAAGTCGCAAACCCGCCGGAATTCCACGCTCCGAAAGAGCCGCTTGTAGACACGGCAAACTTTTGTTGTATTGACCCATGCCGTCATATGCGCCCGCGCAACGATTGCAAGCCAACGCGCGCTCGCTTGGAGTTTTAGAAGCCAGGGTCATCTGCTTGGAGATGTCCGCCATTTTTCGATAGTCACCCGATCGATGCGCCGCGAGCGCCTGCGCATCAAGGAATGAAAAATCACCGTCGCAAAGCGGCACATCTTCGCTGGTCCACACGCCATCAATTACATCGCCCACTGACCAATCCAAGGCGTCGGCGATGCCCACCAATAAATCCAATTTTGGATTGCCACTTGGCGGCAATAATTTTCCCGGATCACGACCCAACGCGCGCGCAACTTCTCCACGCGACCAACCCCGATACACCTTGGCTAAATCGATAAATTTCGCCAAACGCTCGCGCCGATCTTCGGCTGTTCGCATTATGTCCAATCCTTTTGTCAGCCCCACGTGACCGACACACCGCATCTACACAACAGGATGTTGACACGTATTTGGGTGGTTTCAAAATGAATGGTTCAAATTCATCGTTATTACTAACTTAAATTTAGAACACGAAAAATAGGGCCGGCAATCTAAAACCATAAACCACTTATAAACAATACGGATAAATAAACCCCACACACAGGTTCATAAAGTGGACAACCCGTTGGCGAGATGGACATGAGTGGTTTGTCCATCAGGCAAAAATGTATTGGGTGAACACATACATCCCGTTGATTCAAAAAGAGCCGTGACCCGCGCGATTTATCCGTGAATCACGCGGCCCTCGGAGGCAAGCGCGGCCTCATGGATGCTTTCGGCCATGGTGGGATGCGCATGTACCGTGGAAATAATGTCCTCAATTGTGGCTTCAAGGCGTTTGGCAATACAAATTTCATGGATCAATTCGCTGGCGTCCTCGCCAAAAATATGCGCACCTAAAATTTCGCCGTACGGCTTGCTTGCGATCAGTTTAACAAGACCTTCCGTGGCGCCAACCGCGATCGCTTTGCCGTGCGCCTTGAGCGGATATTTTCCAACCGTGTATGACAAACCCTTGGCTTTCGCGTCGCGCTCGGTCATGCCCACGCTTGCGACTTGCGGATTGCAATACGTCGCGCCAGGAATACTGGCGTAATCCACGCCCAAAGTGTGGTGGCCCATGAATCGTTCAACACACGCCACGGCCTCCTCGCTTGCAACGTGCGCAAGCCACGGTGGACCAATCACGTCACCAATCGCGTACACGCCGGGCAAACTTGTTTGATACGTAGGCTCGGATTTTTCCGTGTAGTCCGTCCATATATGTCCACGCGCCGGACCCGCATCCCACATTTTTAAACCAAGCGACGCGTCGCACAATCCTTCAACGCGCGCGCGCACGCCAGCGGCAACAAGAACCACTTCGCATTCCAGAACTTTTTTGCTGGCGTCTTTCACGCTTTCAATGGTGACCTTGGCGCCACTTGCGCCCTTGTCCACGGAAGCCGCTTTGTGCCCGGTGAGAAACTGAATGCCTTGCTTCTCAAATGATTTTTGAGCGGCGGCGCAAATGTCATCATCTTCCACGGGAAGAATGCGATCTTGCATTTCAATCACGGTGACCTTGGTGCCGAACGAGTTGTAGAAATATGCAAACTCCATCCCGATCGCGCCGGAACCAATGATCACCATGCTCGCTGGTTTCTTGGCCAAATTCATGGCTTCATAACTGGAGATCACAACCTTGCCGTCGTTAGGAGCAAACGGAAGTTGCACGGGTTGAGCGCCGGTTGAAATGAGAATGCGATCCGCTTCGATGGTTTCACCCGCACCATCACCGGAACCACCGTAGTAGGCGCCGGTTGCCTTGCCCACCAGAATTTTGCACGGCTCGTTGCCAACTTTACCCGCGAGAATTTTTGCGTGACCCACAATGTGCTCAATTTTATTTTTCTTGAACAAGTAGGCGATGCCAGAATTCAACGTGCCCGTGATGTTGCGGCTTCGACCAACAACCTTGCTCCAATCCACTGAGACATCCGCGGGCTTAAATTGAAATCCCCATTCGGCGCCGTGTGTGATCGCCTCGCGATACAGTTCGGCATTGTGCAACAGCGCCTTGGTTGGAATGCAACCCCAGTTCAAACACACGCCACCAAGTTTGTCGCGCTCAATGCACGCCACCTTTAAACCCATCTGCGCGGCGCGAATCGCGCCGACATAACCACCCGGACCGCCACCAATCACCACAAGATCAAAGCGCTTTAGGGCCATAACTGCAATCTCCATATCGATTCAATTTGAATAATGTGATTTCTTGGGACATCCAAGAAAAGATACAAGTTTCGTATGAGAAGTTATCGTAGCGATGCTTCAGGTGTTTGGCGGGGAAGTTTCTTTCCCAAAGGAAATCAGATTTGATGAGCAAGACCATCAATAATCATGAATCGCAAGAATCCCAAGATCCTCAAGATCGGTTAGTGGCATCCATGTTGGCCGCGGGACATGGCGCGTGGCATTGGAATTTAATGGATGGTTCAGCCTGGTATTCATCGGGGTTTAAGCGCTTGTTGGGTTTTGCAGATGGTGGAGATTTTCCGGATCGCTTTCAAACATTTGTGAGCCACGTTCATGCGGATGATATTGGGCGCGTTTACCACGCGTTGGCCAAGCATCTAGATGGCCAGGGCAAGTTTGATTTGGAATTTAAAATGCGTAGTCGGGATGGAGTGTGGTGTTGGGTTCGCGCGCGCGGGCGTTCCATTTTAGAAGATGGAAAATCAACCAAAATGATTGGCACCCTGACTGATTGGCCACTCACCGCCGCTCGAGATCTATTGGCGGCATCGGCCAGCGACCAACTTGTGGCGGCTCTGCAAGATCAAAATAAAAGTTCGCGCGATCTAGAACAAGCGCGCGCTGATTTGCAGATTCAAAATCAGGAACTGCAACACGCTCGCGCAACCGCCGAGGCGGCAACCATAAGCAAAACCATGTTTTTGGCAAACATGAGCCATGAAATTCGCACACCCATGATGGCGATACTTGGGTTTATGAATTTGATGAATGAGGAACAGAAAGATTCGGCTGAGCGGGAATCCTTTGCGAACGCAATTCGCCGCAACGGTAGCCATCTTCTCACCATCATCAATGACATTCTTGATTGGTCCAAAATCGAGGCGGGAGGAATGGGTGTGGAAATTATTCCGTGCCCGCTGTCAAATATTATTCAAGATGTTGTTTTGTCTATGCAACCCCAGGCGCTGAATTGCGATTTGGAATTGTTTGTGGAATTAAAGTCACCCATTCCAGAAATCATCGAGACCGATCCAACACGCCTGCGCCAAATCCTGATCAATTTGATTGGAAACGCAATTAAATTCACAGAGCACGGCGGGGTGAAGGTGTTGGTTGATGTAATCAATAAACCACTCAGCCCCAGGCTTGATCCAAATGAAAATGACGCCACGCCCGCGCCAACTCGGCTTCGGGTTCAGGTCATGGACACTGGAATTGGAATTGACGATGTACAGCGACAAAAACTATTTCACCCGTTCACGCAGGGCGACGCATCAACCACGCGGCGCTTTGGCGGCACTGGTCTTGGTCTAACAATCAGTCGAAAATTTTCGCGGATGTTGGGTGGAGATATTTACAGCAGTAGCGAGGTGGGGCTTGGAAGTGTGTTCACTGTTGAAATAGGAATTGGAAACGCAAGCATGGATCGCATGGTCACCGCACTTGCGCCCTTGCCACCGGAACGCTTGGGAGCGGATCCGAAGATCTCCAACACGTCCACAAAAATAAAAAATCGGCCAGGTGATATTTTTGTGCTTGTGGCGGAGGACGGAGAAGATAATCAACGCTTGATTGTTCACCACCTTACGCGCGCTGGAATGAAGGTGACGGTGGCCAACAATGGTCTTGAAGCGGTTGACCTTGCAATTGCCGCACGCAACCAAGGCCGAGCACCTGACGTGATTTTAATGGACATGCAAATGCCAATCATGGATGGCTACGCGGCCACAAAGAAATTGCGCGAGTTGGGTTGGGGCGGGACGATTATTGCCATCACCGCGCATGCAATGAGTGGCGACCGCAAGCTATGCATGGACTCTGGTTGCAATGAATACATCACAAAGCCCATTGAAAAAGATGCGCTGATTCAAGTTGTACAAGATTTGGCAAAAATCCCAAGGCCGCCGAGTGGATCGCGCTGATTGCCCGCAAATACACAATAAATGAAATGTGTTTTTGACGCATGGGCGGCGAAACCGTAACATTGGTGACCCTTGGAAACAGCATGCGAATAGGCATCATTAGCGACGTACATGGAAACTTGGAAGCACTGCAAACAGTGCTGGCGGATATCGACACCAAAGGTGTGGATGGAATTGTTTCTCTTGGCGACATTATTGGTTACGGACCCGATCCGGTGGCTTGCGTGGACTTGGTGGCCAAGCGTTGCAAGTGGAGTTTGATGGGCAATCACGATTACGCCGTGATGTACGAACCAACTAATTTTAACAAGGCCGCCGAGGATGCCGCGTTTTGGACGCGTGAGCAATTTGAAGCGGAAGCGAAGCGCGACCGAGATGAGGCCATTAAGCGATGGGAATTTTTGGGAAAGTTGAGGGTGCGCGTGGCCATGGGACCGTTTTTGTGCGTGCATGGATCGCCGCGGCGGCCGATCAATGAATA
>CALFOZ010000225.1 GCA_937919205.1 uncultured Planctomycetia bacterium
GGCGTCCGTAACCAAGCGCCATCCATCGACTTGCTCGGCACCGTACATGCCCGGTGTCCACAAATAGCCTTGCCCCTCTGGAGAAATTTGAGTGGCTTCGCTGAAAATTAAACCAGCGCTACTTCGCTGCGCGTAATACTGCGCGTTCAGTTCCCATGGAATGTTGCCAGGTTGCTTGGCGCGACAACGCGTCAGTGGCGCCATGAGGATGCGGTTAGGAAGGGTAAGGGGACCAAGTTGGAGTGGTTCAAAAAGTCGCATGGTGTTTCTCAAGGATTGGTTTTGTAACTCACATTTTCAAATTGAAGTTGGATGAAATCGCACATGCGAATGTCAACTTCAAAATAAATGCCAAGTGTTTATACTCGACCACACTCTAGGCGCGTCGCCTGACCATTTCAAAATTACATTTGTGGAGACACATCACATGAAAAATATTCTTGCCGCGCTTCTTGCACTTGCTTGCATGTACCCGTGCATTGTTCACGCGGATGACACCAAGCCGGCCGCCGCCACGGATGCAAAGCCCGCTGATGTAAAAAAAGACGACGCCAAAAAAGACGACACGAAAAAAGATAACAAGCCCGTTGAAGTAGAGGGCAGCGTGACCATCGATGGCAAAGTCATTAACTACATCGCCAAAGCGGGAATGCTGCCAATTCTCAAAGCCGACGGCAAACCTTCTGCGCAAGTTTTTCACACCGTCTACACGCTCAAGGACGCGCCCGACGCAGCGAACAGGCCCGTGACATTTTGTTTCAACGGCGGTCCCGGTAGCAGTAGTGTGTGGCTGCATCTTGGCGCTTTTGGTCCCAAGCGCGTGGACCTTCCCGTGGACGGCCTCACGCCGCCGCTTCCGCCCGGCAATTTAAAGCCCAATCAATATTCCATTCTTGACGCAACCGATCTTGTATTTATAGATCCAGTCAGCACAGGATTCAGTCGTCCAGAAGATCTTGCAAAGGCCGGCGAGTTCTACGGCGTGCAAGAGGACATTGACGCCGTTGGCGAGTTCATTCGTTTGTGGTTGACGCGCGAGCAGCGTTGGCGATCGCCCAAGTTTATCGCTGGCGAAAGTTACGGCGGCATTCGTGGCGGCGGACTTGCGGCGCATCTTGCGTCGCGTCACCGCATTTTCCTGAATGGTTTAATTGTTGTCAGCGGTTTGTTTGACTACGACGTTCTTATAGATGGCGGCGTGAATGATTTACCGCTGCAAGTGTTGCTGCCAACGTTGGCGGCCACGGCGCACTATCACAAACGGTTGCCCGCCGATTTGCAGGCGTTGCCGCAGAGTGAAGTGATTCAACAGGCGCGCGCATTTGCATTTGGCGAATATGCGCGGGGTTTGCTGCTTGATCATGAATTGCCAAAGGCGGAGCGCGCCGCGCTTGCCGCAAAACTTGCGCGCTTCACAGGCTTGCCCGCGCAGTTGATTGAGGACCACAACTTGCGCGTGGATGCAGGATTGTTCCGAGAAATGTTGCTGCGCGATCAAGGCTTGGTGCTTGGCGCATACGACGCGCGCGTCACTGGCCGCGATGGCGATCGCTCATCGCAGCGTCCGCAGTATGACCCGTTCATGGCGGTGGTTGGCAGCGTCGCTGCGGCTGGAATGAATTCATACATCCGCGAGGAGTTGAAGTACGAAGCTGACACGCCGTACGAAGCGCTCGCTTCAATTGGTGGATGGAATCACGGCGGCGGCAATCACTACACATCGGTCACCGATGATGTTGCGCGCGCCATGATTGGCAATCCGCATTTGCAATTGTTGTGCCTAGTTGGTTGGCGTGACACGGTCACGCCGCCTGACAACATGTTTCACAGTTTGCGCCATCTTCGTATTCCAGAAGAGTTGCGCAAGAACATTCATGTCGCCGAATATGAAGCTGGCCACATGATGTACACCAATGAACCAGATTTGAAGAAGATGCACGCCGACATCACCGCGTTCATCGCGGATGCAATTAAGAAGTAGGGCACTTGGAAAATGTCATGGGCGCGCGG
>CALFOZ010000226.1 GCA_937919205.1 uncultured Planctomycetia bacterium
AGGGCATGAATGCCGAGTTGATTCACATGAACATGCCACAACCTGATCGACTGAAACGCCTGAATGCGATTGCGATTCGCCAGATGCAAACGCTTACTTTGGATGAAGGGGTGAGACGACATTTGATTGGACCGGCCAATGAGAAGGAATAATTTGTGCCTGTCGCGGAATATCTTGCTGTGGGGCAACCTCTTTTATGAAGCACGAGTTGTCAGCGCGATCAGCATCAAGGCTGATTACACAGTCACCGAGATCGCTTAAACTCGCCAGCGCACCATGTCGCAACTTGTATTGATTTCAAACACTGGCTCCGCGCGCGACGCGCTTGTTGACGCGCTTAAAATCAACGGCGTGCATTGTTTGTGCGCCTCGCAAGAGCAGGCCGTGCAATTGGCGTGCTCCACGCAAACCACATGCGTTGTGTTGCTTGATGGAAATGGTTGCGACGCCGCCGCACTGCTACAACACATTCGATCAACGCAAGTGCTGGCGCATACGGTGGTGGTGGTGATCGCGGCGGCCGACACGCTGGCGGCGCGAACAGCCGCGGGCGCGGACGCGGTGATTGCCGACAACGCGGGCGTGGCGGAAATACGCGCGGTGATTGAAAGCGCGCTGGTGCGGCGCGAGCAGTGGCTTGGCGCGCAACATCATGAAAGTGGAAAAAGTTTCGCGGCGCGCCATGTGCAAAGCGCGCTTGAGCAAGGGCAACTTGGCAGTGTGTTGCTACTGCGATTTGATCATTTCACCAATGTGTCCACCGCGCTGAATTCATTGGGCGTGGCCAGCGACGCTCTGCAAGTGGAAGTGGAGCGATCGCTTCACGCGCGCCTGACGCCGTTGCTACCAACGGGCTCATGGATGACCTACATGGACGAGGAGAATTTTTTAATCGCCCTGCCCCGCAATAGTGTTGAATTGGAAAAACTTGCGGACACCGTGGCGCAGGCGGCGCGCATGCCGCTGTTTCTGGCACAGCGGGAAATTCGCTTACGCACGCACGCGGGTTTGTGCGTGGTGATGTCCGGTGAAACAGTGGACGCGCGCACGCTGATTGGCCGCGCGGAAATGGCGGCGGACCAGGCGCGCTCTGGCGCCCACTCGGCGGCGGCGCATTGGTCGGCAAGCATGAGTTCACAAGTGCTCAATGATTTGCAATTGGCAAGCGCGTTGCAACACGCCGTGGAGCATTCGGAATTTCAATTGTTGTTTCAGCCGCAAATCAATATGAATCGCGGCGATGTGTACGGCGCCGAGGTGCTGATTCGCTGGACATCGCCCGAGGGTGTGGCCATTGCGCCCGGACGCTTTGTGGTGGTCGCGCAGGAATGCGGCGTGATGGACCAAATCACATTGTGGAGCCTGCGCGAATCGTGCCGCCACTGCGCGGCCTGGGAGCAACTTGGCTTGCATATTCGCGTGGCGGTGAATATCACGGCCAGTCAGTTGGGCAACGCGCGCTTTGTGGACACCGTGCGCGGCGTGCTGAATGAAAGCGGCGTGTCGGGCGCGCAGTTGGCCGTGGAAATTTCCGAGGCCGCGATTCTTTCAAACCCGCAGGCGTTCAGCGCGCCGCTGACCACACTGCGCAACTTGGGCGTGGCCGTATGCGTGGATGATTTTGGCGTGGGCGTGGCCACGTTGTCCAACATGAAGGCGTTGCCGGTGTCGGAATTAAAAATCGACCGCAGTTTTATTCGGCCACTGCCAGGCACGGCGCCAGACCGAATGATGGTGCAGACCATGCTGGCGCTTAGCAAGCAACTGAACATGCGCATGGTTGCGGTGGGCGTGGAAAATGTCACCCAGTGGGCGTGGTTGAAGGAGCAAGCCTGCGACAGCGCGCAAGGCTGGTTGATTGGCAAGGCTGTTGCCGCCGAAGAATTTTGCGCGCTGGTTGGGGAGATTCGCCAGAATAAATTCGCCACTGCAAACGTGCGCTCTCGTTTGTGAGCGGCTGTTGAGAGAGCCAGTTGAATTGCGGAGCAAAAAAAGAAACGCCCCATTTGAGCGGGCGTTTCTGCTGAATTTGAAATGTGCCGACTTGCTTAGGCGCTGAAACTTGAGCCGCATCCGCACGTGGTGGTGGCGTTTGGATTGCTGAACACAAATCCGCGTCCCATGACTTCGTCCTTGAAATCAATCGTGGTGCCGTTGACATACAAGTAGGACTTTGGATCGCAGATCACTTTCACGGCGAACGGTTCTGGCGCTGTCGCTGTCGCGGTGGCAACGGAGCCAGCTCCACTTTCATTCTGCGCCTTCACGGCAACATCGGGGCGGCGCGTGAAAGAAACTTCCCACAACTCGTCGTTGTCCTTACGGATCTCGGTCAGATCAAGCAGGTAGCTGAAACCACTGCAACCGCCGCCCTTCACGCCAACGCGCAAATGAATCTTGGCTGGATCAAGACCCTGTTGACGAATGATGGAATCAATTTCGCGGGCCGCTGTTTCTGTGACGATGACTGACATGGGGGTCTCCTAAGAGTGAGGTTGAATTTTAATTCTGCAAGTAATGTGTGAGTTGTTGTTGTTGTTGTTGTTGTTGTTGTTGTTGTTGTTGTTGTTGTTGG
>CALFOZ010000227.1 GCA_937919205.1 uncultured Planctomycetia bacterium
GTCGCTGGATGTTGGTGAAATGTTGGTCGCCAATTGCGGAGTTTGTTGACGAAACATTTTCAGTTGGGGCACTGGTACCGTTGTCGTGCGCGGAGTCTGCCGCCCCGGGTGCAGCCGCGCCCACTGTCGCACTCGCATTTCGTAACTTCATATACCGCCGCGCTTCCCACGAAGAATATTCATTGTGCTTTGCAATGTATGAGTGCAGGCCCTTGAAATCATTGTGGTCAATTTTGGACTTCAACTCGCCAACGCTCCCTTGCAGTACGGGGTGTTCGTGCACTTCCATATCAAGCGAACTCCAAGCGTCCTCATTTATTCGCTCGTATAAACCTGCGCCAACTTTGAATAGCGGCAGCTTCAATTGCGGCACGCCATGCTTTAGTTCTTGCCCAAGAAAATAATTTGAGTAGTTCACCCAAAAGCCCGCGTGTTGCGTCTTGACTATGGCGCGCTCTAATTCATTCACAAACGCCTCGGTGACATATTCATCCGCATCCAGAAAAAAAACCCAAGGCGTGTCCACGCGGTGATTGAGCAAATACCAATTTCGCTTTTTTGGATAGTGCCCGTTCCACTTGAACGGAATAAATTCGCAGCCAAACTTTGCAGAAATAGCTTGCGTTTGATCCGTGCTTCCCGAATCAATCACAACAATCTTTGAGAAACGTGAAAGACGTTCCAGGCACAATGGCAGGTTTCGCTCTTCATTTTTCACCGCAATGACCACAGTCACGGGCAATTTCGCTGTATTGATGGTCACGCTCATATCGTATCGGCATAATTTCTATCACTTGTTGAAGTTCGCCGCTCCTATAAGATTTGCCAAACTTTCTTACTCTGCGAAATCGCTTTATAGTTGCCGCGCAACATTGATGAAGACATTGAAACTAACTCCCACGCACGCTTTAACCCCAACTCAAACACCAAATAAATTATGAACGAACAAATCGAAACATTGCAGCGCATTAAGAACAACGGCATTGACCTTCTTATGGAGTTTGGCCCCAAGGTCATCTCCGCTACCGTGATCATGATTGTTGGATTTCTTGTGGCGCGCTGGATTGGAAATGTTTTTTTGCGCGCGGTGCGTCCGCTGAAATTTGACACAACGTTGCAAATGCTTTTAACGCGCATTATTCGCGTTATCGTGCTGTTTGTGTTTGTGTTAATGGCGCTGCAAAACCTAGGCGTGCAACCTCTGCCACTCATCGCCGGCCTAGGTGTTGCCGGCGCCGGCATTGCGCTGGCCATACAGGGCGTGCTTGGAAATTTAGTGGCGGGTCTGACAATTATTTTCACGCGCCCATTTCGCGTTGGCGAATATGTTTCCATGCAGGGCGTGGAAGGTCGCGTAGAAGCCGTCACGTTGTTCTCCACAAAACTGAGCCACGCCGATCACTCGATTGTGATTGTGCCCAACCGAAAAATTGTCGGAGAAATTATGCACGATTACGGCACGCTGCGCCAACTTTCACTGAGCGTCTCCGTGGTGTACGGAACAAATATTGCGCACGCCATCGAAGCTGTTGAATCCGTTCTTGCCGCAAACGCGCATGTGTTGAAGGATCCAGCGCCGGCGGTTGGAATTGCAAATCTAAAAGAAGTGGCCATTGAAATTGCAATCAAGCCATCGACGCAAGTGGCTGACGCGGGCGCCGCCGTTCCAGCCATTTACAACGAGTTGCTGGAAAAATTTCGCGCGGCT
>CALFOZ010000228.1 GCA_937919205.1 uncultured Planctomycetia bacterium
CGCAGGCCACGACAATATGCAAATTTCAATGAGCATGGACGATTCCAAAATGGCGGAGTTGGAGAAGGCGCGTAAGCCATTAACCGCGGCGTGGAAAGCGGTGGAGCAATTGCAAGCGGCGAATGTGGAAACGGTTGCGGAAAAATTAGACGCCGCCAACGCCGCACTTTTTCGCCGCGCCGTGCGCAAGCAAACGCACCCGGAAGTTTTCCGCACGCAAGAAAAAGTGGACGGTGCCATTGAGCGAATTATTGCGCTTCCCGCGCTTACGCCAGCGCAAATGCAAACCGTGACCGCGCTTGTCAACGACTATTACCAGCGCGCTGACACATTGATCGCGCGTTCCATTGAAAGCGTTGAGCGCAATGACGCGGCCATGTCCACCATGATGCAGGGACCATCACAAGCACAACACGCGGACATGGCCAAGCAGGAGCGCGCCATGGTGTCAACGAATATTGCGCGCGGCGATGCCAGTTATGACCGTGAGGAACTGAACGCACGCGCTTTGCGGCAACTTCGCGCGGCAATCACTGCCGAGCAAGCTAAAGCCGCGAAAGTGAATTGACACTCGGAAAAATATTTCAGTTCTCAAATTCCGCCGCCTACTTCACGCAACGAAATCCCAAATTGGAAAGCCCCGTGTCCCAATCCGTGCCGCGGCGCGCGCTGGGCCGGTAGTTGCGGCAATAATTTTCCGCGCACATGAACGATCCGCCTCGAATCACGCGCTGTGCCGCCTCTGGATGTTCAGGATTAAACGAGCGCGCGGGTCCCGCCGGATTTTCACACACGCCACTAGCCGCTTGTTGATACGCGCGCGCATCAAACCAATCCGAGCACCACTCCCACGCATTGCCAATCATGTCGTACAAGCCATACCCATTGGCGGGAAAACTTTTCACAGGCGCGGTGCGCGCAAACCCATCTTCATTTGTGTTGCGATCCGGAAAATGTCCCTGCCAAATATTGGCCATGCGCTTGCCGTCCGGCATAAAGTCGTCGCCCCACGCGTAACGCTTTTGTTGCAACCCACCACGCGCCGCAAACTCCCACTCGGCCTCGGTGGGCAATCGCTTACCGGCCCACTTCGCATACGCGCTCGCATCGCTCCAAGAAACTTGCACCACAGGATGATTCCAACGTCCATCCAAATCACTCGCAGGACCTTCAGGATGTTGCCAATTCGCGCCGGGAACCCAATTCCACCACGTGCTTGCGTCGTCGCCGCTCACTTGCTCATTGAGCGGCGTGAATACCAACGAACCCGCGACCAACTTCTCCTGCGCTGGTTTGGGCGTGCCAGCAGGAAGTTGCAACTTCAGTTGCTCCCAATCAGGAACTTGTTCGGCCTGCGTTACAAAATGCGTCGCATCAATAAACCTCTTGAACTGTTGGTTGGTGACCTCGGTCACATCCATCATGAATGCGGCCACTTTCACGCGGTGAGCGGGGCGCTCGGGTTCATACGACTGCGCATCATCCGTGCCCATGACAAACTCGCCGCCAGGAATGTGAACCATGTCCGTTGAATCGATAGGCGCCGTGGAGTTGTCGGCGCATGCGGCAATAAAAAATAGCAACCAAAAATAAGTTCTACATCGCATAGCGCGCATGTTCAAAGTGTACGAGCGCATTCTTTCACGACATGCCATGTGCATCATCAACCAAGCAGGTGTACGAAGCATTTTGTACTTGAAGCGCGCGCGTCCAGCGTGCGCCCAACTATCTCCCAACTACCGCCCAACTG
>CALFOZ010000229.1 GCA_937919205.1 uncultured Planctomycetia bacterium
ACAAACGATCAACAGTGCGACGCAACACCGCGCGTCCACCAAACTCCAGTTCCAACGAGCGTTCAACCCCTGTCCCTCCACGCAGTGGATCGATGGCAATCACCGCCACAACCCTCGGCGCGATTTGTTCAGTGGTAATGTTGCTCAGCGACTTTTGTGTTGACGCAATATTCTGCGCACCCGCGTCGCTGGAAAACGGCAAACTTCCTACAACATCCGCGCTTGGTTGCGCCTTCACAACCTTGCCCTGAGCGCGCTGATTCCATTTCACTTTTGGATTTCGTTTCAACGCGTATGTCGCCAAACATTGCGCCAGTGGTTCCACCAACGCATGTCGTTTTGTCACGCCGCCCTCGGTGGCGTCAATCACGCGTAAGCCAAGCACCACGTCCTGCGCAAACGCCGCCTCAAGCAAAGCTCTCTCTTGGCGCAACGCTTGATTGGTCACCACACTGCGCTCTTGATCCTCGCTGTTCTCTTTCAGACCGCCAACCTCGCCAACCACACCACTTTCGTTCGTCTGCTGTTCACGCTGTAATTGCTTTGAGTTGCCAAATATTCTCTGCGTGTGCCACCAATCCCAACTTCGCACCGTGGAAATTTGCGTGCTCCACTGCAAATCAAGTTCATTGCCCTTGGCGTGGGCCACGCCATCGATAAATGCCAAATCAAACCCAACCAACACCACGGGATCGCAACCCAAATAGCGCAACAAAATATATCCCACAATCGAATCCGCCACATCCACAAGCGACGCAACGATCACGCCAACTTCATCAGCGCGCGCGCCCAAATCGGCCGATTTGTATTTGCCCCCACCATGCACCATATTTGTGGCGCCACTTTTGTTCGCCGCGTCGCCCACCGCAATCGATACATCAATATTCGCGCCCACACTATTTGCGTTGAACGAAGCCAGCCACTGCCGCGTCGCCGCGCTTAATTGGGACGTTGTCGCCACAAGTTGCGGCCGCAATTCCATCGCGCGCAATGATCCCGCGGCGGCGGCCGTGGCCACCGTGACAAAGCGATCGGACAAACCCTTGTCCGACAACACATGCGCGTTCTTGGACAAACTTGGTCCGGCGGAAACCAAAACGCCAGCCTGTCCCTTCATGCTGTCCGCCCACGCGCCCGCCACAGGGTCGGCCAACAAAGCGGCATGCACCGCTTGGCTCACTTGCATGTATTCATTCTTAAAGTCTTTGGCCACTGCGCCAAAGCGTAGCGCTTTCAACCCACCCGCATGTGAGTCCCACACGCACGCCGCGTTCCTCTGTGCGCACGCCCACGCGCGCGTCATGCTCGCAATTTCAACAACTTTTACGGCTCAAACCGCAATTTTGCCGATGTTGCCACTCATGCGCAGTATCATTCGCATCCTTTCCCTCAGCGTGGCGCTTGCCCTTCTTGTGGGCGGCGGATGGCTGGCTCTGTCCATCATGCGCACCATTCAATTGCAACGCGAGGTTGCACGTCTAGAAGTTGAGATTGAAAAACAAAAAGAACTTCGCCTGATTATGGCGGAGCGCCTTGGAAAAAATCGCCGTCTCGCGCGCATCCATATCCAATCACAATTTCTCACCACCGATCCAGAAAAAAAACCGCTCGCCGCCAGCGAGATTTCCAAACTGGATCCAAGTTCCATTTCAACATCTGTAAACTTCATCGAGCTCAACGAGCAAGGCCGCGAAATTGGCAAGCGCACCTACACCATTCCAGGCGCCACACTTTTTGTGGACGCATGGACCGTGCGCTTTCCGCAAGACGATGTTGTTGGCGGCGACCTTTTGCGCGGTCGCACGCTGGTTCTTCTGCGCCGCATGTATTCAGACTGCATGAATCCCAAAGATGGATTTCCCATTGACACGCCCGGCGGTATTCCCGATGGCTACGCCGCGGGCGACGCGCAAAAATTTGAGCAAGCCATTTGGAAACATTTTTGGATACTCGCCACGCAACCCGACTCCGCCGTGCGCGAACACGTGCGCGTGGCGCAAGGCGAGGCCGTGTACAAGCCCGTCTCCACTGGCCAAACCTACGAATTACAAGTTGAGAACGCGGGCGGCATCACGCTTACGCCCATCATTGATGGCGAAATGGCGAAGGTGCCCTAGACCAAGTCGAAGCACAGTCGAAGCACAGTCGAAAATCACTTCTTCAATTTGGCATCACTCCCACGCGCAAATCCCATGCGACAAACTGTACTCAAGATTTCAAATATCAAGCATGTTGTAAATATTTCCAAGCCCCTCACAGTGCTTCCATTTAAAATTGCCTGGCTCCTCGCGGCGATCGACTTCCTCTCGTAAAGTGTGCGCGTGAATTCCAACGCGCATCAACTTATCGCCGACCTTCGCTCCGACACCGTCACGCAACCCACCGACGCAATGTGGCACGCCATGCGCGTCGCGCCGCTGGGTGACGACGTTCTTGGCGACGAACCCACGGTGAAAAAACTAGAGGAGCGCGTTGCGCGCATGCTTGGAAAAGAAGCCGCGGTCTTCACGCCCAGCGGAACCATGGCCAATCAACTGGCCATCAAGTCGCAGTGCGAAAGTGGCGACGAAATTATTGCGCACCACGACAGCCACATTATTCATTATGAAACTGGCGCCCCCGCCGCGCTTTCCGGTTGCATGATTCAGCCCCTGCATGGCGATGGCGGAATGTTTACGCCCGCTGATGTCGCTGGCGCGCGCCGGCCCAACACCATTCACGCTCCGCGCTCGCGCATGTTGGTGGTGGAGAACACGCACAACCGTGGCGGCGGAACATTTTGGAGCGTTGATGCGTTCAAATCCGTCAGCGCGCAAGCCCGCGCCGACGGACTGATCGTGCATGTGGATGGCGCGCGCTTGTGGAACGCGTGCGTGGCCGGCAACTACCAACCTCTCGACTTCACGCAACACGCTGACACCATCAGCGTGTGCTTCTCAAAAGGACTTGGTTGCCCCGCTGGAAGCGCACTATGTGGCCCAACAAAAACAATTGAACGCGCGCGTCGCTTGCGAAAAATGTTTGGCGGCGGCATGCGTCAAAGCGGCTTGCTTGCGGGCGCCGCGCTCTACGCGCTGGACAACAACATTGCGCGCCTTGCGCAAGACCACACGCACGCGCGCCAACTTGCCCAAGGCGTAAGCACCATCGCGGGCTTGCGTCCGCATGCGCAACCAAACGCAATTCCATCCAACATGGTGTTCATTCACATTGATCCCGCGCTGGCAACCGCCGCTCAATTTGCCGCGGCCCTGGAGCAACGCGGCGTTCGCACTCTGCCGCTTGATCCCACTCGCCTGCGCGCCGTCACGCACCTTGATGTCACGCCCGCACACATTGAGCACGCCATTAAGCAGTTTGGGCAAGTGGCCGCGAACTTGGCCGCGAATTCGGCACTTAAAAAATAGCGTCCTCAAGCCCTCAAGCCCTCAAGCCCAATTTGCTCGCATAATTGCTTCAAGGGCAGGCAGTTATCGGCAACAATGAAAGGTTAATTCTGAAATATAATTTGTAATTATCGATCCGTGGGGTATGTTCGCACAGTCCGACATTTTGTACCCCGAGGCTCTCAATATGAAATTCACCACCTTCTGCGCAACCGTGATGTCTGCAACTGTATGCGCGCTCACTTCTAGCACGCTTGCTGGCGGCGGTGCTATAGCGTGGGGTTGGAACAACGCCGGTCAGACCAATGTTCCAAATAGTGCCTACTCCAACGTGAC
>CALFOZ010000230.1 GCA_937919205.1 uncultured Planctomycetia bacterium
CTGCCCGAACGGTCCGCCAACTGTCGAAACATTTCCAAGCGCGATCAGTGCGAACATGCCCGCGCCTTCACTGTCTGTTGACACATGGGTGAAAGGCGAAGAAGTGAAATCATTCGACCCGCAGAAAGTGTATGTGGTTGAATTTTGGGCCACGTGGTGCGGGCCTTGCCTTGCATCCATACCGCATCTCACACAATTGCAAATGAATCACCCAAATGATTTGGTGGTAATCGGCGTGGCGGCCTCTGAAAGACCGGATCCAAACTCCATGCCTTCCGCGGATGAAAACGTTCCGCCGGATGTCAATGCCATCAAGCAAAAAATGCTGGAAAAAGTTCAAGCGTTTGTAAGTACCCAAGGCGATAAAATGAATTACCGCGTTGCGTTTGATATCGACCCAACCATGTCGCGTGAATGGATGATCGCTACCAAGCAAAAAACAATTCCATGCGCATTTTTGGTGGGAAAGGGCGCAAAAATTATTTGGGTGGGCAACCCCAAATTTATCGACGAACCGCTTCTGAAAGCCTTGGCCCAAGCGCCGCCAAAAGTTGCCGACGAAATCAAATCCAGCGCGCCTTCGCCAAGTCCACCCACCACTCCAACGAGCGAACCAACACCGCCCGCGGATAAAAAACCCGCTGAATCAAATTGCGTGATTATTCCGCTTGATGTGTCCACAAATTTAAAATGAAACCCATCGGCTACTGCGCCAATGTGCACCCCGGCAGAAACGTGGCGCAGTTGCGTGAATCTCTGTCAGGGCCAATGGCCAGCGTAGCGCGCGGCCTACATCAGGGCACGCTTGCGGTTTCACTCTGGCTCTCGGCCGAAACAATTCGCGAGCTCTCGGAACAGCCCAACTTGGCAACCCGCCTGCGCGATCAGGCCAAGGACTTTGGAATTTCATTTGTTGCCATCAACGCTTTTCCGTATGGAAATTTCCACGCACAGCGCGTGAAGCACGCGGTCTATCAACCCAACTGGATTGACGGACGCCGCGCGCACTACACGCTTGCCGTGGCGGAACTTGTGCCTCTGCTTGTCGCCAGCGATACCGACCACGTCAGCATCAGCACCCTGCCACTTGGGTGGCGCGCCGAATTTTGCACAAGCGCAAGTGGCGCTTCGGTTGGAATTGCATGCACCGCGCTTGAGCACATCGCCTCTCGTCTGCATGCGATTGAAAAATCCACCGGCCTGCATATCACCCTGGACATCGAGCCCGAGCCTGGTTGCGCCATTGAAACCAGCGAGGAGCTTGTTGGTTTTTTCTCGCATTGCCTTCCCACAAAAACTCGCACGTCGGTTGATGTGCGCCGCTACATTGGCGCTTGTGTTGATGTGTGCCACGGCGCAGTCATGGGCGAGCCGCCCTACGAATTTTTTGAACGTTGCATCAAGGCGGGTGTGTCCATCAATCGCATTCAGCTTTCCAGCGCAATCAAGGGAACAAATTCCGCGCACGACTTGGCGGCGCTGGCCCAGTTTGACGAGCCTCGCTACTTGCATCAAGTGGTGAGCGGCTTTGGAGCGGGGCGTCGCATGTGGGACGACATTCCAAATTTTCTTGTGGATGCCAACCCCAACACAAGCGATCAACACTGGCGCTGTCATTGGCACGTTCCAATTCATCACGCCATGATCAACGGTCTTGAGACAACATCAAATGCGATCACCAGCGCGCTTGAAGCCGCCATGCGCTTGCCAAACACGCCCCTGATCGAAGTGGAAACCTATGCGTGGACCCAACTGCCGCACATGGATCGCGTGTCCACACACACCGAAATGACCGAGGGAATTGTGCAGGAAATCCGATACGCTCAAGCCTGCGCAATTGCATCCCAAAGCACCGGCGACCATAGTCAAGTATGAGCAATCCATCATCGCAATCCATCGCAACGCCAATTCAAAGTCGCAATAGCGTTGGCTCGTTCATAAAACTATTACGCATTTCAAATGCTCCTACCGTTGTCACCAATTCATTTGTGGGCGCCTCGGTGGCGGCGAGCATGGAGCCCGGTTCATTTCCAAATATCGCGCGCCTTATTGCGGTCACCGTTGGCGTGGTGTTCATCTATATCGCCGGCATGGCCATCAACGATTATTTTGATCAAGTGGTCGACGCGCAAGAAAGACCCACTCGACCAATTCCCGCGGGCCAAATTTCGTCGAACACGGCGTTGCTTGTGGGCGGAACATTCTTGCTGATGGGAATGATCCTGTGCGCAATTATTTCACTTGATGTGTTGCCGTGGGTGATGTTGCTTGGTAGCGCGGTGTTGGCCTACAACATGTTGCATTTGGCGAAATTTGTTGGACCATTTCTCATGGGCGTGTGCCGCGCTCTTGTTCCAGTTGTGGTTGCGATCGCGCTTACATCCTCGCACGCGCCGGCGTGGAATATTCTGATGTTCTTCGCCTTGCCTTTGGGGCTTGCAACATTTGCAATTTCCCTGGCGGCGCGCAATGAAATTCAAATCAACCACACAACCACCCACGCGGTTCGTCCACTCCGAAGCATGCGCGTCATAATCGCCACCGCTTTCATGGGCATCGGCGCGCTCGCTCCATTGGGCGCCATTGCCACGCGCACGCTCAATCCCATGGAACCATTCATGGCGCTCACCTATGTTGTCTGTATCGCGCTGGCATCCGTCACCATTTTTCGTGGGCTCACTCTCATCACCTCCGCGCGCGCCAGCCACATTGGCGTGATGCATTGGATCGCCGCGCTTGCGCTGTTGGACGGCGCAAGTTTGTGCATCTTAAATCAACCTATCTTGGCGTACGCGGCCATCGGTTGCTTTATTGCCACCACGCTTTTGCAACGGCGCATCGCGGGCAGTTGAAACCTTTAGCCGTGTTTTCGTACTCTTACACTTATGTCTTCCGCCACTTCAACCCATCACGCCTCTGACTGCGCGCGCACCGTTGTGCTGAATGTGGTTGGACTTTCCGCGCGGCACATTGGTGTGAACACGCCGCGCTTGCGTGAGCTGGCGCGTTCTCTTGGCGGCGCGCGTCCTCTGCGTCCAGATTTTCCCGCCGTTACTTGCACGTCGCAATCAAGCATGCTCACCGGTCTTTCGCCCCGCGATCACGGCGTGGTGGCCAATGGTTGGTTTGATCGCGAGCAAGGCGAGGCGCGTTTGTGGCGCCAATCAAACGCGTTGGTGCGCGGCGACAAGGTGTGGGAGAAGGCCAAGGCGCGCAACAACAAATGCACCACGGCGAATTTATTTTGGTGGTTCAACATGAATTCCACCTGCGACATCACTGTCACGCCGCGGCCCATCTACACGCACAACGGCCGCAAAATTCCAGATATTTCCACGCAACCCGACACGCTTCGCGACACGCTTCAGAAAAAACTTGGCGCATTTCCGCTGTTTGATTTCTGGGGTCCACGCGCCGGCATACGCAGTAGCGATTGGATCGCGCGCGCCGCCATGCACGTGATGCGCGAACATGATCCAGCCCTCACGCTGATTTATATTCCGCACCTTGACTATGTGTTACAGCGCGAAGGCCCCAACTCGCCCAAACTTGCGGGGGAGCTTCGCGAAGTGGATCGCATTGTTGGTGGCCTGCTTGATGAATGCGCCGCACGCAACGCCCGTCCCATTGTGCTGAGTGAATATGGCATTGAGGCCGCCACGCAACCGGTGTATCTCAATCGCGCGTTGCGTGAAGCCGGCCTTCTTACGGTGCGCGATGAGCTTGGCCGCGACGCGCTAGAGCCCATGACGTCGCCGGCTTTCGCCGTGTGCGACCACCAGATTGCGCATGTGTATGTGCGCGATACCACAGGTACGCCGCCACACGATCGCGGTGATGCGAAATTTGTTTCGCCAACGCATGCGACGCGCATGGAACATACCGAATCACTTTCGCCAACTCGTGCGGCGCGCATTCAACATGTTGCGCAAGTTCTGGCCGCGTTGCCTGGCGTTGAAAGCGTGCTTGATCGCGCCGCGCAAGCCACGCTTACGCTGGATCATGACCGCGGTGGCGACTTGGTTGTCACCGCCAAGCCTGGCGCATGGTTCGCCTATCCGTGGTGGCTTGACGATGCGCGCGCGCCGGACTTCGCGCGCAGTGTGGACATTCACAAAAAGCCCGGCTACGACCCGTGCGAATTACTTATTGATCCCGCCATCGCGCTACCCGCTTTGCGCGTTGCCAAATTCAAAATTGCGCGCGCCTTGGGCTTTCGCTCCACTTTGCAACTCACGCCGCTTGACGCGTCACTGGTCAAAGGCACGCATGGCCGCACGCAACTTGCGCCAGGCTTCGAGCCCGTGGTGCTGGCGGAAAATTCGCTGTTGCCCGATACAGATTTTGTTTCCTGCCAAGATATATCCGACATCATTCTGCGACATCTCTTTAACGACCAACCATAAATCGCCCTCCGCATGAAAATTGTCTCATCCATTCTTACGCTTGCCATAGTTGCCGCAGGCGTAGCGCTGTTGTGGCCACGCGGCGACAAAAATTTCACCGCGGAAGTTTCACTGAATGACACCGCGCCAACCATCACGCCAACGCCCCAGCGTATTGCATCCATCGTTACGCCCACTGCAACCACCACACAACAACTCACAACTTCAACCAACACGCCCGCGCTTCGTCCACCCACTGTTGTCCCTGCCTCAGCACTTGCGGCCACCGCCACCCCCGCCACTATTACGCGTGGTAGCAACAACCAAATTGAAGTTGACGGCCGCTACACCATTCTTGGCTCTGGCACCGAGCTTGATCCATATCGCGTCACTTGGGAACTTCTTAAAAGCGCCTACGAAACCATGGACTTGAACGGCCCGCGCACCACGCCGCCCAAGCGCCTGGAAATGCTCAACGGTACGTATGTACAAATCAGCGGCTATCTGGCGCCGCCGTTGTGGGGCCAAGAAACCAAAGAACTTCTTGTGCTTCTTAATCGCTGGGACGGTTGTTGTATTGGCTTGCCGCCAACTCCATTTGATTGCATCGAGGCGCAACTTTCCGCGCCCATGAAACTTGGCGCGGCGCACACCATTAGTTACGGCACCATCCGCGGAAAATTTATTGTTGAGCCATTCAAGGCCGGCACATTTCTCATTGGCCTGTACCGTTTGGAAGAAGCGCAAACCGATGACACCAAACCAAGAAACTAAAAACACATACACCGGCATTCAAGCCCTACGATTTGTGGCCGCCATGTTGGTGGTGTTGGCGCATTCCACCGCCATGGTGAATGAGCGCATGCACGCTGTACTGGGTCGTCGGCTACGACCCACGAAACGGGAAATCCAAATTGAATTCCAAATTATTATTTAGAGCAGTATTGCAAAGAGTTAGTTGCACTATTTCATTTCAGCCTGCATTCCTAAATTCAAAGCCCTTTGGCGCTCAGGGACCTCGCGCTTGTAAATGCCGCTTCGCAAAATAGTGGCACTTTCATCAAATCGCGGGATACGCGAGCCATATTCACCTTGGCTGGGTTGTCCGAGCAACTGTGGCCCGCCTTTCTGCACCGCATTTCTCCTGACGCACTCCACGCAATAGACTGCCTACATGCTTCAAATTGGCGCGCTCACACTTCAAACTCCCATGTTGCTTGCGCCCATGGCCGGCCACTGCGATCTTGCGTTTCGCATTCTTTGCCGCGAGCAAGGCGGCGTTGGTTTGGCAAGCACCGATCTATTAAATAGTCACGCGTTGTTGCGCGGCGCGCGCCGCTCGCTTGAACTTGCGCAAACCAATGAGTTTGATCAACCCTGCGGAATGCAGTTGTACGGCAATTGGACCGATCCACTTCCAGAGGCCGCGATCTGGGCGGTTGATCACGGCGCCAAGTTGATCGACATCAACATGGGTTGCCCCGTTGACAAAGTGGCAAAAAAACACGGCGGTTCGCTACTGTTGTGCCACGTGTGCGACACGGTGCAATTGGCCAAGCGCATTGTCGACGCGGTCGCCAAGCACACCAACGGCCGTGTGCCTGTCACCGCAAAAGTTCGCCTGGGTTGGGACCCCGATCGCTTTGTGGCGCCCGACCTTGCGCGCCAACTTGAAGATGTCGGCATTGCCGCCGTCACCGTGCATGGCCGCTACACATGTCAAATGTTCAGTGGTCACGCCGATTGGAATCGCATTGGCGAAGTTGTTGCCGCCGTAAAAAACATTCCCATTATTGGCAACGGCGATGTGACTGAACCAGAACATGCGGTGCAAATCATGCGGCAAACGGGTTGTAAAGGCGTGATGGTTGGCCGCGGTTCACTGCGCACGCCATGGCTGTTCAAACGCGCCAGCCACTTGATCGCCACGGGCGAATTACTGCCCGAACCCACGCCCGATCAAAAGTGCCAAGTGATTGATCGCCACATTCAACTGCTTGAGCAGTACAGCCCAGGCACAAGCGCCGTGGAGTGCATGCGCAAACGCATTAGTTGGTACGGCAAAAATATGGGTCACGTCAAGCCTCTTAAAGAAGGCATTCGCACCGCCAACACCACCGCAGAGATGCGCCAAGTCATTGCGGATTGGCGCGCCCGCGCTCTGGAATCAAGCCCAATCCAAGAGATTCCCGCAGTTCCCGCAGTTCCCGCACAATCCTTTATCTCGTAAAAGTCTGCCCTTCAAGTTACTCAGTTGGCGGCGGCAATCCCGAAGGAATCCAAAGCCGAAGCTCTACGCCAAAGTAGTCAAGTGAAGCACTTTAAAATACGGTGTGAGTATCAACTTGTGAGACGTTGCAAAAACATTCAATGTACAGGGGTTTTTCAATGATTTTAAAGTGGTTTAGGATGATGTCCACATTGCCATTTGCGGTGTTCTTTCAATTTCATGGAGACTTGCATTGGCTGAATCGTATTAGTTAAAGTCCTATAACTATACATACTCCGCATTTATGCTTAGTTTCTCTGGCACATTAAAAACTGAATACCAATATTCCTTTGACATGAAATGGGCTTCTAGATGGTTTGCTGATGGGTCAATGCGTTGCACATTGGCTTACGGCTGAAATTGTGTAAGGAATATTTTATTAGCCGCAACACTTTAAGTTGCCGGTTCGTAAGAATCATTGAAGAGATGTTTGTCTAGCGCAAGCTAGCCAACAGCAGGTTGAGGGATTGTCGCTGTTCGCAGCGACGCAGGTTTGTAAAAATTTAGATCTGAGGAAGGAAAAGTTATGACTTTACAAAAGGGTTTGGGAAAAGGAATTGCTGTCCCATTGATAGCGGCCGCCATGGTCGCGTCGGGGGCAAGCGCGGCAATGGTGTCGTTTTCATCAGTGTTCACAAACAACACATTGGCTGACAAGGTTTATGACATCAGCACTGTCTTATCGCTTACATCCCCATTGGGCAATACCGCTGGAAGTGGAACACTTGCGATAGTTGTCACAGATATACGTGGAGGCGGCGCATATGTAAAAAGTGTTGGATCCACAGCTCTCTACACATCGTTTGTAAAGGGCGTAAAAGTTGCCGAGATGGGCTCTGCATTTACTTTGTCGGCTTCGGCATTTGGCCAAAATTCTTACACAGATTCTTTCAATAAGACAAGTTATGGCGTTTCAGCAACTATAAATGATGTAATTGACGAGAAATTCATATTCATTCTTTCGGCGGGCGACCAGGCCGTGGTATCTGGAACCTTTGTTGTTGTTTCTGCCGTGCCCGCTCCCGGCGCAATTGGTTTGGTCGGTATCGCGGGTGGCTTCGCTGTGCGCGGGCGACGCAGGGTAAATCTATAAATAAATCGGAAATTCTAAACCTTACTTTGACAATAAATAATTTGAATTGCATAGTTGGCTTGAAGTTGATGTTCGTTACGTTTGTTTCAATAACCATCTTCAACAAAGTGTTGAAGATAAAAAATCTAGGAGAGGGAAAAAAGATGTTTCAGTTCACAATGATTTCTATCGCCGCGGCCGCGATCACCGGGTCCGCATTGGCTGGTCCAATTATGTCGATTAAGTTCGACGTGGATGGAAACAAATCGACCATGCTTCAAGAAGGCACGCTCACCCCGTTCAACGACTACAGCTACGCTGGATCTGTTGGCGATGGTTTTAACGCCTCTTGGATTGTGGGTTGGGATTTGGTATCAAAGTCCTCTTCAACATCATTTGTGACCAATGGCTTCACAATTGGCAATCTCAGCCCAACCACCAAGCGATTTAATATCACATTGGAAATTCCAAACACACTCCCAAGTGGTGGCGGTGGAACCCCGTCCTGGGAATTCTTTGGAAATCTTGGAGGAACGTTAACCAGTAATACTGGCGCCGCTTCAACTCTTTCTTCCTATGGAACAAATCCTCTTTGGCAAGGGTTGCGTGGCGGCACTTCGCCGGGAGCCAATTCAGAATTATTGCGCAACTTTACTTTCTCCACTCCTGGGGCAACCTCCACGCCAATTCCATTAGTTCAAATCACACCGTACACGGTTGTTGGCGGCTTAGGAACAAGTCTTGGCTACCAATTTCAGTTTGATCTCTCTGGTGGTTCCACAGCGTCATTCACAGGTATTTGGGGCGGCAATTTAGTTCCAGCTCCGAGCGCGCTTGCGTTGGTTGGACTTTCGGGTGTCAATCTTCTTAGACGTCGTCGTTGCATGTAAGGCGTTCATAATTATTGCGGGCGCGCCGTGAGACATTTCCGGCAACCCCGCTCAGGTCACTCCCCCGTTTGCGTTACGAGTCCTTTCAAAGGGACTCGTTTCGTTTTTACGCCATGGGTTTTTTCATGCGTGACCGTAAGCCATCACACATCGTTGATGTTGGTCTATGAATCACGCTGTATTCAAAGGTGCAAGAAAGCCCGATCAACCCGCGGGATTGCGAAGCTCGCGCGCTTGCGGCAAATCTTCAATGCGTGAAATGCCAAAGACCCGCAAAAACTCGTTGGTGGTGCCATACAACATGGGGCGACCAAGTTCCTCGGCGCGGCCAGTGATGCGCACCAAGCGTCGCTCCATCAAGCCACGCAACACGTCCCCGCACGCCACTCCGCGCACGGCTTCCAGTTCGGAGCGCAATGTGGGTTGGCGGTATGCGATGATGGCAAGAGTGTCTAGTGAAGCCGGCGTGAGACGCCCCTGCGACTTTGCTCCATGCACGCGCGTCATCAACGGCGCGAATTTGCTTAACGTGAGTAGTTGCCAACCGCCGGCCAATCGTTCAATGCGAAACGCCCGGCCTGATTGCGCGTATTCCGCATTCAGGTGATCGATCGCTTGCTTCACCATGGTGATGGGCATTTTGTCCTTGGTGTTCATCGCGCCTAGGCCAAGAAATTCCACCAATTTAGTTTCACTCACGGGCCTGCTTACGGAAAGCAAAACGGCTTCCACGCGCGACTCGATCGACTGATCGGCGCAAGGAGTTTCATCGGGCGCTTTCATAAACGCCGGGGCTTGGTCTGGCAGTTCTGATTGTTCCGTGGCTTCTTGCTGTTCCATGCATACCTTTGTGCCGCGAATTTCTATGTCCGTGCGGCGGCTAACTTGTTCGCGGAAATAAATTACGCGCGCTGACCCACTCGTCGACTAGCGGCATTGACTTTGGCTTGAGCCACGCGTTGGACGCGCTCGATTGATTCGCGGGCGGCCGGCGTGGTGGCGCCGGGCTCAACCGCTTTTTGATTGGCTTGCAACAAAAGCGCCTCCGCCTGCTTGGCGTCGATGCTGGAAATATCCACAGTGTTGTCGGCGAGCAGAGTTAAATTGTCGCCTTGCATTTGCGCGAAACCGCCGTCGGTTAAAATCTGCTTGATTGATCCTGTCTCGCTTGTCACAGTGAGCACGCCAGTTCCTAGGCGCGTAAGAAACGGACTTGTTCCCGGCATCACGCCAACCTGTCCGTCCCAAGCTTCAAATGAAACATAGGTGGCCTTTTCTTCAAGGCTGATTGCGTTTGGGGTGACGACGGTGCAGTGGATTGGTGTGGCCATATGTTGAACTCCGAGGGCGGTGATCTTAGCAAGGATTCGAGCGATTATTCAGGGATAATTTGGGGATTATTTCGGCAAGCCACGCACGGCCAAAGCGTGATTTCTATATCGAGGATCGCTTGAAACTTCACGATCAATTTCCGCGGCGAGCCATTGTGGAAACGCGCACGCCGCATGCTCGCTTGGAAGTTCAACTTCCACCATCACCAAAGGCAGATCAAGAAATTGATCCACTTCCCAAGTCAAACCCGCCTCGCTCACGCGGTGGCGCACTTTGCGAATGCGCTTATTCAGCGTCTGCGGCCAAAGTTTTTCAAAGGTCGCCGGGTCCAGTGCGTGCTCGGTTTCTTGGCGCACCACTCCTTGGCCTTGCTTGATGGTGTGAAAATATTCCGTGTGACCATTGGCAAGTTCAACGCTTCGAATGCGGCCCTCGCGGAAGGATTGGTCGTTGACGGAATGCTCAGGCAGATACCCCTGCTGAATTTTCCAGATCACGGCGCCCGTTGGAATCTTTGGCATGGCGCGCAAAATCCAAACGCGTTCAATTTCTTGCGTGGTGCTCATGGATTTTTCACCGCTGTGAAACTGGCGCGCACGCGTTGCTCCACGCCGCCACAAGCGATGACATGACCAGTTTTAAATTCACGTTGGCGCGCACGGCCTCCTCGAATGTGTCCACCGTGCGCATGGCGCGTTGAATGGCGTCAAGAGCATCGCGATCATTGGCGGCGGCGGCGTTCATTAATCGTTGGCGAAGATGCAATCCTGCGATGCGCACCAACATGGCCACGCCCTGTCGATTGGCGGCGTCCTTGCTGGCGCTTTCATTTTCTTTGACCAACTGCTCGGCGTATTGCTCCGCATATTTGGTCATTTCCTCGGCTAAAGATGGGGGAAAATGGCCTTGATCCAATTGCTTGAATTGTGGTTGCAACGATTGCCACCATTGATGCAAACCAAACTTGGAACCCACCAACGCAAGGCCTGGACTTCCCTCTGCGAACTGAAGCAACCATGCGCGCTCCGCATTGGAAACTTGCCAATCATGTTGGGTGGCCCACTGTTGCATGGCGTTATCCGAAAGCGGACCAAACGCCACACGATGACAGCGACTGCGAATGGTTGGCAATAATCGGTGCTCGCGCGAAGTGATTAGAAAGAGATACGTTCCCAGCGGCGGCTCCTCCAATGTTTTCAAGAGCGCATTTTGCGCTTCGCTCTCCAGCAATTCAGCCTCGTCAATCACGAACACTTTGGCGCGACCGCGCGCCGGCGTGCGATGCACGGCGGAATCCAACATGCGCCCCTCGCCATCCACGCCACCAATCAAAGTTTCACGCAACAAGTCCACGGGAATATTCATTTGCTTTTTGTCGCGCAGTTCACGGCTCTGGCTTACCGCCGCCAACTCCTTGCGGATCACAATAAAGTCTGGATGCGAACCCGCGTTAATCAACGCGGCGTCCTGCGTGCTAAGCGGCGGAGCGAAGGCGGCAATGTCGGCTGGCGTTGTTGCGGGATCAAGCACCAAGCCCGCGAACAATTTTGCGGCGAGTAATTTGCCCACGCCCATGGAGCCGTGCAAAATCCACGCGTGATGCAAGCGCTCGCTGGCGAACGCATTGGTCAACGCGCTGATGGCCTTGGGCTGTCCAAGCAACGGGCTTTGCGTGGCGTGGCTCATCGAGGAATTTCTATTAAAATACAGGATTTTGCCGTGGGTTTTGCATTTTGCAACCCGCGCGGCGGCGGCTCTAAAAGCGGCTCGCCATTGACAAGGAGCACGGGAAACTTTTTTAGAATTTTTTCGACATCGGGGTGAAACAATGTTGTGCGCGCGTCATACGCGGTGGAATCAAACACGCCGATCGTGACCATGCTGGAGCGATCATCCGCGTCGTTCTTCACGTAGGCCTCAAAGCCTTGCAAGCGAAGCTTGGCGCAATACGCCTCGGCCTTGGCCTGAATTTCCGCGAACGGAATTTCATCGCTTTTAAAATCGCTCCATGTTGCAACCTTCACCGTGAACAGCGGAACCACGTTTGGAAATCGCACGCGCACTTTGGACAAGTCATAGGGACCTTGCTTGTTGTTGGATGTGGTCTGCAACCGAATTAAATACGAGCGCGCGAATGGACGCACGCCGTTCTCCTCTATGTCCTTCACCATCTTGATCGCGGGCTTGGCGTTGGGGTCATCAAGGCCAATAAAACTTCCAAACACAATCACGCTACCGTTCTCAACAGCGCACACGCGCGAAGCCAACAGCATGGGATAACGCGCGACAATGGCTTCACGCATGGCGGTCGCCGCGGCGGCGTGTCCTTGCTCGGTAAATGACGCCAACCACACCGACCACTCGGGCTTTTGATCGCCCGTTGGCGCGGTGTTTTTTTCTTCGGCCTTTGGATTGGTGGCAGACGCGGAGGTGGCGCCACTTTTGGGGGCGGCATTTTTCTTTTTTCCGCTGGCCGTGCCAGTGGCATTGCCATCCACCTCGTCGCCCTCATTCATTAATTCATTATTTGGATCAGGCTTGGCGACTTTGCCTTGAACCGCACTGGAAGAATTTCCAGAAGTACCGCCAGAAGTACCTCCAGAAGTACCGCCAGGCGATTGCGGTGGCGGCGATGTTTGCGCCAAGGCACCAGCGCAGTAACTCCAAAACGCGGCGGCGCACAAAAGACCTGTCAATTTGGCGTGTAGATTGGCTTTGAAACAGCGTCTCAAGGGCTTATTCTGTGCGAAGTTAAAGATTTTATTTTGCATGAAAATTTGCTCAAGATTGGATAGCGAACTAGTCGATCTTACCTTCACGGAAGCGGAGTGCCGCGACCTTATTTAAGACGCAGGATGCGTTTGTTACACCTGTTTGAATCGACCCAAAGGATTGGGCCGAAGATAACAAGGAGTTTTTTATGCCTGATATATCACCGATCAATAGTCTTCAAGGCAGTTCCGTCCCCGCTTCAATTCAGCGGACGCAAGTTGACGCCCCTGCGACAACGTCCACCACGCCAAAGCAAACCGAAATTCAAGATCGCGTTGAAATTTCTGAGCACGCGCGCCACCTTGAAAAACTCCGCCAGTCTCCGGATATCCGTCAATCTAAAATTGACGCCGCACGCAGTGAAATTGCCCAGGGAACATACGAAACTCCCGATCGGCTTCGCGCGGCCTTATTGCGTTTGCTTGATGAAATTGAACCAAGCTAAAGCGTCTTTCGGGCACATCCACATTTAGTTCTAGGCTTGCAAATTCACGGATTTGTATTTTTGTTTGAGGACGTGGCGAACTTTACCCATCAAAATTTTCGGCAACTTGCCTAGCTCAAAATTGGGTTGCCCCCTCTACCATCATGGACCTCAAAGGAGTCTCCATGAACCGAGTCTTAATTGCGTTTGGATTTCTGTCGCTCAGTTGCGTTGCCACGATTTACGCGCAAAATCCGCCGCCAGTGGCCATGCGCCCGGCTCAGGTTCGCCGCGACTTGATCGAGCACGCCACGGTTGTTGTGAAGCCTGGAGAACGCATTGAAGATGGCGCGGTCTTGGTTGAGGATGGATGGATCACCGCGGTTGGAAAAAGTGGCGCGGTGGTTGCGCCAGTTGGAACACATGTGATCGACGCTAAGGGACTGACGCTGTATCCCGGACTGATCGACGCTGGCTTGATGATTGACAGCGCGGCCGCGGCCCGCGCCGCGCACGATGACGCCACCCACTATTGGAATGACAAGGTGACCCCGCAAGTACGCGTGAGCAACATGGCAACCTTGGCTCCGGGTGTTCGTAAAGAATTGCGCGACCTGGGCTTCACAGTGGCCGCGGTGCACCCAAACTCCGGAATTTTTCGCGGCGAAAGCGCCGTGGTGTTGCTAGCCAAGGATGATGAGAAAGTGGAGCAACTGGTCGCCAACGCAGGACAAAATATTTCTTTCGCGCATGTGGGCGACGATGGTCCAGATGACAGTCGCTATCCATCCGCGTTGATGGGAACGATGGCGTTGATTCGCCAAGGACTGTTGGATGCGAAGTGGCTTTCACAATCCAACGCCGTGTGGAAAGCACATCCGCAGGGCAATGATCCGCCCAAGGCGTCGGCGGCGTTGGCGGCGCTTGAATCATCAATTCAAGGCAAAAATACGGTGATTTTTGATTGCAACAATGAGCAAGATGTTTTGCGCGCGGCTGGCTTGGCCCAGGAATTTGGGTTGAAGGCGCGCGTGATTGGATCGGGAAATGAATTCCGCAGGCTGAATGAAATCGCCGCGACACACTTGCCAATCGTTGAAACATTTGAGTTTCCAAAAACTCCCGACGTGAGTGATCCAAGAAAAGATGAATCAGTTTCCTTGCGTGATTTGGAAACATGGGCGTTGGCCCCGCGCAACGTGAAGCAACTTATTGATGCTGGCGTGGACGTGAGCGTGAGCACCGTGAAGTTGAAAAGTCGCGCGGATTTTCCGGCGCGAGCGCGGCGCGCCATGCTGAGCGGTTTGTCCGAGGATGAATTGCTTTCATGCCTAACCACTCGTCCCGCGAAACAACTTGGTTTGAGTTTGGTTACGGGAACGATTGAGGTTGGTCGCATGGCCAACATGGTGTTGCTTGATGGACCGCTGTTTGGCGAAAAGACCCACGTGATGGCGACCATCGTGGCGGGCGATCGAGTGAACGTGTACGAGCCTGTGATTTTTGGTTTTAAAGGCACGTGCACATTGAAGAGCGATGTGATTGAATTGGCGGGAACATTTGATCCAGAGACCAAGGCCATTAATTTTGAAACAATTGCTCCGGTGATTGCGGCGGCGCCGGTTGTTGCGCCAGTTGTTGCGGGGGCGCCAGTTGTTGCGGGGGCGCCTGTTGTTGCGCCAGTCACCGCTCCAGTAGTTGCGCCGGTGACTGCGCCGGCGGTTGCGGAGAGTTCCAAAGTTGCCGAACCAATGAAAGCAACTGCGCCTGACGCAGTTAAGCCTGTGGAAGTTGCGACAGTTCCAGTTGTTGCCGCACCAGTTGATGCCGCTCCAGTTGTTGCCGCTCCAGTTGTTGCCGCTCCAGTTGTTGCCGCAAAACCGTTTGAACCCAAGAAATATGCCGCGGGAAACGTTGATTTTGATCTTGATCGCGTGGGCTTCACGTTGCCGGGCGAGGCGCTTGCCAGCGAAGGCTTACTGCGTTGCACCGCGGTGCGCATGGGTGATCGTGTTGAGGGCGTAGCCCAAACCCGTGATGGAAAATCAATTGCATTTGTGTTGACCAAGCGTGAAGTAACTCCGCCAGCCGACGCGAAAGTCGCGGATACAAAAGTCGTAGATGCGAAAGTTCCAGATGCGAAAGTCGTAGATGCAAAAGTCGCAGATGCAATTGCTCCAGATGCAAAAGCTCCAGATGCAAATACTCCAGATGCGAAAGTCGTAGATGCAAAAGTCGCGGATGCAAAAGCTCTAGATGTAAAAGTCGCGGATGCAAAAACCGAAGACCCACTGACGTTCATTCCAGCAATCATGCCACTGGGCGAATACGGTTTTGAGAAATCGCCTGTCGCTCAAACAGTGT
>CALFOZ010000231.1 GCA_937919205.1 uncultured Planctomycetia bacterium
AGAACACGGTGTTGAGTACGGTGCGCGCGGAAGGTTTCAAGCCAAATGAAATGTTTGACAGGCCAAGAATAATTCCGCAGTTTGGAAATTGTTTGGCGATCAATTCAATCCCATCAAGCGTTTGATAGCCAAGCGCGCGGTCGTCCTCATTGCCTGTGGCGATGGTGAATGTCAGCGGATCAAAGATGAGATCATTCTCATCCAGTCCCCACTTGCGCGTGAACAAGTCGTGAATGCGCGTTGCAATTTCAAGCTTTCTCTGCGCTGTTTTGGCCATTCCTGCTTGCGGGTCTTCATCAATGGTCAGCGCCACGCACGCGGCGCCGTAGCGCTTCAGCAACGGACACACCGTGTCCATGCGGCCTTCGCCATCTTCCAAATTAATTGAGTTCACAATGCAACGGCCCGCGGATCTTTTCAGACCGGCTTCAAGTACGGGCGACTCCGTGCTGTCAAGCATCAGTGGCGCGTTCACTTGGCGCACCACGCGTGAAACAAATTCGGCCATGTCGGTCACGCCGTTGCGGCCCACAAAGTCCACGCACACATCAAGCAAGTGACTTCCGTCTTTCATTTCTTCGCGCGCCATGCCCACAAGTTGGTCCCATTGCTCCTCATCAAGCAAGCGCTTGAACTTGCGACTGCCATTGGCGTTGGTGCGTTCGGCAACAATTAAAAATGAGTTGTCCTGCTTGAACTCCGTCATGCTGTACAAACTGCTACATGCGGGAGCCTGCGCCGTGGTGATGCGCGGAGTGCGCGCGCGCGACTCGCCAAGAACATTGCGCACTTCTTGAATGTGTTGCGGAGTTGTGCCACAGCAACCACCCACAATGTCAATGTTGTATTGTTCAATGAAGCGGCGCATGGCGCTGGCAAATGCGTCGGCGCCCAGTGGATATTCCGTGCGACCATCTAGCAAAATAGGCAGGCCCGCGTTTGGAATCACGCTGACAGCGCGATCCCAATGTTTGGCTAAATACGCGATATGTTCGGCCATTTCCACTGGTCCAGTGGCGCAGTTCAAACCCAAACTGGCGATTGGAAATGGCTTCAGTGCGTTCACCACCGCGGCCATGTCACTGCCTAGCAACATGGTGCCGGTGGTTTCCATGGTCACGCTCACCAAAATTGGAATGTCATTCACGGTGCGGCCCGATTGCGCCAGCGCGTCAATGCACGCGTTGATGGCGCACTTCACTTGCAACAAATCTTGGCATGTTTCAATCATGAAACAATCCACGCCGCCGTCGATCAATCCAAGCGCCTGCTCGCAGTAGGAATCAAGCATGGATTCCCAATCGGTGTTGCCCAGCGTGATCAACTTTGTACCCGGCCCCATGGAGCCCGCCACAAAGCGCGGCTGATTCTTGGTGCTGTGCTTGTCGCACGCGGCGCGCGCAATCTGCGCGCCAAGTTTGTTCAACTCGCGCGTCCACGCCACCATCTCTGGATCAAAATCCGCGCCCACAAGTTTGTTGGATCCAAATGTGTCGGTCTCCACAACATCGGCGCCGGCCAAAAGAAAAGTTTCGTGAATGCGCTGAATCATGTCGGGGCGCGACTTCACAAGAATGTCAGTGCAATTGTCGCGGCCTAAATAATCTTGCGTGGTGCAATCGGCGCAACTGTGAATACTGGTGCCCATGGCGCCATCAAAAAGAAGTACGTGTTTGTGCAATGTGTCTAGAAAGCGACTGGCCATGCGGCAACTATATATGGACTTTGACGGGTATTCAACCGTGTATCCGGATAAACGGATAGACCAAGTGACTGCCCAAGCGTGTACAACAGTCAAACCAATGAAAGCAAGCCTACTTTTTCCACTTGTACGCGTTCTCTGCTTAAGCGTTGTGGCGGGTTGCGATGGCTCGAATTCGCCATCCGCAACGCTAAATACTCAGCCTGACCAACTGAAGACCCCCATCAGCCAAGAAGTGGCGCTGGCCACATTTGATGAGACGTGGAACACGGTTGAGCAATCCGATGTGGAGCTGAATCATGGCGGCGTGGATTGGGTGGCGGTGAAAGTGGAGTTGCGACCCAAGGCGCAAATCGCAACCAGCCGCGAGGAACTGCGCGCGATTCTTCAAGACATGTTGTCACGACTGAATCGCAGTCACTTTGGAATTATTCCCGCCGAAAGCGTGTCCGCGTTGGCCAAAGACGAAGCGCCCAAGCAAGCGGATAAAAATTCTTTACGCGAGTCACACAGCAGTGTGACAACGGCCACCGCGCTAGAAAAATTTGGCGACACGGCGCGTGAAAAAGAAATTGAGCGTTCCAAAGAAACCGAAAGTTTGGAATCTGTTTCCACCCAGACACCCATGGACATCAATGTGCAGAACACTTCGCCCCCAAAAAATACGACCAAATCAAATCGCTCCGCCGAGGCCGAAGCGACGTTCGGTCTTACGCTTCGGTTCATTGAAGAAGTTCCAACCGTCACCGGAGTTCGCGCCAACTCCCCCGCCGACAAAGCCAGCGTGCAATTGGGTTGGGTGGTGAAGTCGGTGGATGGCGTGGACATGATCGCGGCGAACACTGACTCCGACACCATGGCCGCCAAGTATGTTCAAGAACTTATTTTGCAAAGCGCGGATGCGGGCGACATAGACAGCCAAGAAACGTGGGTCTTTGAAGGCGCGCTGGGCGACACCATTTCCAAACCACTCACGCGCGCGCTCAGTGAAGGAATTAGTACAAAACTAGGGCTTTTGCCGCCATTTCAAGTGCGTTGCAACGACCGAGTATTAAGCCAGGACCAATTGCGCGCGCTGGGTCTACCCGATGACTTTTATATTGCGGTGATTGCATTCAATATTTGGATGCCCGCGATCGCGCAACAAGTGGACGAGGCATTTCAACGCCACCTCAACGCTGATGGAATTATTATTGACTTGCGCGGAAACCCTGGCGGCGCGGGTGGCATGGCCATGGGTGTTGCCGGCCATGTCTTAGATGAGCCAAAAAGTTTGGGCACCATGCGCACGCGCGACGCCACGCTTGAGTTCAAGGTGAATCCACGGCGCAGTACTTCGCAAGGCGCACGCGTGCAACCGTTTGAAGGTCCTGTGGCCATTGTGGTTGATCCACTTTCCGCCAGCACCAGCGAAATCTTCGCCGGCGGTTTACAAAAGCTTGGTCGCGCGCGCGTGTTTGGCCGCACCAGTGCTGGCGCGGCGTTGCCCGCGCAAATGAAGTCGCTCCCTTCAGGCGACGCACTGCTGTTTGCCTTTGCCAATTTCACATTGCCCGATGACTCCATCATTGAAGGCGTGGGCGTGATTGCCGACGAGCCCACTGGAACACGCCGCGCGGATTGGACGCCGAATCAAGACGCCGATGTGAACGCGGCCGCAAAGTGGATCGCAACGCAATTTGAAGTGGAAAAGCCATAAAACAAGATCTCCTTGAGATGATCGCGCAGGTACACTTGTCGCTCTTCAAAGGAACCCCATGAAATCATTTGCAATTCTCATTCTGTCTTTGACTTTGTTCGCACCAACATTGCACGCGCAAGGCGACGCCTTTGGTTCAAAGCCAAGTGACGCGCCAGCTCCAACCGTAGCACCGCCAGCGCCAACAACGCCAAATAGCATGGGTAAAGGTGACGAACCCGCAACGCCCGCAACGCCCGCAACACCAAGCGCAACTCAACCCGCGGCACCCACGCCGAACTTCATCATCTCGCCGCTATCACCGCAACCTGCTGGACCACTTCCAACAGCCAGCGACATTTTCACAAAAAGCATCGCCGCAATTGGTGGCGAAGCGGCCATTCGCAAACACACTTCCATGGTGACCAAGGGAACATTGTCCATGCCCGGGGTTGGCATGTCGGGCAAGTTGGAAATCCTCACCCTTGCTCCAAATAAAATTCTTACCATCATGGAATTTCCTGGCGTGGGCAAAATCACGCAAGGCTTTGACGGCACCGTGGGTTGGAGCATAAATCCAATGCAAGGACCAAGTTTAATTGAAGGATCCATGCTTGAAGAGCTGAAAAAATCCAGCGACATGTATAAAGACCTTGATCCAAGCAAGATTTGGAGCAAAGCCGAAACCAAAGTCGCCGTGAATTTTGGCGGAGTTGCCTGCTATGAAATTGCAGTGACTGGCGGCCCTGGTGATGGCGCCTTGTATTACGAGATTCAAACTGGATTGACCCGCGGCATGATACTGACCGTGGAAAGTCCCATGGGCAAGATGCCATCCACCACCATGATGAGCGACTATAAGGATTTTGATGGAGTGAAGATCGCCACGCGCACGGATCTTGAAGCCATGAACATGAAGCAAGTTCTTATTGTTGATTCGGTGGATTACAAATCAATTGATCCATCATTATTTAATTTGCCACCAGAAATCAAGGCGCTCGTAGGCGCAGTACCTTCCCCCGCGCCAACCGTGCCCGCAAGCGGCGCCAAGACATCCACTGGCAAAATTCGCGTGAAGCCAGGCGCGGCCAATGGATCAACGACTGGCACGGCAACTCCTGCAACCACCACAACGCCCACCACGCCACCCGCGGCGAAGTCCTCCAGTGGAACACCGTAATTTCATTCGCCAAACCGCTTCAAACCGCTTATTTTCGCATCTTTGAACGCTGAACACCAATGCGTCCAACACACTTTATCCTTGCCGCTTCCATGCTGTGCGTTTCGCGTGTCCTGCATGCGTCGCAAGTTGCAACTGAAATAAATCCACCCGCTACAGGCACCTCACCCCAAACCTCACCCCAAGTTGATCAGCCAACTGTTTCAGCGGTGGTGCGGCGCGCCATCGATGTTGTTGGCGGACAAAAAGAAATTCAATCATTGCGAATTGAAGGCGTGGTCAGTTCGCCGCAAGGCATCACGCACATACAAATGCTGGTGCAAGGCTCAGGACCAGAAAAATTTCGCGTGACGCAAAAATTGCCTGGCGGTCAAAGCATGGAAAGTGGCACCGATGGTGAAGTGGCTTGGCTACGAAGTCCAATCGACGGCTCTTGGCGCTTGCTTGATCGACGCGGCGTGCTGAGCGCGTCGGTTGGTGTGTTGCCCTACAGAATGATGGTCGCCATCTTTGAACGATTTCCAACCCGCGCGCTTGGTCCGTTGGAAATGAAAGATGGCGTGATGTGCAGACGCATTGACATGAAGGATCGCGAAGAACTAGAGGCCAAAGCGTGGCTTGAAGAATCCAGCGGAAAATTGCGGGTTTTACAGACCTCAGAAGCCGCCACCAACGGCGTGCCCACTGTTATGACCATTGAAGCGTGGACCAAAGTGGGCGACTTGGATATTCCGCGGCGCATATCCATTCGCCGCGGTGAAGCGCTGACCACCAGTGATTTCACCACCATCTCAAGCGACCCCATCGACGCCGCGCTGTTCGCGCCACCCTCCGAAGTTGTGCTACTTGCAAAGGGGAAGGACCCGATGCAAAAAACATCAACTCAATCTTCCATTGACGCACCTACGATCAAACCTTGAATTTTTTTTAAACATCATCTAAACCATTTCCAGAACTTTTTATTCACTCAGTGTCACATCGCCCTTTCATGAAGAACATTGTCATCCAACTTGCAAACGTGAACAAGCGCTTTGGCGCCCTGCACGCTGTGCGCGATGTCTCGTTTGAAATTCAGCGCGGTCAAGTCTGTGGATTTCTTGGTCCAAACGGCGCAGGCAAAAGCACCACCATTCGCATGATCATGAGCATCCTGCTTCCAGACTCCGGCACTATTCGCGTGCTTGATGGCTCCGCGCTTGACGCCAAAGATCGCATTGGATATTTGCCCGAGGAGCGCGGCGTATACCGCAAGATGCGCGTGGCGGATTTTCTGCGCTTCATTGCCAAACTGAAAGGCATTTCGCGCGCCGATGCTGACACGCGCATTCGCGCATGGCTTGAGCGCGTGGAATTGCCCGGCATTTCCCACAAACGCTGTGAGGAACTTTCCAAGGGAATGCAACAAAAACTGCAGTTTATTGCCTCTGTTTTGCATGCGCCCCCACTGCTCATTTTGGACGAGCCTTTCTCCGGACTTGATCCCGTGAACCGCCGCCTGCTCAGCTCCGTGGTGCGTCAGTTGAAAGAAAGCGGCACCACCATTTTGTTCTCTACGCATCAAATGGAGCAAGCGGAAGATTTGTGCGATCAAATTCTTCTCATCCACAAGGGCGAAAAAGTGTTGGATGAAACTATGGGCGCCATTTATGGACGCTTTGATCCGCGCACCATACTTGCGGAGCCCGCCAACGCGATTGATGTGGCGAGCGCTTCTTTGCAACACGTGCTTGACATTGAATCCTTCCGTTGGTCCGTGGAGCAAAAAGCTTTTGAGATTCGCGTGGCCGAGGGTGTTGATCCACAACTTGCCATGGCGAATATCATGCGCGCCACGCCACTTCGGCGCGTGGAGTTGCAACGCGCCACATTGGATGATGTGTTTGTAACATTGGTCGGAGGCACGGTGGTTGAAATTGAATCCGCCCAAAAATCTAGAACGGCGCAGGTCAACCATGGCTAACCGTGGCTCAGTCCGAAGAATTCGCGCCATTGCCTGGCGTGAATTTCGCTACACCGCCCTCACCAAGGGTTTTTTGATTGGCGCCATCATTTTGCCGTTAATCATGTTCGCCGCCATTCCATTGCTACCAATGTTGCTCAGTTCCAAGTCCGCGCCGTTGATTGGACGCGTGGTGGTGATTGATCCAACCAATTCACTGGCGAAACCCTTTCAAATGTCACTGCCGTTGGATTCTGGTGAATCGCAAGAAAAGCAGGACAATTCACCGCTTTCCGAGCCATTGCATGTTGAGTTAAGCGTTGAAACTATCAGCGACCCCGCGCGCGTTGATGAATTTCGCGCGCAACTCAAAGACAGCTCTCTGCGCGGGTTGATCATTGTCACGCCAGGCGCGGATGGTCTCACCGCGGAGTTGTTGGTTCCCAGTGGCGCCAGTCCGCGACATACGACCATTTTAGAATCAACCCTGCGCGAATCCTTGACGCGCGCGCGTGTGGCGCAAGCCAACGAAAATTATGATCGCTTAAGCAAACTCATGGGGCGGTCCATAATTGAAACGCGCCGCGTCTCACCCGAGGGAAGCGAGTCCAAAGAAAATGCGCAACTGCGAATATTGGTGCCAGCGGGATTCATGTTCCTGCTTTGGATCGCTGTCTTCACCAGCGGAAATTATTTGCTGACATCAACCATCGAGGAAAAATCCAGCCGCGTGATGGAGGTGCTTTTGTCCGCCGCAAGCCCCGTTGAATTGCTGTGTGGAAAATTATTGGGTCAAGCTGGCGTGGCTGGCGTGATGTTGTTGATGTACGGCGGCGTGGGGTTGGCTGGCTTGGGCGCGGCGGCCATGCTTGATGTTGTTCCACTGCAACACTTGCTCTGGATGCTGGTCTGGTTTCCATTGGCCTACTTCACCGTGGCCGCTATCATGGTCAGCATTGGTAGCGCTGTTTCAGATTTGCGCGAGGCCCAATCATTGATTGGTCCAGCCATGTTGGCTCTGACTATTCCACTGATGTTGTGGCTACCGATTGTGGAAAGCCCCAACGGAACGCTGGCCACGGTTACCAGTTTTGTGCCTCCCGCCGCACCTTTTGTGATGATTTTGCGATTGACCGCGGCCAATGAACCCGTGCCCATGTGGCAAGCCTTGCTGGCCGTGCTGGTGAACGTGATCACGGTGGCCACCATCTTGTGGGCCGGCGCGCGCGTGTTCCGTGTGGGCGTGCTCATGCAAGGCAAGCCGCCAAGTCCAATGGAACTTCTGCGCTGGATCAAAGCGCGATGAACCGCGCATGAACTTTGACGCGACTGTGATCCTGGTGTGGATCGGCGTACTGCTGTTTGCCACCATCACTATTTACGGATTGTGGTGGTCGCTCTTCTGCGATCGCGCCAAAGACCAACGCCGCTGTCCACAGTGTTGGCACATGGTGCTGGATCGATTTCCATTTCGATGCCCCGAGTGCGGCTACGTCACGCTGTTTGAAAAAAATCTTTTTCGCACACGTCGTCGTTGGGGCTTTGCGGCGTTGACACTTTGCTCTTTGATCATTGGCACCACGTGGCTACGAGACCAACTTGCAACGCGAAGTTGGTGGTCGTTATTTCCAGATCGGATTGTGATTCTGATTCTGCCTTGGTCGGATGACGGCGAGACGTTGCGGGAAATTCCCGCGTACCTCGCCTCGCGGCTTTCAAGCGTGGACATGAGCGACGCCAATCGACTGCGCTTAATCAATCAATGCGCCAGCGGAGATAGCCTCGCGCCCCCGGGCAGTGTGCGTTGGATTGAAAAATACGCAGGAATTGCCGATAAAATTGACTCTTCCTTCCCTGGTGTCGACACGGACACGGCCACAATTCACGAATGCGAGAAGGCCATGAATTCCATGCCGCCATTTTTACATCTTGAGGCGCCGACCACGTGGAATAGCGTTGAACCGTTGGTTGCCATCGTGCAAGTTGAAAATTGGTGGCCCTATGCGTCGGAAATAAAATTACGCGTGATCGGGGTCAACACAATTCCAGTTGGCGCAAGCGACATGGATCGATTGAAACATGAAGTATGGGAGCGGGCGAATCCCGCTACTTCCACCGCAGTATCTGGAAAACCATGGAAGGATTCGCGTGGTTTGCCCACTCTGATTCCAATTCATCTTGGTCAACTTTGCGCCGGGAAATACGCCGGCGAAATTCTTTTTGAATGGGAATCAACTTTGCCAGCAACCGCGGATTCACCAATCGAGTCAAATGCAAAAGGCGTGATCACAATTCCTATCTCCATTGATGTGCTTCCAACAGCGCTCGCTCTTGCTCCAATGAGCACTCCTGCAATCGACGAACTTGTGAAAGAAGCCTTCGAGCCAGGGATGCTTCGTTGGCCCACTGGCCGCGTGCGCCATGCGTTCAGTTATCTCCCATATAAAACCTCTTCAACCGAATTGGAATCCTGCGCATTTGGAATGATCGTTGAGGCGCTACAAGATGGCGTGCCGCGGCGGCGTTTGAATTTATGGTGGCGCGGCGGTCGTGGTGGCTCTCGAACTGGTTGGGAAATACAAATGGAAGACCAAAAAGCGCTGGATATCGCAGTACAAGATGGACATTGGAGCATGCGCATTCGCGGCGATGAAACATTGGCGCGGCGTGTGGCGGGTATGTATGGCACTGCGCCAGTCACGCAGTGGTGGTCTGGAACCGTGGAGTTTCCTTTGACTATTTCTGAACGCTCCGGCGACCGCACCACCAGCCGATCCGATCGCGGTCGAGTTTGGGTGTTGCAGGAGCCCAACGACACAGTGAAAATAAAACCAGATTAAGCTCGACCTGCGGCGTGTACCATTTCAAACATGCAACGCAACCTGTGGGCACCATGGCGCATGTCGTACATCCGCAATCTTGAGTCGCAGGCGTTGCAAGCCAAGATCAGCGCGCCTGCCGACTCCGACGGAAACTTTTTGCTGGCCGCGTGGAAAAATCCTCAACTTGATCTTGCGCAACATGTGGTCTATCGCAACGAGCACGGATTTATTTTGCTCAATCGATATCCATACTCCAACGGACATTTATTGGTGGCGCTTGGCCAAGCGCGTGCGCGGTTGATGGATTACTCCGCCACACAACGCGCGCACTTCTGGAGTCTGGTGGATCTTGCCGCCGCGCTTGTGGATGTGGCGCTGAAACCGCAAGGCATGAACATTGGCGTGAACGAAGGCAGTGCTGGCGGCGCGGGACTTCCGCAACACGCGCACGCGCACATTGTTGCGCGCTGGAACGGCGATACCAATTTCATGTCCACCGTGGCTGGCGCGCGCGTGATTCCAGAGTCGCTTGACAGCGTGGCCGAGCACTACAAAATCGCTTTAAATGAAGCACAAAAACGAGTGGGCTGAGATCGAGTCCAGGCATAGACTAAATCATTCGACTCTTTGCCCCGTCGGGCGACCTTTGACCACGCGTCCGGACCGATGCGAACCCCAAGGGATCCCTACTTAATGGCTGCGTCAATGATCATGCCTCTCGCGTTCGCGCGGCGTGGAAGATCGGGAACGATGGCCGGGGAACCCACGTGAATGCGGGTTCGGGCAACTTCGTCAGAGAGCGCTTCCTTGTGAAGCGACAGAATTTATTTCTGTTCCTCCGACGGGGCAAAGAGCCGAAAATATAAAATGCATTTACACACAAATTCGTACGCCTATGCTTGCCGAATCGGATGAACGCCCCCACGGAAATAAAGCGCGACGCGCCAACCAACGAAGGATTCCTGACGCGCTTTCATCCGGGCCACTTGCCGCCCATGTCGCGGCCGGCGTACATCAATGAAATTCTAAGCTGGGCGTTCCTGCCATTTTTTCTTGGCGCCATTGAAGGCGGCACGCTGGGCGTGGTGGTTAAAAAAACATTCACTGGTGTTGAGGGCATTGGACCCACCGAACTCAATTTAGCCGTGGCGCTGGTCACCGCCGCGCCCAACGTTGCAAACTTGACCAGTTTTATTTGGGCCGCGCACTCGCAAGGCAAACCTAAAGTGGCGTACATCGCCACCCTGCAAACCATGACCGCGGTGTGCGTGGCGTCGATTGCGCTTATGCCCGAACAACGCTGGGGCTTGTGGATGCTTTGCATTTTGGCCACGCTGGCGCGCATCACGTGGACGGGCGTGATCACGTTGCGATCCGCCGTCTGGCGCGCCAACTATCCACGCGAAATCAGAGCCAAAATCGCTGGAAATATGGCCACAGTGCAAAGTTTGGTTCTGGCGCTGTGCGGCTGGGCCATTGGCGCGGCGATGGACTTTAATTCCAAAAGTTTCCACATTCTTTTTCCTGCGCTCGCCGTGCTTGGCATCGCTGGAAATATTTTGTGGCGGCGCGTTCCCATGCGCGGCGAAAAAAGATTATTACGCGCCGAGCAGGCCGCGCCAAAGCGCAGTGGTCCGCAACTCAATCCAAATTCCGTACTGCGCGTGCTGAAGCAGGATCCGCAATATGCCAAGTTCATGTTGTGGATGTCGGTGTTTGGCTTGGGCAATCTCATGATCTCGGCGCCGCTGGCCATTGTGCTAGAGGATGAAATGAACGCGACATACGCGCAGGGAATTTTGGTGACCACCGTCATTCCATTATTGATCATGCCGCTGGCCATTCCATTTTGGGCGCGGCGACTTGACCGCTCACACGTGGTTGATTTCCGCGCCATTCACGCGTGGACATTTGTGAGCGCGGCCGCGCTTATTTTTATCGCGGCGCTGGCCAAATCCATGCCACTGTTTTATATATCCGGCGCTTTGCTTGGCATTGGTTTCGCCGGCGGAAGCTTGGCGTGGAACTTGGGCCACCAAGATTTCGCGCCGCCAGAGCGCGACGCGGAATACATGGGCGTGCATGTCACGCTCAATGGCATTCGCGGTTTGATCGCGCCATTTCTTGCTGTGGGTTTGTACGAGTGGCTCAAAGGCCACAACCTTGGCGCGTGGAGTTTCTTTGTGTGCCTCATGATCAATGTCGTCGGCGCGTGGGGATTTGTGCACATGCGCCGCGCGCGCAAGCGCCATCGAAAGGCCACGCTCGTGAGCGATTCACAGGCGCAGTTACCAACTCAATCACCCGTGCAAGCCTAAAATCACCGCGTGTTGCGGGCCACGATGAAACTTTCAATTGCCCTTTAATTCAAGCGGGTTTTTCGTTACCATCATCGACCCGGCATGTCGCCGGCGCCTTTCACGGACGCGTGTCCGGGGCGTTTATTCCTGGCCGATTTCGCGGCGTGGTCCGCGCGGCTCATCACGCACCCTATTGAAACGACAACATGGTTAATCACAATCTCATCGAAGCCCTCGCTCTTGAAGCAGGCATCGCGGACAAAATGCTCCGCGAGGCGTACGGACAAACAGAACTTAATCTTGAAGAAATCCTTGGCGCTGAAGTTGCGTCACTTGGAACCGGCAACATCGTCAAAGGACGCGTTGTTGGCATCAGCGGTGACTTTGTCATTGTTGACATTCGCGGCAAGAGCGAAGGTCAAGTTCAAAAAGAAGAATTTGAGGAATCAGGCGGCGTCACCATTGGTGATGAAGTTGAAGTCCTTGTTGAGGAAACCGAAACGCCAGACGGAAGCATCATGCTTTCCAAGCGCAAGGCCGACCGCATTCGCGGTTGGGAGCAAGTGCTTGTCAGCCGCAAGGAAGGCGACATTGTTGAAGGCAAAGTGTTGCGCAAAATCAAGGGCGGTTTGCTTGTGGACATTGGCGTGCCAGTGTTCCTGCCAGCCAGCCAGGTGGATGTTCGCCGTCCAGGCGATATTGGTGAATTCATCGGCAAAACCGTGCGTTCCATGATTCTCAAGATTGATCTTGAGCGACGCAATATCGTCATCAGCCGCCGCAAGTTGATCGAGGACGAGCGCGAGGATTCCAAGCGCAAGTTGATGGACAAGGTGAACGAGGGCGACATTGTGCGCGGCACCGTGACCAACATCGCCGACTTCGGCGCGTTCATTGATCTTGGTGGTCTTGATGGTTTACTGCACATCACCGACATGAGTTGGGGTCGCGTGAATCATCCAACCGAAATCGTGAAGATTGGCGACGAGGTTGAAGTCAAGATTCTCAACATCGACCGTGAGCGCGAGAAGATCGCACTTGGACTGAAGCAGAAGGAAGCAAGTCCTTGGGAGGAAATCGAGAAGAAGTATCCGGTCAATTCCCGCTTGAAGGGAACCGTGGTCAGCTTGATGAGCTACGGCGCGTTTGTTCGTCTTGAGGAAGGCATTGAAGGCCTGGTGCACGTCAGCGAAATGAGTTGGACTCGCCGCGTGAACCATCCAAGTGAAGTTGTGAACGTGAATGACGAAATTGACATTGTCATTCTTGAAATTGACAAGCAGAAGTTGGAGATCAGCTTGGGCATGAAGCAGACCGAGGTGAATCCTTGGGAACTTGTGGCCGAGAAATATCCAAACGGAACCATCATTGAAGGCAAGATCCGCAACCTGGCCAACTACGGCGCGTTTGTTGAGATTGAGCCTGGAATTGACGGTCTTTTGCATGTCAGCGACATCAGTTGGACCAAGAAAGTTGCGCATCCAAACGAGATTTACAAGAAGGGCGACAGCGTGAAGTGCGTTGTGCTTGATGTTGATCGCGACAAACAGCGCGTTGGCTTGGGCACCAAGCAATTGTCGGAAGATCCGTGGGTGGAAGCGATTCCAAGCGCGTATCGCCCCGGCATGATCGTGAAGGGAACCATCACCAAGATCACCAACTTCGGCGTGTTTGTTGAGCTTGAAGAAGGTCTGGAAGGCTTGCTGCACATCAGCGAACTTTCCGATCAGAAGGTGGAGAATCCGCTGGACGTTGTGAAGCCAGGACAAGAAGTGGACGTGAAGATTCTTCGCGTGGACACTTCCGATCGCAAGATCGGCCTGAGCTTGAAGCGCGCTCAATGGGGCGCGGGTATCGATCCAGACATGCGCGCGGATATTGCGACGGATGCGGCGGTTCGTGAACGTCCAACCCGCGGCGGTATGGATGATCACGGCGCGCTTGGCACTGACAAGATCAGTTTCTAAGTTTCAGAGTGTGTAAAAATCCAACGACCGCGGTTTCAAAGCCGCGGTCGTTTTCTTTTTTCACGATGGGAACCGCTTTGCGTGCAAAGCGATCGTGATGCGCTCAGTCTTGGCCGATTCTCAACATAAAGCGATGAAGCCAACCAGAACAAGCAACAGCATCCTTTTCAGATGCGCGCGTTGTGTCTGATCTATGCGGAACATTTTCATGGACAATCCTGGCAATGCTTAGTCGGAGTCGCCTGAATTAAAACGTCAATTCAAACGACTCCGCTACATTGTTCACCATGGCGCCGTTTCACAATCTGTCCAGACAATTCTGGCTATTGAATGCAATTTTAAGCATGATGGCAATGGTTATCACGCCCGCGCGGGCGGATCTTTGCTCCGTCGCCGACGCCAAAGCGCTCTTTCAAGTTTCGCGGCAGTGGCTGGATCAACAAATATTGCAGGCCCCGCTGGATTTGAAACCGCCGGACTTCACCAAGGATGCATCGCTGTCTCCAACATTTTCAGCGACCGCCGCGGGCGTGGTTCTGCGTTTGAATGGTCGACCCGTTGGACAAGCGTGGGCGCGCCAAACTGCTGATCATTCATCATGCCTTGCGCAGGCGCTGATCAAAGCGTTGGCGTTGGCAAATGAAGATCGAATTCTCGCGCATCTTCCCGCGCAAGAGCGCGCCAACGCGGCGCGGCAACTTTCGCTTGAGATTGAACTCGTGGGCGACACCCGTCCATTCACGGGCGATCGCATCGACACGCTTGCCGCGCGCATTGACAATGGACGCGAAGCCATGGCCATTCGCGCTGGTGACCGATGGGCCTTCTCGTTGCCTTCGCTACAGCAATCATTGAATCAAACCCAACTGCCTTGGTACACAATGGTGCTGATGGCGCGCGAAGTTGGAGTGGACGCTGGCTCGGATAAAAAATTCAAGTTGCCCGAAAGCGTGGTCGTGTACCGCGCCGACACGCGCAGATTGGCGCAAATTGCCGCAAAAGCGCCGGCATTTGAAGTATCGCGCGCAATGTTGATGGTTCCACTGGCGCAAATCACCAACAGCGCTCTTGACCAAATGGCGGTCGCTATCGCGGCGCATCTTGAAACCCGAATTCGCAATGCGGATGGACTTTCAAAAGAAACTCTTGAAACGTTTCAGGCTCTTGGTCCCGCTGGCGAATATCAACCGGCGCTTGGAGTTGTGGCGCAACCAGTATGCGCGCCTCTTGAACAAGCCATGGGCGCTTTCGCCATGGCTCGATTTGCTCAGATGAACTTTCCAGAAATTGATCGCTCCGCCGCGCGCGAGTTTGCCATATTCACTTTGCAATCTCTGCAACATGTTGTCGGTCAAGAAAAAAATCCACTTGACAATCTTGCCACCATGGCCACATGCCTGTTGGCTTATCAATCGTTGGCACATTCCACGCCTGACTGGGCGGATACCACAAGTAAAGAATGGGAAAAAGTATTGCACGCAAAAGTCACTGCCGCGTTCGCGCTCAACGATCAAACCGATTTGCAAACATGGGCCTTGTGCGCCGCCGCATTGGCGCAGAAGTCGCCAAATGAAGTCGCGCGGGCGCTCGACAATGCGTGGCAAATTCGACCCGTGGAGAAATTGCTCTCCGCAAGTCCGTGGATGCTTATGGCCGAGCAACGCGTGGGGGCTTCGTCGGACCACGCTCGGGCCAAAGAAGCTTGCGAATTACTGCAAATCATGCTGGTTCAGAGTCAGCTTGCGCGCTCCAAAAATCCCGATCTTGCCGCGGACCTTGAAGGCGGTTGGCCAATCACGGCCAGTGGAGTTTCGGGAGCCACGGCTCAATCATCACGACCAACATTGACCATGGCGTTGGCGCTTGACCCAAAGTTGTTCTCCGCTTCGCCTTCCACGGCCCAACAAAATTTAGAGTCGCTTCAGTTGGCGCTTCGATTTCTTAAACAGTTGCAGGTGGATCAGTCAGGCTGTTACGCATTTCGTGATCCCGCCAAATCCATAGGCGGAATTCGCGCCGCGCCGTGGGACAGCAACCAAACATTGGGCGCGAACGCAACCACATTGTTGGCGGTTCTTGAGTCCCGTGGATTGTTGGCGAACGAGCCAACTTCAAAATAAGTGATACGGCTGATCCTGTTTATCGTAAAATAAATCCAATGCGAATCAATTCTAGTTTCATTTCGCGGATCATCTTCGCAGCCGCCAAGACAATCGTTTGTCTAGGCGCGATCACGGGGATCAATCCTATTGCATCCGCCACACGGTCACAGTCCGCGCCGCTTCATGGTGGCGTCCGCGATCGATGGGTGGCTTCGCTTGGCGCCAAAAAAATTTCTGTGGTATTCAAGCAAGTCCCTATCGTGCAAGTTTTGGAATCCATCTCCCAAAAATCGGGCGTTCCAATTCACGCATTACTACTGGATAAACCCGCAGGATCCGCGGGAATTGATCCTGCCATCACCATCGATTTAGAAATCAAAGACATGCGGGCTCTTGAAGTATTGGAGATTGTTCTGCGCCAGGCGAGCGACGTCTCGCAAAACGAATGCCGCTGGCAAATAACGCAAACCGGAATTGAAGCGGGTCCAAAGTCGCGCTTGCTTCGGCCTAGCGCAATGGAGCGCCGCGTGTACGTGGTGGCCGATCTTGGTTTCAAGGTTGCGGACTTTCAACCGCCACCATTGCAAAGTGGCGGCACTGGAGGTGGCACTGCACCACCTCCCTTCACTCCATCGCAACAGGATGCGCGCTATCAAAAATTAAAATCACTCATCCAAGCAACTGTGGAAACCGATGTGTGGGCTGAATCGAGCGGTGGTCCTTGCACCATCGCCATATTCAACAACACGATGATCGTGATTGCGCCAGACTTTGTGCACAGATCCATCGCAGGCAATAGTTTGGTTCGGGCAACCACTTCCCCAACAAGTCAGCCGACGCATTAAATGGATGACCTTTCGCGAACTGATCCCATTCCCACCCGCCGCGATTTTACCGCATGCACCGGTGACGGCGCCACATTCTGTTTCATGGTGGGCGCGGGCGAAACATACATAGCGGCCCTAGTTCTAGCGCTGGGTAAAAGCGCGCTTATCGCAGGCTTAATCATCACAATTCCCATGCTTGTTGGCGCCACCGTTCAACTGGCTTCACCCGCTGGCTTGCGCCGTGTGGGTTCGCCACGCAAATGGATCCAAGGTTGCGCCATTGTGCAAGCGCTTTCATTTGTGCCCTTGATCATCGCCGCCGCATACGGAGATATTCCAACATGGCTGGGGTTTGTCACGCTGTCTATTTATTGGAGCGCGGCCATCGGCGCGTGGCCCGCGTGGAGCACCTGGGTGGCTCGACTTTTTCCTGAAACTCTTCGCGCCAGTTACTTCAGCAAACGAAATCGTATTTGCCGAATTTCGCAACTCGCCGCCATGCTTGCCGCGGGCGGTCTTTTATATTTGGGCGAGCGCGACGGATGGCAACTGAAAGCCTTCATGTGGATCATGATCTTCGCGGCGTTGGCGCGGCTTTCAAGCGTTTGGTTCCTGCATTATCAAGGCGATGTCAAGCTCAAGACAAGCGACATCATTCATGTCCAATACCGCACGTTGCCCAAGCGACTTGGATCCAGCGGTGATCTGCGCATTGTGCTCTGCTTGATCGCATTGCAATTTGCGGCCAATGTCAGCGGACCCTTTGTGAATCCATGGCTTCTGGATTATTTACATTTTGACAAAGCCTCGTATTTACTTGTGATTTGCACTATTTTTACGTCAAAATGCCTGGCCCTCACGTTGTTGGGTGGCATCATTCAAAAGTTTGGCGCCAGGCGCGTACTGCTTATTGGAACCGCCGGAACATCCATTGGTGTATTGATGCTGGTGGTGTCAACCAACTTGGCCTGGATTACATTTGTGCAGGTGTATAGCGGTGTCATGTGGGCGGCGTGGGAACTTGCCTCATTCTTGGTGCTCCTTGAAAGCATCAAGCATTCAGAGCGCACATCCATGATGGCGCTCTACAACTTCACAACTTATTTTTCAATCGCGGCTGGATCATTCATTGGCGCATACATTCTCAAATTGATGGATACTTCTGGCGGCGCCTATGTGACCATCTTCATTCTGTCGGGCATGTTGCGCTTGGGCGTTTTGTGGTTGCGGCCAACCCGCGTGCGCGCGTCGGCGGTTGAAGTTGTAAGCCCAGCGCCAATGAAAGACCTGAACGTATGACTTGGCCAATCACACTGGCGAATGCTTCGCGTGGATCGCGGTTTCTTACGCTTGTTGGATTGTTGATTGTTGTTGGTGCGTGGATGATTCCACAAGCCTTACTGGCTGAATTTTTTCTTCATCCTGTTCGCGCCAATGCCTTGGCGCACGCCTTTGAGTCGGCCGCCGCCGCGCGCATTGGATGGACCATCATCGGGCTCTCATTCTGGCTATTTCCCCTTGTTTTTCGTGCAATTCAGCCGGCACATTCCATCCACAACACTCCCGCATCTGCATCAACATTTTCCAGAACGCTTTTTGTACTGCTGGCGCTGTCAATCATCGTGCGATTGATTCGCGTGAATGAAAGTTTGTGGTACGACGAAATCGCCGCGCTGGCAACCTATATCATGCATGGTCCAGGCGTGATCATGGGCAACGCCTTCACCACGGCAAATCACCCACTGCAATCACTTCTGTCATGGATGTCGATTCCGCTCAGTATTGATCCGGGCATTCGACTTCCATCCATATTGGCTGGTCCTGTCGCGGTATACGCCACTTGGAAGTTCACGCGTCAAGTGGCAAGCGAAAGCATCGCTTTGGTTGCCGCGGGAGCAATCACATGTGCGCCCGCGGCGGTGTTCGCTTCTGGAGAGGCCCGTGGATACGCGCTCGCCATTGCTCTGGGTGCTTTGGCAAGTTGCATGATGTTGTCCATTCTGCGACAAACGCATCAGAAAAATACGCCGCTTTGGTACGTGCTGTTCATGTCACTTGCCACATGGGCTCACTTGGTGACCGCATTGTTGGCGGTTGGACATTTGCTTGTGGCGCTCTGGTTGATGAGGCGCAAGGAACAACGTACTGCTTCAATCGCCGCGGTTTTTGCCGTGATTTGGGCGGGTTTTGTATCGATCGGTGTATGGTCGCCGGCGTTGCCGGACTTGTTCCACGCACGCGATCAATTCTTGGCGCTCACTGGAAATGAACCCACATTGTTTGGCCGTGAAGGCGCGGCTTTGCTGGAACAACTCGCGGGCGCGTATGGATGGGCCGCAATTCCGTCCGCATTGTTGGTGATCATTGGTATGGCAACAACACTTCGTCAACCAAATCTGCGCCTGGCTTTGGCTGTTACGGCGCTTGGTGTTCCTGTTGCGGTGCTTGTCGCGTGGCTAGGTAACAGTTGGCTATACGCGCGATTTATTTTGTTCGCCATGCCTGCCACTGCCTTCTTGATTTCACTTGCGCTTGCTTGGCTTTGGAAATTGCGCCCATGGTTCGCCATCACATTGGCCGCGATCACATTCACCACGTGGAGTGCGGACATTCTCACGCGTGTTCCCAAGCAATCCCTGCGCGAGGCGATTGCATTTGTCGCGGCGCAAAAATCGCCCCAAGATACGGTGGTCATCATCACTCCCGCCGACAATGTTGGCCAGTGGTACGCCTTGGCGAATAATTTTGAATTGCTTCCCACGGGGCAAAATGGCTCACAACTTGATGAATGCCTGCGCTTGACGCATCCAACTCCCAAATGGGTTGTGGTGCTGTATCCACATTCCATCTGCGAATCCGCGATTGGTTGCATGCGCCTGGGCGATTACAAATTTGCGAAATCATTTCCCGGTTGGGTGGATTGGGGCGCTGGTGATATTCAAGTATTTCAACGCGATCCGTCCCCGCCTGCCATTCGGTAATCTCATCGCATGTTTCACGGACCGCTTGAAATGATGAATGAAACCGAAGTCGGCCACGGTTGGCAATTCATCGCGCAATGTATCGAGCCCAGTGGAACACTTCGTAAAATTACTTTTGGATTGAATTGGGCCGACTACGATTTGCTCTGTCCCGATGGCGGCACCGAGCCGGCCTTGGTTGCTGAAACGGTGTTACGCTGGTTGATCGCCAACGTGAAACCTGAACAACTCACCAATCGCCTTGATGCGAGCTTGGCGCGGCGAATTGATCCCAAGGCCGACGAGCAAATTCGCCGTCTATTCATCCAGCGCGATCAACCATAAGCGGCGGCAACTTCTTGGCGCGAAAATCCAAGGGCATCTCCACCCAAAAACTTGATCCCTTTGAGTTGGATTCAATCCCAAGTTTGGCTCCCAACATGGCGGAAAGTTCGCGGCAAATAGCTAAACCAAGCCCAGTTCCGCCGTGACTTTTTGTATGGCTGGCGTCCACTTGGCGAAATTTTTCAAAGATCGTCTGTTGCATATCCAAAGGAATTCCCGGACCGCGATCCACAACTGCTAAGCGCAGTCCGGGCGCGCCGTCCACGGACCACACATCCGCGCGCACGATCACGCAGGAACCTTCGGGAGAAAATTTAATCGCGTTGCTGACAAAGTTGTACAAAATTTGCTGTAACTTTCCTGGATCGGTTTCCACCGTTGGCAATCCATCGGGGCGGTGAATCTCCAGCGTGATTTTTTTTAAATCCGCTTGGGGGCGCATGATGGCGCAAATACCCTCCAGCAAGTCGATAATGCTGGAATTGGAAACACTCAACTCCATTCGGCCAGCCTCGATCTTGGCCATGTCCAACAACTCATTGATCATCTCCAACAATCCGCGGCCGCTCTTTAAAATATGCTCGATGTATCGAATGCGTTTGGGATCAGCGTCACTATCCTTGCGCGCCAACTCCGCCAGCAATTCGGCGAATCCAATCACACTGTTCAAGGGCGTGCGCAACTCATGCGAAACATTCGCCAAAAATTCACTCTTCAATCGGTTGCTTTCAAACAATCCAACATTGGCCTCGCTTAATTGAACCAACTTGAAATCCAGACTTTCATTCATGCTTTGCAATTGTTTTTGGCTTCCATTGAGCGTGGCCACCATGGAGTTGAATGAAGTTCCAAGTTCCTCCAATTCATCGCCCGTGCGCAACTGACTGCGGCTTGAAAGATCGCCGGCGCGCACGCGGTTGGCCACGTCGCGTAGGCGCCGAACGGCGCGCAAATAGCCGCGCACCACAAAAAGGCGCACCGCGAAGATCATTCCAATCCACGCCAATCCGCCGCCAATCAAAATATAAATTTGATCCTGCCAAATCAAACGCGCCGTCGCATCAGCGGAACGTTGCATTGAAATCACTCCGGTCAGTGGCAACTTCCTCCACGCCGCATCGGGCACCTCCAATGAAATTGCCTGCCCCGTGGTCACAAGCTCCGCTTGATTGCCACGCAAGGCGCGGACATAGCGCGACACGAAAGCGTCACCGCTTTGTTGCAATTCGTAACGATCAAAAATATCAGGCGAGGCGGCGAACTCGTCGAACGCGCTTGAAAGAAATTGATCCCCGCCCGCCGCCTTGGCATCGGATCCCTTGACAAACCGAAACTGGTCGATGGAAATGTCAGGATTCTTACCCCAAACCTTTGAAAAATCTCGCATGCTTTGCAGTTGTTGCGCCACGCTTGAATCGCGGATTTGAAACCACGGAATCGCCATGGCGCCGGAAATTGCCACCGCGGCCACCGCGCCCATCACGAGCTGACTTCGTTGAGTGAGACTGAGTCTCGCCATGTTGCACGAAGCATAGCGGGCGTGCGTATTCTGTCACCATGCATCGACCTGGTTCAAATAGCGATCAGATGGAACCCGAGGATTTTCTATGTGATTTTTGCGGGCGTTCGTGGACTGTTGCCCAGCCATTTGTGGAGGGTCATCAAGGGAGTTGTCTCTGTGGCGAATGCTTGAACAGAGCGCTCCATGCGTTTGCAAGCAACAAAGTTGAGCCCACGTGCTCCGATCTTTGCACAATGTGTTTGGAGGCGCGCAAAGAACCCGCGTGGTGCGCGCCGGCGCCAGCCCACTCTCCGGCTGACCGCTCAGTGGCGCGCGTCTGTCGGCCTTGCTCCACGCAAGCCACGCGCACGCTTGAACGCGATCCTGAATCGGGATGGAAACGCCCCGTTGCCAACACATAAATACAGCGTGAATACATGCGAGATTGACGCGGTTGAGCACGCGCGCAGTCAACGAAGCGGCGCGCCCATGAATCAACCTCGTTTGATCAATGTGGCCGAATGAAATGGCCGGCCTTCGCGGCGATATTTGCGCTCAAAATTAGTTCCCACCACTTCGCCTTCGCCCGCGCTGGCTGGCGGCGCGAATTCCTTGCGCATGAATAAATCATCCGACGCCGCGATCAACTCCTCATACCACTTCCATAAATCATCGTGGTCACTGACCAGGCGCACTTCTCCATTGGCTTGCAACACACGGTGAAATTGCTCCAAAGAAGCGCGCTGTAACACGCGGCGTTTGTGATGGCGCGCCTTGGGCCACGGATCGCTGAAGTACAAATGAATAATTGCCACGCTGTGATCGGCAACCCAATACGTGATGAACTCCACCGCGTTGGCGTACAACATGCGCACATTTTTCAGCGCATGCCGGCTCACGCGATCAGTGGCGTGTCGAAAAAATTCGCCCGCATTCTCCACGCCAAGAAAATCCCGCTCGGGACAACGCGTGGCTTCTTGCACTAGAAAAGTTCCCTTGCCAGATCCAATTTCAATTTCATAGGGGCGCGCAGAATCACGCCCGCTGAAAAAATACTCCGCTCCAATCTTGCCACTCTCTGGAGTTGGTAAATCCCTTTGATTCCAGCCCCATGGCTTTAAATCTGGAAGCGCTCGATCGGTCAATGGGTTTATCGACTGGAAGATTTTTGAGCGGCGGTCTTCTTGGACTTTGCAGACGCGCTCTTAGAGGAAGCCTTGGTGCTGGCAACTTTCTTGGCGGCTGGCTTCTTCGCGGAAGTTTTCTTAACGGTCGCCTTCTTCGTGGAAGCTTTCTTGGCGGTCGTCTTCTTTGTGGAAATTTTCTTAGCGGTCGTTTTCTTTGTGGAACTTTTCTTAGCGGGCGTCTTCTTCGTTGACGACTTCGCTGTGGCCATTGTGGCGCGGGAAACATCCTCAACAGCGATCATGTGTAGCGCGGACTTGCCCTCGCCATGCTTCTTGCTTGGCATGCTTTCGCCCGCGGATTTCGCTGGCACATTGCGCCGCCACTCCACACGCGGCGCGTCGGCCCACATTCCTTCAAGGTCATACCACGCGCGCTGGCCTGGCTCGAACAAATGAACCACCACATCCACAAAATCAGCGGCGATCCATGTTCCATTGGTGTCGCGGTCGCGCTTCCACCGCGGCGATCCGTGTTGCGCGCCAAAAGCCTTCAACTGATCGGACACCGACTTCATTTGTCGATCGCTTGTTCCACTGACAATCACCAAATACTCGCACAGTTGATTGCGCCCGCGCACATCGATCAACACAACCTGCTCGCATTTCAACTCAGAGGACAACCGCGCCAACTCAATGGCGAACTCGCGAATCACTTTCGGATCGCCTTGACTTTGCGAGCGCGAAAGATTCGCAGACCCAACACTATTCTTCGCGGCCTGCGTCAGGCCTGCGGAAGAAACTTCAGTTGTCACTCGCTGCGACCCCGCGACATGCCACGACCACCAGCGGTCTTGGATGACTTGCCCTTGGCTCCGGCCTTCACGCCCGCGCTACCTTCACGGCCAGTCGCCGCGCCAGGTCGACCCAATTCAATTGGCGGAGGACGACGCACTTCACGTCGCTTGCGCTCGGAAGGCTTCTCGTAGTACTGGCGCTTCTTGACCTCTTTGGTCAGGCCTTCCTTCTCGCAGATTTTTTTGAAACGTCGCAGAAGTTGTTCCGCGGATTCACCAGCTCTAGCCTTGATACGAATCGCCATAGTTTCAGTAGTCCTTTGTGGGTTAAAGTTAAAGAGCCGCACATCATGACCGTTTTATGCCTTTGCCGCAAGCGGTCATGCGAATGATTTTTCAGCCATAATGAGTCCATGCCCCTATTGGTCGACACCCTGAATGTGCTCCATGTCACAGGGGTTTTACCGCCAGAATTGGCTGGTCCCGAGCCCGCCGACTTGGCCGATTGGATTCAACGTAGCCGCTACCGCCGTCAAAAGGTTTCATTGGTCTGCGATGGAAAGAAACCATCTCAACAAAGTTTTTCGCGCGGCAGTTTGGTGACCCTGATCTGGACTGGCTCGCAAAAAGCCGATGATCGCATTGCGGCGCTACTTCACAGTTCCAGCCATCCGCGCCAGCACATTGTGGTTTCATCCGATCGCGCCGTGCAACGCGCCGCCGCGCGCCAAGGCGCTAAAATAATTTCAAGTCCGACTTTCTTGGAGCATCTTGTGAATGATTTGCGACGAACTCCGCAGGCACACACGCCTAACCGCAACGTGACATTGGATAATGAAAGTGTGCAGAAGTGGCTTGAGACATTTGGACTGGACGGCGCGAAAAAACCAAAAGGAAAAAAATGAACGCAAGCAACAACGCCTTCGACTTTGATCATCCGCCAATCGATCCCGTGGCCGCCTGCGCGCATTGGTTTGAGCAGGCCAAAAAACTTCCACTGGCCAATCCAAACGCCATGACGCTGTCCACCGTTGGCGCCGATGGCCATCCATCTTCACGCATTGTGTTGTTGCGCGGCTTTGACGAGCACGGCGCGGTCTTCTACAGCAACCGCGAAAGCAGAAAGGGCATGGCCTTGGCGGCGCACCCGCGCGCGTCCCTGCTTTTTCATTGGGACGAGGATCCAATTGGTCGACAAATCAACATTGAAGGCGCGGTCACATTCACAAGCGACGCGCAAAGCGACGCCTATTGGCTCACGCGTCCGCGTGAAAGCCAGATCAGCGCGTGGGCTAGCGCGCAAAGCAAGCCAATTGCAAATCGCGCCGCAATGCAACAAACGCAAGATGAATTTGAAGCCAAATTTGCTGGAAAAACCGTTCCTCGGCCGCCGCACTGGGGCGGCTACCGCGTGGCGCTTGAGCGAATTGAATTGTGGCAAGGAAATAAATTTCGCTCCCATGATCGCGTGGTGTACACGCGCGCCGGGTCGAACTGGAATGTGCAGCGACTGTGCCCGTGATCGAGTGCGCGACTGCGCGTCATTGGACGCGGCGCACGCCAGAAAATAAAATGCGCGTGCGTTACGCCATGGCCTCGGAATTGCGCGACGCGCCTTGCCACGCGCGAGGTTTTTTTCCCGGCGGAATCCAACCACCGTGCACGGTGGCATCGCCCAATTCGGCGAGCATGGCGCGAATTCTAGAAAGTAAATTCTGATCTGGCACCACGCGCAAGCCGCGGGCCATCATCACCACCTCGCGCCCATCTTCAAGTTGTAAACGCAACCACGTGTCCACCGGTCGGCCATCAAGCGCCTGCATGCCACCAGCGGCTTGACGCAACACGCCGGCCACCATGTTCCACACGCCACGCAATTGCGATTCTGATTGTCCGCTTGCGCAACGCAGGCGAATCTCCAGTTTGGTGGCCAGATATTCCTGGGCTCGCTCAATTGGAATCACCCGATCCATGATCACGCTTGGCTCGGCGCGCGATCGATCCAAATGACCAATCACAATTACAAGGCGATCCACCTGCAAAAACTCGCCATATTTGGCGAAGGCCTCCGGAAAAATAACGCCGTCGGATTGTCCAGATCGATCGGACAATGTGAGCATGGCCATGTGCCGTCCAGGATCGCGCCCCTTCTGACTCACCGTGGCGCGAAGTCTGCTGACCACTCCAGCCAACACCACCGGCGCGTCGCCCGGCATCTGCGCAATGGCGCGACTGTCCGCAGTGCAAAAAGTCGAAACAACTTCCTTGAAATCATCCAGCGGATGACCGCTCACATGAAATCCAATCGCCTCCTTCTCCATCGCCAACATCGTGGCGCGGTCCCATGCCGGAATATTTTGAGGCAGAGCCGACACGCCATCTTTTGTACCGTTGGGCGTGGATTCTTCAAACGCTCCAAACATGCTGAGCTGTCCATTTTGCCGATCCTTGGCGCGCTCTTGTCCCGAACGGATCGCCTCTGGAATTGCGGCAACCAACGCGGCGCGTGATTGCACTCCATGCAACGAGTCGAACGCTCCGCCTTTCACCATCGCATCCAAGGTGGATTTGGAAATAGCGCGTCCATCGGCGCGATCACAAAAGTCGAAAAAGTCCTTGTAAAGACCATCTTTCTTGCGTTGCGCAACGGCCGCGCGCGCCGCGGCCTCGCCCGCGCCCGCAATGGCTTGCAAACCAAATCGAACATGTCCATGCAACGCGTCGGCGGGATCTCCATCGGCAAAGACCACCGCGAAATCCGTCTCGCTCAAATTGATATCCGGCGGTCGAACCTCAACGCCAATGTGTGGATGGGCCTTTGTGCAATCGCTCCACACACAGCGTTTGCAATCCTCCAAATACACCGCCCAATCCTCAAGCTTGCGCGCTTGGCTTTCCAAACTCAACACCGACGCCATATAAAATGCGGGAAAGAAAGTTTTAAGATACGCCGTTTGATACGCCACGATGGCGTACCCAGTGGAATGGCTCTTGTTGAATCCATATCCGGCGAATCGCAAAATCAGATTGAACAAATTCGCCGCGTCTTGTTGATCCACTCCGCGCGTGATGGAACCCGCAACAAAATCCGCGCGCGCCGATTCAATCACATCCGTTTTCTTTTTACTAATGGCCTTGATGATGGTGTACGCCGCGCGAAGCGGAATGCCGCCAAGTTGATGCAACACCTGCATGACTTGCTCTTGATACACCATGATTCCATAGGTCTCGGCCGTCAATCGATCCACCATCTCGTGCAACTTGGGCACGGGTTGGCGTTTATTTTTGCGCGCGTTGAAGTCGGAAATCAATTCCATCGGGCCCGGCCGAAACAAGGCGTTTGCCGCGATTAAATCCTCTAAACGATCGGGCTGCATGTCCACCAACAACTTGCGCATGCCGCCAGATTCAAACTGAAAAATACCCATGGTGTCGCCGCGGCGAAACAACGCCAACACCCGTTGATCCTCCGTGGGGATGCGATCAAGATCAAGTGGATGCGGTCCTCCATCGCCCTTGGTTCGACCCAACGCGCTCCAGATCGCGTCTTCATCAAGTCCGCCACGAATCATTTGTCGACAACGTTCAATAGTGGTCAGCGTGCGCAGGCCAAGAAAATCCATTTTTAACAAGCCAGCTTGTTCGCAAGTTGGTCCATCCCACTGCGTCACCACTTCCTCACCCTTGCCCGTCGCTAGGCACAATGGAACAATTTCATCCAACGGCCGCGTCGCAATCACCACGCCCGCGGCGTGAATGCTGGCGTTGCGCGCGTGTCCTTCAAGCGCTTGCGCGTGCTCCAACACTTTGGCGATCAATGGATCCGCTTTCATCGCATGTTGCAATTCAGGCTCGCGGTTAATCGCCTGCGCCAGTGTGATGTTCAACTCGTCCGGCACCATGTTGGACAGGCGTTGTCCATCCGTGGGCGTCAGGCCCATGACGCGCGCGACATCCTTCACCGCGGCCTTGGCTTTCAATCTTCCAAAGGTGATGATCTGCGCCACATGTCCATATTTTTGGCGCACATATTCCAACACGCGGGCGCGCCCATCTTGGCAAAGGTCAACGTCGATATCTGGATACTCGTTGCGATCTGGATCCGTAAAGCGCTCAAAGAGCAGGCCAAATCGCTCGGGACAAGCGTTGGAAAGCCCCAGCACATATCCAACCATCGTGCCCACGCCACTGCCTCTGGCGATGGCGGGAATTCCCTGTTGCCTTGCCCAATTCACGAAATCCCAAACAATTAAAAAATAGGCTGAGATACTTTTGTCCGCCAAGATTTTCAACTCGCGCTCCAGGCGCGCTTTGATGACCGGAGTAATTCCCGCCGCGCCATAGCGCCACACAAGCCCCGCCGCCGCCAACTCGGCCAACGCCTCGTCGCATTCCAGTTTGGCCGTGGCACGATCCTTCGCCGAAGCGTTGGTTGCGTCAAACGGTTTCAATTCATATGCGCAACAAAATTGCTTAAAGACCTCGGTGCCATCCAACGTATCGTCGATTTTTTTCTGCTTTGTCTTTTGCACGCGCACAATGGGCGCGTGGTTTTCGCCATGCGGCAATTCCACGTTGCAACGCGCCGCGATAGCGCACGCGTTCTCTATCGACTCGGGAACATCCGCGAACAGCGTGGACATCTCCTCTGGGCTCTTCACATACAACTGCTCTGGATACTTGATGCGATCGGGCGTGTCCTTGTTCTTGGCCATGCTGATGCAACACAACGTGTCGTGCGTGTCATGATCTTCTTGGCGTAAAAAATGCGCGTCGTTGTCGCACACCATCGGCAATTTCAATTCCTTGGCCAACTTTTGTAGCAACGGATCAATGCGCCATTGATCCTGGGTATGCCGCTGTAATTCAATGTAAAAACGCGGCTCTCCGCGCTCATTTTTGCCGAATGTCTTGGCGTGCCACAGGGCCTCGGCGCGCGCGTCGGACCAATGTTTCTCGTCCTGGGTTTGCGCGAACAGACTCAAGTGATGCGCGATGCTTGAACCAAGATGTCCGTTGATGGCGATGATTCCATCGCCCCACTTTTCAAGCGTGCTCTTGTCCATGCGCGGCTTGTAATAAAATCCCTTCAAGTACGCGTCCGTGCTCAACTTCATCAAGTTGCGCCAACCCGCAAGATTCTCCGCGAGCAACACCAGATGGAACCCTCCATCTTTAAATCCAGTGTGGGTTCGATCCGCGCGATCACCCAAGGCCACATACGCTTCGATTCCTAAAATTGGTTTCACTCCCGCGTCGCGGGCCGCGTTGTAAAATTCCACAGCTCCATGCAAGTTGCCGTGATCAGTCAACGCCACCGCGTCCATGCCCAATTCCTTCACCCGCTCAACCAAGCGCTCCATGCGATTGCCACCATCAAGCAAGCTGTACTCGCTGTGCAGGTGAAGATGAGCAAACTGCGGCTTTGAGTTGGCGTGAATATCGTCGGGCACCAAAAGTCCTCGTCAAATGTTTGTCAGCGAACATTCCAATAGTAATCCCCTTGCGCCCCGCCACCACCATGTGTCAGGTTGTCCACATTGGTCGCCTCACGCCGCGGAGGCCGGGCATTCCCGCGCCACCCGAAGCAACCATTTTTCACGCAACTGTCGAGTTAAAATACCTGGTTTTGCGCCGCCAATAGTGGCTTTTTCCACCCGCACCACGGGCAATACGCCCCATGCGGCATTGGTTAAAAAACATTCCTCCGCGGCCAACACATCATCAATTGTCAACGATTTGCAATGCACTTGCACGCCTTGCTCCTGGGCAATTTCAATCACAGTTCGGCGCGAAATTCCCGGCAACACGGGGCTGGAATTGTCCTCGTCGCCAGATGGCGGCGTGAGCAATTCTCCTGCCTTGACCAGAAAAACATTGCTGGTGCAACCGCACGCCAAATGTCCGCGCGTGTCAAACCAAATCGACTCGCTGGCGCCATTTCGAGCCGCTTGCCGCAAGGCGAACAACCGTGGCCAATACGCCAAAGTTTTATGCGCCGCGAATCGATCGGAATGTGAAACCCGTTGATCTGAAACCATCACGCCCACGCCGCGCTCAAACAACTCCGCTGGAAATGGCGTGGCCGCCGTTGCCACAATCAACAATGTTGGGTTGGTCTGCACCGGCGCTGGCTCTGTGACGCCATCACCGCCGGCTTCTTTTGCGGCGCGCAACATATTCACAACGCCGCCAGTAAGCGTGATGCGAATTCGCGCGTCACTCTCACCCCACTTTGCAACCACTTCGCCCACCGCTTGCGCCAAAGGTTCAATATGCAACGAACTCATCAACTCCAACTCCGTGGCGCTACGACGCAAGCGCTCCAAATGATCCAGCAAGCGAAACACTTTGCCATTTTTGGCTTGCAGGGTTTCGAACAATCCCACTCCATGTTGCAAGCCCGCATCCAGTGGAGATAGCGCGGCGTTGTCGGAGGTCATAAACGAACCGTTGAACCAGATCACCATGCCTACAAGGTAACGCATGCCAAAAAGAAAACCGGGCTTTCAACGTGTTGAAAGCCCAGCTTTAAGTTTGCCAATGAAATCCGCGAGATGCGCGGCGATCCAATCAGATTCAACATTAAACGTTTCGAACACTTCGCATCACAACTTGCTTGTTCGCGTCGACTAACTGCAGTTCTAGCGCCCCTTGGAAATTCTTAGATTCGAAGCGTGCTCCAGTAATCTTGCCGCCACCTGTGAGTTTGCCCAGAATTGTCACGCCATCGCCTGACTTCACTTGCAATGTGTATTCACCATTCGCAGGCAAGCCATAGGCTTGAAAGAACGACTCGCCAGTCTTCATCACCATCAATGTTCCACTGCAATTGAACTCGGCGCGCGTGGCCGTGAAAGACCAATTCTCACACGGGGCCGTCAAGAATGTTTCAAGGCTCGGACCAAGCAACGTGTTTAATTCTTTATGCGCGCTGTCACCCTGCGCCAATTGCGTGATCTTCATTGCTTGATTCGCGATCAAGCTCAGCCAAAAGAATGTTGCAAGAAGCGACGCGGCCAAGCCAACGGTGGCGGCGCGCCACACCATCAGCGAACGATTCATTGAGCGAATACGAATTGCGCGACGCTCAACCTGCAAGTGCTTTTCAACGTCGTCAAAATCCTCAACGCTTCGCATTGAATTGGATTCCACCGGCGATTTTTCCGCACGCGCCTTGCGCAACGCGCCAATGGTTGCGATGGGTGCGAGCCCTTGGCTTGCGTCATCAATTTCGGCCAAGACCGCGCCAATCACTTTGTTGCGCAGGAAGGCAGGTGGTTCCTCATCGGAAACCAATTGAAGATCAGCGGCAATGCTGGCTTGCAAGGCGCGAATTTCTTCTTGCACCATGCGTGGAGCTTCTAAAAAGCTTCGGCTGAAATAAGCGGCTTCATCAGCCTCGAGCATTCCCAAAGCATCCAAAGAGGCCATTTCAAGCATTTCATCTCGTCGCATTGGTTCCGGAGTAGTCATTGGTTCAATCTCCATCGGCTCAAGAGCACCAGCCCTTTAACCTTGTTTATTTGGCGCATTGCATGAACACGCCAAACACCCTTTTTGAAGATTCGGTCCTGCAGTCCAACTTAGACCACGAATGAGGAACGAACCCTAAATCAAAAGCCTTTGAAAGCCTTTGCCACTCCCTCATTGTCGAACACTTATCCGCACCATCCTTGCTGTTGGCTTCATTCAATTTAAATTTTTCGCACATTATGTTCCAGGCACGCCGCCCAAATACCAAATGGAAGCAAAAAACCACAAATTTGAAGCCCTACCCCAAATTTCCCCTCTAAAAAATAGGAATTCACCAAAGTCCCAAAAATAAAACCTGCGAAGGAAATCCTTCGCAGGTCAATGTTTACTATATATACAAATCTACAGTCAACCAGTTTAAAATATGAACACAATCACGCCAGTTCTTCTGCTGAACCGCCAATTCGATCACGTAAGCGCGTCAAACCACGGCTCAGCGCGCTTTTAACCGTTCCAAGTGGAACATTTAATTGCTCGCTGACCTCACGCAGGGTGAATCCCTTTAAGTAAGCGCGTTCGATCACTTCGCGTTGCAATTCTGGCAACTCTGCAATCTTGGCATGAATGGCGCTATTGCCCTCGCTGGCCACCATAGGTTTGGTGACCTCATTGGAACGCTCATTGAGTTGCTTAAAACTAGCATTTTCTGGCTCAAATCCCAGTGTTTCTGGGCGTGAGCTCTTGCGACGCAATTTGTCGATCAAGTGGCGCCGGGTGAGCAACATCACCCATGTCACCAATCGCGCTCTGCGAAAGTCAAAACGATCGGCAGTCTTCCAAAGTTGCACAAAAATGTCTTGAACCGCATCTTCAGCCTCGGCGCGGCGGGTCAATACTTGACGCGCCGACTTAAACACCAAAGCACCAAATGCATCATATAACTCCGCGATTGCGGCTTCATCACCTGAAGCAACTTTCGACATAAAAACCCACTCTTCTTCGCCTGATTGAAAGGTCATTTTCCACTCCTCCTGGTTGTAAGCGGTTCCCTTAATTAGGAACCACCATGAACTGAACTTAATACGATATTTAGAAAAGTCACGAAGAATTTGAAATATTTTTGTACTTTTGTAAAAAACGTGTCAAGATTCTTGCAGAGGCTTGGATTTGGGCAGTTCTTTTACTTTACTCAAAGACCGAATCGGATGAAAACCCCTGCCAACGCATCTTTGCGCACAGCGAACCGCTCCTTCCAAATAGCGGCTGGTTTTAGTCTTATTGAATTATTAATAACGTTGGCCATCATCGCAATTTTATTCAGCATCATGATGCCCACGTTCTCCATCGTGCGCAATTCCGCTCAAAAATTAATGTGCATGAACAACATGCGCGCCATTCATTACGGAATTCAGGGCTACGCAGGCGCCAACAGTCGACGCTTTCCGCTGAGTCAACACGCATTTGAAAATCGCTATCAGCAAACAATGGCCATGAGCGCGATCAAAAATCCATTGGTTGATTTGCAACAAGAATGGGATGGGCTCGGTCGGCTGAAGGTGGAAGGCTATTTAGACGATTGCAAATGTTTATATTGCGCTTCGCATCATGGGCTTCATCCGTATGAGGATTACGAATCCGACTTTGTGAGCGAAAAACAGGTGCCCACTGCGGGCAACAGATTGATCTTTACCAATTATCAATATTTTGATCGCAAGCCAAGCAGTAGCCAGAATTCATTTCGACTTGATTCGGTCGGCCAGGAAACAATTGTCGTGAGCGACGGTTTGCGAACCAAAAGTGATTTCAACCACACAACTGGTGGCAACGCGCTTCGTGGTGATGGACATATTGCTTGGTTTGGAACTAAGAGCCTTGGATACAATTTGCAACTGCTTCCAGAAGATCAAACAGAGATTGCCAATCCGACCGAGCAAGTGAAATTATTCTCCGGCATCTGGACTTCCATTCAACTTGACGTGAATAAATAATCTTCGCAATCCAGTAGATTTCGCGGCTTAACGCGGTCGCAACGACACTATATTCATTCGATGCTTTGAAACTCCGGGGTTCGCCGTGACGCTTGAAATAGCGCGCATGTCTGGTGTCAGCAACACATGATCAATGGACCACAGCGGAAAGAGCCGCGGCCACGAGGTGCGCAAGCCCGAACCGGCCTGCGCCCATGAGTCGTAAAAGTTTGTAAAGACCCGCGAAAGAATCAAACTACCCGGCAAGGCGTTGAAATCGCCAGCGACAATATCAACATCGCCAAGATCGCCGCGATGTACGGCCGTCAAAAGTTCTTGCGCCACTTGCATGCGCGACAATGTTGGCTTGCTTGGCAAATCAACCATGGCAATGCGAAGCGCTCGACCATTCCACGATGGCGGCCGCACAACAAACTTTGCCAGCCAAATCATGTTGTTGCCAGTGCCGGTGACAGCAATCACCCTGGCTTCTTCAATTGGAAATGTTGTCACGCACGCAAATGGCCCCGCGCCAGCGCTGAAAAATTGCGGACCCGCCCATTGGCGCACGCAATTTTGCGTGGTGATTGAACCGCGGTTGCTGATTAAAAATAAATCCACGTCATGCTCCGCGCAAATAGTCGCAAGCGCCGTCATGCTACGCGGATCGTTGCCGCTTGGATGATCCGTGTTCCACTGCACAATGCAAATGTCTTGCGGTGATGGCGCGACATGATCTGTCCACGGTCGAAATTCTCCGCGCACCGCGGCGCCACACGCCAACGCCGCGCACGCCAAGCCACCCCACCTGCGCACACGATGTCGACGACGATCGCCTGCGCGACAGGCCAGCCAGACAAGCCCAAACGCTACAACGCCTAAAGTTGGAATCCAAGAAATCCACTGCACGAGACTGTTTCTGTCCCCAATGATCCGTCCGATACCCCAGACAAAAAAGAGGCTGAACCACATGGCGTCAATGGCACGTGCCGCCCAATCCCAACGCGTGTAGAGGACTTTGGACGGGGTCGTCACTTCCACGGTGTGCGCGGACGCTTCGGTCATGCCAACAGTTCCACGGGTGCCGCTTTGGCAGAACGCTGACATGCAAGGCATCGTAAATAGTGGATTTGCGGCAACATGCTTGTTCTATCGGCTTACAAAGCGCAAATGAATGGGCTTTCTTGAAAAGAGAATCAGATTCTAATATGTTTGGCATCGCTCTTGCACTATGTAATTGTCCACCCAATTTCGTGGACAGAAAAGGAACACAACAATGGCTGGAAAAATTATTGGAATCGATTTAGGAACAACAAACTCATGCGTCTCCGTGATGGAGGGCGGTCAACCCAAAGTGTTGATCAACGCTTCGGGCAGTCGCACAACGCCAAGCGTTGTCGGTTTCACCGAGAAGGGCGAGCGGCTTGTTGGCCAACCCGCGCGCCATCAACAAGTGACCAATCCAAAGAACACCGTGTTCAGTATCAAGCGCTTCATGGGTCGCCGTCATAGCGAAGTGGAAGGCGAAGAGAAGATGGTGCCCTACGCGGTCACCGGTGGCTCGCAAGATTTGGTCAAGGTTGAAATTCGCGGCAAGGAATACACGCCGCCAGAAATTAGCGCCATGATTTTGCAAGAGCTGAAGAAAGTGGCTGAAGATTATCTGGGCGAGAAAGTGGATCGCGCGGTCATCACTGTGCCGGCGTATTTCAATGACAGCCAACGCCAAGCCACCAAGGACGCCGGCGAAATCGCTGGCCTGCAAGTGGAGCGCATCATCAATGAGCCAACCGCCGCGGCGCTGGCGTATGGTTTGGAAAAGAAAAAGAACGGCCGCATTGCGGTGTTTGATTTAGGCGGCGGAACATTCGACGTGAGTATTTTGGATATTGGTGACGGCGTGTTTGAAGTCATGGGCACCAACGGCGACGGCCACTTGGGTGGCGACGACTTTGATCAGCGCTTGATCGATTTCATCGCCGAGGAATTCCGCAAGAAGGAAGGCATTGATGTCCGCAAGGACGCGATGGCTTTGCAACGACTGAAGGAAGCCGCTGAAAAAGCCAAGATTGAGTTGTCCAATCAACTTGAAACCGTGGTGAATTTGCCGTTTATCACAGCGGATCAAAGTGGTCCGCGCCATTTGCAAGTGACCGTGACGCGTTCGCGCTTTGAGGACATGTGCAAAGATTTGTTCGATCGTTTGCGTGGTCCATGCGAGCAAGCGTTGCGTGACGCCAAGTTGTCGCCCAAGGAAATCCAAGAAGTGGTCATGGTTGGTGGATCCATTCGCATTCCAAAGGTGCAAGACATTGCCAAGGATATTTTCCAAACGCAAGAACTTGATCGCAGTATCAACCCTGATGAAGTGGTTGCCATTGGCGCCGCCATTCAGGGCGCCGTGTTGCAAGGCGATGTGAAGGATGTTCTTCTGCTTGATGTCACTCCACTTTCGCTTGGCGTGGAAACGCTCGGCGGCGTGATGACCAAGTTGATTCAGAGCAACACCACCATTCCAACCAGCAAGAAGGAAACGTTCTCAACGGCCGCTGACAATCAAACCAGCGTCACCATTCACGTGATGCAGGGCGAGCGCGAGTTTGCCGCTGACAATCGCAGTTTGGGTCGTTTCGACTTGACGGGAATTGGTTCAGCGCCGCGTGGATTGCCGCAAATTGAAGTTGAGTTTGCCATTGACGCCAACGGAATCTTGAATGTTTCCGCCACCGACAAGGCCACCAGCACCAAGAAGGAAATCCGCATCACTGGCTCGAGTGGTTTGAGCAAGGAAGAAGTGGCGCGCATGCGTCAAGAGGCGGAGCAAAATGCCGCGGCCGACAAGACTCGGCGCGAACTCATCGACCTGCGCAATCAGGGCGAGGCGTTGGCGTACTCCACCAAGAAAAGTTTGGAGGAGCACGGCGGAAAGATTTCGCAGGAGAGCCGTGGCAAAGTTGAAAGCGCGTTGTCAAACCTAGAGGACAAACTCAAGGGCGAGGACAAGGCAGCCATTCAAGCGGCCATGAAGAACTTGAATGATGCCGCAATGGAACTTGGTAAAGCCGTGTACGAGGCCAGTTCGGCAGGTCAAAAGCCTGGCGAAGGCGCGGACGCGGGTAAGCCAGCCGGCGGCAAAGAAGATGTGATTGACGCCGAGTTTGAAGTGAATGATCAGAAGTAACCCGCTTCTACATGAGTTGACTTTGAAGCCGCGGAGATATTTCTCCGCGGCTTTTTTGTGCGCATTTATGTGCGCATTCATGTGAAACGCCACGCCGGAACTGGTATTCGTCAAGGCGCGTACAAGTGGGCGCATGTGCGCAAGGTGTCTACCATGATGGCATGCGTATTCAACGAGTGGTCTTGTATTTCATAAGCGTGTGCGTGCTTGCGCTTGCATTGGCCGGCGGCGCAACTGCGCCAACAACTCGCGTGGGATCTGCTTGGCCATTGACAACATGTCCCGTGTGCCTGAAACCACTTGGCGCAACGCCAGTGATCAAAATAATTGAAGATGTAAAAGATCCCAGCTTAAATGGACGCGAAATTCGTTTTGAAAGCGAAGAATGCGCCGCCACATTTGAAATTGATCGCGCCAAATATCTCAAGCCCGCCAACGAGCAAATGGTGCGGGAACAATTGCCTCAGTATCCGACGATCAATTGCGTGGTGATGCCCGACGAGTCGCTGGCCGATCCGAACACTCCCAATGCTGGCAAGGATGAAAATATAATTGTTGGAAATAGATTGGTGCGCACATGTTGCGGACAATGCGCGCGCCGAGTGCGGCGCGATCCAGTGAAGTGGTTGGCGCAAGTGGACAAGGGAATTGTGGCTGATCAAGGAGCCAAGTACCCATTGAGAGTGTGCGTGATAAGCGGCGCACCATTGCCAGCCGAGCCAGTGAATGTGTTTATTGGAAGCCGCTTGGTGGAAGTGGCCACGCCCGAAGACGCGCTCAAAGCCCAGCAAAAACCACTCGAAACCTTGGCAAAGCTAGACGCCGCCATTTCTGCGTTGAAACCAAGCGCTGAAAAAAATCCAACGACAGACGCGCCACCCATCGCCAAACCTGGCGCAAAGTGATGTGTTGTTGCGCATCTATGCGCGCAACTCGCTACGCATGACGAATGAGGCATGCAACGCATCACGACTGCAAGGCATCAAGCTTGACGCCATTTCGGCAGTCAGCACTGTGAATGACTTTCAATTAGTGTGGCTTGCGCACAAGCAACGCGGTGAACACGCCGGGCCCCGTTGCCACAGGATCACTGGCGAGCAATCGATAGCGTCGTAATTCAAAGCCCGCAACTTTGGCAAGACGACGAATGGTGTCCGCGGAAAAACCCAAATGCACATGGCCCATACTGGCGGCATACGCGCGCCGATCATGCGCCACCATGTCAACTATGAACAAACGGCCGTTGGCTTTGAGCGCACGCGCCACCTCACGCAACGCCGCGTCAATGTCCACAATGTGGTGCAACACAAACATGGCTACGGCCAGATCCACTTCGCCATCTTTTAAGGGCAATGCTTCCATACTTCCACGACGAAATTCCACGTGCTTCACATGCGCAAGGCGTTTCTGCGCGGCGTCCAACATTGACTTTTCACGGTCCACCGCGATCACTTTGCGCACCAGCCCCGCCAACACTTCACTGGCCTCGCCGGTACCGCACCCCACATCGGCGACCACGGTGTCAGGATCCAAAAGATCAAGCAGAGCGGCGTGGGTGATGTGCGTTCCAAAAAGTTTTTGGCGAACATCGCTCCACTCTCCGCCCACGCGTCCAAAAAAGGCCTGACTGTCCACGCGACGCGACGCAATCACGCTGTTCATGCGTTGGCGATCTTGTGCGATCTCTGGATGCGTCTGAATACTGTGACGCGCCACTTCCCACAACGCCTTGGAATCATCGGGCATGGTGATATTGGCCATGCAATACAAACCCGCGGTGCCGTCACTGCGGCGCGCAATCCACCCACCATCAAGCAATGGCTTTAAATGGCGACTGGCGGTGCTTTGCGGCACTTGCACAATGCGCGCCAACTCGCCAACGCTCAACTCCTCATCGGCTAAAAGATGCAACATGCGCAGGCGCACAACATCGCCCAGCGCCGTGAATTGACCCAGCAATCGATCGGCGTCACCAATGTTGCGTGCGTTGCGCCGACTCATCGCGCCACGAAATTAAATTCCACCGGGCAGGGCCAGCGTTGGACCAAGCACTTGACCGCGCGCTTCTAGCGCGGATTGAACGCGTGGATCATTTGGATTGACGCCGTAGGCTTGGCGCAATCTGCGCAAGGCATCGGCCTGATCGCCCAGTTTTTCCTGCAACTGCGCCATCTGTAGATATGGACTGATGATCCGCTTCATGCCGTAACCCTCATCCAATTCAATGGCGGCCAAGAGCGCGGTCTTTTCGGAATCCATGTCGCCAGTGCTGTCGGCAATTTCAGCCAACTTCACATACGCCTCGGCGCTACGAAACTCGGCGCCGGCGTTGCGCAGAAGCAAGTAGACCTCGGGAATATCTTTTTGCTTCTCCATGCAATCCGCCAAGGCAAAGACCACGTCCATGTTGTTGGGCTGGCGCGCGTTGGCGGCCTCAAACGCGTGGCGCGCCTCGGGCAAATTACCCAGGCACAATTCAGCGCGGCCTAAAATAAATTGCGCCTTCCATTCGCCAGGCCATTGCTCAACCACTGGGCGAATCAAATCGGCGGCTTCTTTGCACTGGTCAAAGTCAATGAAGTGCTGGGCCGAATTTGTGGTGGTCTCAATTGGCGGCGTGGTGGCGCAACCAGCCAGCATTGGTGTGGCGAGAAGCGAAGCGACGATAATTTTGGTGAAGTGAGTCATGGGCGTCGAGATGATAAGGTCTTCCGTACAAGAGTGTGCGAACGAATGAACCCCCTGCAAACCGCAATTTTGCGTCATACAACGGCCGACGGTCAACATCATTTTGACTGGCTTTTGGCGCAAACGGAAATTGTGCTTGCCGATGCGCGTGAAATATTGTGCTGGAGGTGTCCGCGCCTTCTTACGGCGATGATTGTGAATGAGCGCATGATTGTGCAGGCGATTGGCAAGCATCGCGGCGTGTATGTCATGATGGATGTCGCGCATGAATTGGATGGCGACCGCGGAACGGTGGAAACAGTGGCGCGCGGTTGGGCGCAAGAGTTGCACGACTTGCCGGCACTGGAGCATTCGGCGACGGCGCAACCCACCACGTCACGCAACATGACCATCCTGCACGAAACCCCGCGCTGTCGCCATTTTATTTTACGCTTTGCAAACACTGCGCCACTTTGCGTAACTCTTCAGGGCGATCAACTGACACGCCTTGATGACACTGCTCTACGACATGGACGCGACTGAATGCCATCCACTTCATAAGAGCCGACAATGGGTGCACATATAAAAAAATAGTGAACTGGCGTCACATGAACGCCTTGCGCATCAAGGCGCTTTCGTAGATTGACCGCGCGTGAAAAATTTTGTGATTTACTTGAACGCGTCCCACACCAACACGCACCATGCAATCAACGCAAACGGCGCTTTAGAGAGCGAGCCCAGAATTCTGCCGATGGCCGCGCCCGCCGCGGGCTTGAGCGAGTCTTTCATTTCACGTCCGTGCATTTTTTCACCAATGATGGCGCCAACAATCGCGCCCGCGATGGCGCCAATGGCGGAGCCTGCGAGTGGAATTGGAATTAAAACAGTTCCAATGATCAACCCAATAATGCTTCCAATCATGCTTCCAACCGCGCCTTTGCGCGAGGCGCCACCGGCCTTTGCGCCCAATGCGCCGGCCACAAATTCAACTATTTCACCCGCGGTTCCCGCAAGAA
>CALFOZ010000232.1 GCA_937919205.1 uncultured Planctomycetia bacterium
TACAACAAAAACATTTTGCCAATACTTGAAGCGCGTTGTTGGGACTGCCACGGCAAAGGCGTAGCCAAGGGCGGCGTAGCCTTTGATCATGTGGCGGAGTTGATTGTGAAAGAGCCCTTGGTGAAAAGTAAGCAAGTCCCAATTATTCTTGTGGGCAAACCAGCGTCAAGCGCCATGATGAAAGCCATTCAAAAACCAATCACCGCCAAGGGCCACATGCCGCCAAAAGGCGCGCGGCTTACGGCGGAGCAAATTGCTTTGATTGAAGCCTGGATTCAACAGGGCGCAAAAGTTGTGAATCCGCCCAAACCCTAATTCAAATTTTAGACCGCGACAAATTTTACAGCCGCGATAAGCAACACACATCCAAGCAGTATGCGCAACACGGCTTGAGACGAGGCGCGCGCGCTGTATGTGGCGCCAAGCCAGCCGCCCACAATGGCCGCTACGCCGGCCCACCACAGCCAGGCTGGATATTCAACGCTTTGGCTGATCACTCCACCAAGCGCGGCGATTGAATTAACAAATATAAATGGCGCGGACACCGCCGCGGCTTCGCGTGGCGTGGCCCATGCGCACAAGACAAGAAGGGGAGTGAGAAAAATACCGCCGCCCACGCCAACCAGTCCAGAAAGAAATCCAATCGCGGCGCCGCACGCCAACGCGTCAACCAAAACAAGCGGCTTTGGCGAAAAAGTTTTTTGTGGCATAAATAGTCTGATCGCCGCAAGTAGCAATGTTGCGGCCACCAATATTTTGAACGCGCTCTCTTGAATGACAAGCGTGCCGCCCCAATAGGCGAACGGTATGGAGGTGACACCAAACGGCCACAGCAAGCGCCAGCGAAAGTGTCCCGCTTTGACAAACGCGAACGTGGCCAACGCCGAGACCATGATGTTTAAAATAAGCGCCGATGGCCGCATGAACGCCGCGCTGACGCCAAACAACGCCATGATGGCCAGATAGCCCGAGGCGCCGCCGTGGCCAACGCTGGCATACAGCGCCGCGATTATTCCAATAAGCACAATGAATGTCACAAGCGCAAAATCGGTGGGCATGCGAATAAGTTTAGTGCGTGGATTTTTTTTAGTTGTGCGCGCGCAAGCACATGCGCCGCTGACCTTCATAATAGGCTGGGCAAACAGTTCATATTGAATTGCTGTCGCACTGCATTTGCAACGCCCGAAGCCCGCAGTGCGTTGGTCCACGCGCGCCACCACGGCGGAATCAATTTGAAGCGAAAAAAACAAACGTCCCGAGGTGGATTCGAACCACCGACCTGCAGCTTAGAAGGCTGCTGCTCTATCCAGCTGAGCTATCGGGACCCGCAAGGATTTCAATCACGGAGCTGGATGATTCATTTCCACCAAACTCCGCGGGATGATTGTAATAGTGCGAGCCCCAAGTGCGTCACGGTGATTTCGCAAGTAATTTGTCGTGTCGTATACGCGATCACCAACGCATATCACACACTTGTGCAGTGTTGCGAGTAAACTTAAACTGAATTAGAGATGCTTCGAACCCGCATTCGAATTTTAATCGTGGCAACCGCCCTTGGGACGGCCACGGTTATTTCCCTTGTGCTGTACTTCTTGGTTGGAGCGATTGTTATTCAAGGCATGCAGGAAAGGGTGATGTCTTTGGCCAGCGTTTTATCAGCGGGCATGGATAAAAATAAAATCATTCAACTTTCAGAGGATAAAAATCCAAATCGCGAGCAGGCGAATTTTATATATTTGAATCAAGTCTTGGGGGAGATGATTCGTGGCACTGCATTATTCAGCAACCCCATTGTTGGCGCCAGCATTTTAGTTCCAACGCGCGAGAACGCCACATCTGGATTTGATGTTTTGGTGGCAAGCGATGGATCCTCGAAACCGCGCAGGCCATTCAACCCAAGTGATGATCAATTTCGTTTTGAATTGCAGGGGAAGCCATGCGATTGGGTGTTCCTGTCCGATGAATCTGGTTCGTGGATCACTGGCTATGCAAATATCAGCGATGCCAATGGAAAATTAATTGGAATGGTGGAACTGCATCTAGACAGAGCGGTTGTGCAATGGATGCTTTTGAAATTATTCCTGGTTGTGTTCGTGTTTGGGTTCGGTCTATCCATTGCCGCAAGTTTCTTGTCTGATCGAGTGGTGGTGAGATTGCTGAGACCCCTGGATCTACTCAACACCGCCATACAAAATATTTCCAGTGGAAATTACAAATCACCAATCACTATTACGCATCCCAAAGATTTTGTCATTGTCGGCCAAAATATAAAAAAGTTGGCTGAAAAATTAGAGCAACAAGACCAATTACGCCAAGAAACGCAAGCCATGCAAGCCAATGCGGATATTCGAGAAGAGCATGACATGTTGATCCAGATGCTTGAGGAGCAATTGTCGAAGGTGACGGATGTGGATTTACTGTTGAATTTTATTTTAAATTCCGCGCTGGAATTTTCCAGATGCGAGGCGGGCTCGATTTGGATCATGGATCAAGGCGAACTTGTGTTGTGGTACGCGCGCAATTTAGTTTTTGAAAAAAATACTCCCGGTACCCAAACTGGAATTGTAAACGCTCGAATATCAATCACATCCAAGAGCATCGTTGGCCATTGCGTACTTAGTAAAAAACAAATTGTGATAGACGACGTCTATCACTTGCCAAGTGGATCGCCCTTTCAATTTGATCAATCGTTTGACATAAAAAGCGGCTTTAAAACGCGTTGCATGATTTCCATTCCGTTGCTTGGCATGCAGGGGACGGTGCTTGGAGTGATGCAGTTGATCAACCCAGAAAATCACGAAACAGTCACGGACACTCCATTGGTGGACCGCGCGGAAGCCTTCGCCATTCTGACCGGTCAAGTGCTTGAGCGCGTCAACAACGCCAAGGAATTATTAATGCGGTTGGTGCGAACCGCTGAAGTGCGCGACCCCCACGAAACCGGCGTGCATGTGCAACGCGTGTCTGGCGTGGCGTGCCATTTGTACAAACTTATCGCGAATAAGCGCAATGTTTTGCCACAAGTCCGCGATCAAAATCTTTCCGTGCTACGCGTGGCCGCATTTTTGCATGACATTGGCAAGGTTGGCATTCCCGATTCCATTTTGAAGAAGCCAGGCAAGTTGGACGAGTATGAATACAACTTAATGAAGTGGCACACCATTATTGGCGCGAAGTTGTTTGATGATTCTGAAAACGCGCTGGAGAAGGCGGCATCCGATGTTGCTTTGCACCACCATGAGCGGTGGGATGGAAAGGGATATCCAGGCGCGATTGACTTTCCCGCATACGGTAGGATTCTTGACGAGTTGCAGGACATGCCGCATTTAACCAGTGGACTGAAAGGCGAGGAGACGTCCATGTTCGCTCGGCTTGTCGGAATTGCGGATGTGTTTGACGCGCTTGCGAGTTCGCGCGCGTACAAGGAACCGTGGACCGACGAGCAAATTAAATCTGAATTTTCTAAAAATTCTGGAACGCAATTTGATCCGGAGATTGTCGCCACGTTTCTGGAAAATTACAGCGATTTGAAAGCCATTCGCGAGCGATTTCAAAACCCGCATCAGACGCGGCGCGGCACTTAAGAAACGTCGCGCGAAAGCTTTTGATAGCGCTCGCGTTCGCCACGACCACGCAGTGGATAATCCTTGCGCAGCGGATGCGCTGGAAAATCTTTCCACAATAAAATACGGCGCAGGTCAGGATGGTTGCGGAATCGAATTCCAAACATGTCGAACACCTCGCGCTCCATCCACTCGGCGCCTGGCCACAAGTCCGTGACCGAATCAACAAAGAGCGTTGGGTCTGGTTCAATCCCGGTGGTGTCAATGGAAGGATTTAAATACACCTTCAAGCGAAGGCGGCGCTCAAATTGGAAACTGCAGAGGTTGTAGACCACGGCAAAACGCGCTGGTTGCTCGGCTGGATACTCCAGGTAATCCACGCCCGCCAAATCGCTGAGAAAGTTGTAACGGCAATTCGGATCGTCGCGCAGAAAGCGCGCCACTTCATGCAGGGAATTTTCGGGGACCACAAGCGAAGTCTGTCCACGGAATTCTGTCGCCATGAATTTCACTTGACCAAAGCGTTCTTTGACAAGAGGAAGCGTGGGGTGATCTAGTTTGGTGGCGGCTGGCATAGGCAAATAGTTTAGCCATGATGCGGCGCAAAGTGGCGGCGAATTTTGCGCGGCAAATTGGCTTGATCATCCCGCCACACAAAGGAATTACGCGCGGCCAGAATGATTATTGAATTGCGCACGGCAACAATGCGTTGTTTTAATTTGCAAAATGTGTTGGAAAAAAGGCAGATATTTGAAATGTGAAAGTGAATCTTGTCACAGTGCCTTGGCAGGCAACGGCGTTCGTTGCCGCGAATCAACAACATACAAGGAGCGAAAATGAAACAGCGAAATACTTTGTGGGCTATGGGTGCGATGTTGGTGGCGTTGGGATTTACAAGCGTTACGGGCGGGTGCAAGTCAACCCACGAGAAGGTGACCTATCCCGACGGAACAATCTATGAGCGGCATGATGTTGAATTTAGACCAGATTTTATACCAAGTTTGCTGAATTATGAAATGCGCGAGAAAGGTCTTTCCCAAGAAGGTCTGCGTCTGCGTGAATGGATTCCAAAGAAGGGCGGCGAAATTATTCACGAGGTTGAGGGCGTCTATTATGTGCCACTTAAGAAACTACTGGGGATTCGGCCGCAACTTTCAGTGAATTCAAATTACAAGAATGACGAAGGTCAGAAGAATGTGACGCCAAGCGAATACCGTATTTCCGCCGATTATTTGGCGGATAGCGCGGTCTTGGAGGGCCAAATTGCCGGCACCGACAATTGGCAGACCATTATCGATGGTGATATGCAAGACATCGCCATCGCGGCGATGAAGCGCGGATTGGGCGCGATGGAGTTTGAGAATGAATTTGGTTCGTGGCGCATTGTTGTTGATGCTCCAATTCCAGTGATTGTCACCAGGCTCAATGGTGAAATCATGGATGTTCGTGGGATCAATGTGCGGTTTGGAAGCTATGTGTATTCGGATAGCGTGAATGAAAATTGTCGATAAGAGCAATGGAGGGAGTCGCCCGGCGGGGACGAACGTCTCCGCCGGGTTGTTGCTTGTAGTCTTGCATAAGTGGTCAGCCAGAATCAAAATGTGATTTCGCTTGAGTGTGTTTCCAAGGTGTATGGTGGAAACACGCACGCGTTGCGCGAGGTCTCACTTCATGTTGGCGCGGGTGAAATATTTGGATTGCTTGGTCCCAACGGCGCTGGAAAAAGCACGCTTGTGAAAGTGTTGCTGACAGTGGTCAAGCCAAGCGTGGCGCGCGGCGAAATGTTGGGCCAACCAATCGGCGATAAAAAAACATTGGCGCGGGTTGGATATTTACCCGAGCAACATCGACTGGCGCCCTATCTCACCGCGCGTCAGGCCGTGGAATTTGTGGCGGCGCTTTCCGGCGTGGACCGAGCCATCAGGAAAAAGCGCGCCGCGGAATTGCTCGACCGTGTTGGACTTTCAAAGTGGATGGACCGGCGCGTGAATGTGTTTTCAAAAGGCATGCGCCAGCGCGCGGGCTTGGCGGCGGCGCTTGTGAATGATCCGCAAATTATTTTTTTGGATGAGCCAACCGATGGCGTTGACCCAGTTGGGCGCGTTGAGATTCGCGACCTGCTCATTCAGATGCGCCGCGAAGGCCGCACCGTGTTTTTAAACAGCCATCTGTTGGGCGAGGCCGAGCAAGTGTGCGATCGCGTGGCGATTTTGGTGCAAGGGCGCGTTGTGAAGCAGGGGAGCATGGCCGATTTGCAAAAGGAAGGTTCGCGCCAAGAGTTGACGGTTCGTTGGGGCACCGCAAGCGCACGGCCATTGCCATTTCGCGGCATGAATATCGCGCCAACGGTCAACGTCGACGGCTCGCATCAATATGTATTTAGCGACTTGGACACCGCCGCCGCGCAACCCGCGCTTGATGCGGCGCGCGCAATGGGTGGAGAAATTATTTCACTCATACCAATGCGCCAGCGATTGGAAGAGCTGTTTATGAAAATTGTGGTGGACCCAACCACTGGTAAAGCGCCGCCGCCAGGAGCGGGTTCATGACGGCCTTCACCGCGATTTTAGTGGACGGCTACCGCGAGCTTGTCGCCAAGAAATTATTCACGCTGTCCATGATCTTGTCGCTGTTAGTGGTGGCGGTCATAGGCGTGGGTGGTTTGAACGAGCAAGGTGTGACCATCTTTGGATTCACGATTGAAGTTCCATTTGTGAATTCAAACATGTTCACTCCCGCGGATTTTTACAAGCTTATGTTTAATTCCGTGGGCGTGAAATTCTGGCTGGGCTGGTTGGCGTGCTTGCTGGCTTTGGTCAGTAGCGCCGGAATGTTTCCAGAAATGGTTTCAAGCGGAGTGGTGGAGAACATGTTGTCGCGCCCCATACCGCGTTGGCGTTTATATATTTATAAATTCACCGCGGGGTTGTTGTTCACCTCACTGCAAATGGCCGTGTTTTGCCTGGCTAGTTTTTTGGTCATTGGATTGCGCGGCGGCGCGTGGGAGCCAGGACTGTTTCTTGCCATTCCATTGGTCACCCTGCTGTATTCATATTTGTTCGCCATGAGCGCGTTGCTGGGAACCGTCACGCGCTCGGCGATCGCGGCGTTGCTACTCACCATTTTATTTTGGGGATTCTTGTTCACGTTGAATTCTGCGGAGTTTCTTGTGAATGGATTCCGCATTGGCAGTGTGAAAGAATGCGAAGCCATTCAAGCGTTGATGGAAAAGCGCCAGAAGGAAAATCCAGAAGTGGATGTTTCTGATTTGGAGTCCGAACTTGAACGCAATCAGTCCACGCTGAGCAACTTGGCGTTGTGGCACCGTGTTGTGTTTGCGATGAAGACCGTATTTCCAAAAACAGATGAGACCACTTCGCTATTGCAACGTTGGACTTTGGAAGCCTCCAACATGAAGGATGAAGGTGGCGATGACGCGGAGGAAGTTGCCGCGACGGCGCAGAAACCGCGTCGCCGGGGCGGTCCTGATTTTGGAAATGGCCGCGCGAAAACCCGCGACGTGAATCTGGCCCTTGAAGCCGATCAACGCTCTAGAGGTGTTGGTTGGATCTTGGGCACATCGGTGGCATTTGAAATTGCCACGCTTGGTTTAGGTTGCTGGCTCTTTGCGCGCCGTGATTTTTAAATCATGCCAGGAGCATGTGCGCGCTTTCACAACTGAGAGGCGCCGCGATTTTAAAATGCAAGAGACGCGCGGGCGTTCACCGCTCGCAGGCGCTAGAAATGCAAGTTACTCCACCGGACTCACTGGTTCGATTGACCCAATTGCGCGGAGCGATCTTTCGCCGCTTGCGCCGCACGCGCAATCAGTTGCGAAAATTCTCCCGCATCCAGAACGGCAAGCGCCGCGGCTGTTGTGCCGTTTGGGCTGGTCACGCTGGCGCGCAACGCCGCCGCATCAAATGCGCCAGCTGAAGCGCTTTTTGCAACCCCTTGCAATACATCAAGCGACAAGTTTTTCGCCACATCTTTTGGCAGGCCAAGTTGCAGAGCCGCGCGCTCAAGCGCCTCAATGAACAAGCACAAATACGCGATGCCGGAACTGGAAATGGCGGTGGCGGCGTCTAGGTGCGACTCATGGAGCAGTTCCACGCGTCCCACGGAAGAAAAAAGTTTCATGGCAAATTCACGCGCGGGCGCGGGACATTCTTGAGGAATTGAAAGCGCGGTCACCGCGGCTTGCACTTGCGCCGCCACATTTGGCATGGCGCGAATGACATGCTTCACTTTCAAGCGCGCGCCAATATGTTCTGCGGACCAACCCGCCATAACGCTAATCACATTTGTGCCCGCATTCACGCAAAGTTGCGGCGCCAGTTCGCTGAAATACTGCGGCTTGATGGAGAGCAACAGCGCGTGGCCACTTTGCGCGCATGTGTTCATGTCTACTAATTTCAAACCCATGGAATGCGCTTGCGCCATGCGCGCGTCGCTTCTGGCCCACACAACAATGTCGCTGGGATTTAAAACACCAGTGGACACGCAACCGCGCACAATGGCCGAGGCAAGTTTGCCAAATCCAAGCACTGCCAATGCGTGTTGCGCACCGACAGTGCCATGCGAGTCTTGCTGTGGGGAAAAGTTTGGCATGTTTGTATTGTGCCGTTGAACGAGAATTTGTGTAGCGCCCAAAGCGTGTCGATTGTTCTTGAAAAAGCACGCCATTTCAAGGCGTTTGATGGCGCGCAAGTCCGCATGTTTATGTAGTTGACCTTGGTGGAAATATTTTTCAATTGGTCGCATACTCATCATCACTCTTGAAAGCATCTCCACCAACAGGGTTCATTTCCCACGCGCTTCCTTGCGGCGCAAGCTGGTTGCGCACGCAGTGGGTTGACCAACTAACAAAAGCCGTTGGGCAAGCCACTGCACCAGTGATTTCGTTGGCGCTTGCCTCTAAGGACAGCCAACGATTTCGCGGGCGCGCCGCGGTGGCAACTTGGAACTGCGCCGAACTTAGCGCGCCGCTTGTTGTCCGTCGTTGCAGTCATGGTGGATTCTGGCGCCACTTCGCAGGGGATCGATATGTGGGGGAGCAACGAGCGCGGATTGAAATGGAACATTCACAGCGCATTCACGCGCAGGGTATTGCCACGCCCGAAATTGTTGGCGTTGTGTTCTACAAGTCGGGATTGTTTCAGCGCATGGATTTTCTAACTATTCAAGTGCCAGACAGTATGGACCTTGTCGCGTTTCTTGCGTCAAATTCAGCAACGCAACAGCGCCAGGCCGCGCTTGAGGCGGTGCGTGTTTTACTGGCGAAATGCGCCGCGCATGGATTGCTACACAAAGATCTGAACGCGCGCAATATCTTGTTGGCCAACATGGATCACGCCACGCTCGCTTATCTACTTGATGTGGAGGATGTGGTGTGGATGCCGCATCTTGATGTGGATGGTGTGGAGTGGTGGCCGCATCAAGTGGAGCACGCGCGCGCCGCCAACCACGCGCGCCTTGCGCGTTCATTGCATAAGCGCGTCCGCAAAGGTGACCTTGCCTTGACCGCGCAACAATTGCAGGCATTGATTTCTGAGTTAAAGTCCCACGCATGAAACTGCCAGAGCGCCCACGAATTTGCATGGTCATGATGAGCGCCATCGGCGACGTTGTGCACGCACTGCCCGTGATCACGGCCATCAAGCGACATCGCCCGCACGCGCGCATCACTTGGATTTTGCAAGCGCCCGGCGCCGCGCTGGTGAATGGCCACAAGGATGTCGATGAAATATTGATCTTTGATCGCAAGGCGGGCTGGCGCGGATTTTGGAATTTGCGCGCGCAACTCAAGACGCGTCCCTTTGATGTGGTGCTTGATTTACAGTGTTATCTGAAAGCCAGCATCATCACCGCCATGTGTCAAAGCCCTATCAAACTTGGGCTGGATCGCGCGCGCGCCAAGGAATTGAACTGGCTTTTCACCAACACAAAAATTCCCGCCAAGCCACTGAATCATGTGCAGGCGCACTTTCTGGAATTTCTTGACGCCATGCAAATTCCCAGCCAGCCGTTGCAATGGAACATTGGTCCGTGGACACAGGAGCGCGCGTGGCAAACGGAATTTTTCACCAACATGCCCAAGCATCGCGTGGCGCTTGTGGCCGGCACAAGCAATCCGTTGAAGGATTGGTTGCCCGAGCGCATGTGTGAATTGGTCGACGCGCTTGAGGAGCAAGGCTTGCGCACTATTTTAGTTGGCGGACATTCCGCGCGTGAAATTGCGCTTGGCAAAATGTTGGCGCAACGTTGCGCGCACCCGCCAGTACACGCGCTTGGTTCTGGCTTGCGCAATTTGGTTTGCATTCTTGACGGCTGTGACTTGGTGATTTCGCCCGACACCGGTCCGTTGCACTTGGCGGTGGCGCTTGGCAAGCCTGTGATTGGACTGTACGGCTACAACAGTCCCACGCGTGTCGGGCCATTTGGCAATGATCCCAAATTGTTGGTGGACGCCTATCACGATCCTGGCGAGGCGCCGCAAATGACATTCACGCATCGACAAGGGCGCATGCAAAAAATCTCCGTGCAAAATGTTCTGGATCGCGTTGAATATTGGCGCGCTTTGAAACAGTGAATTTGCTAGAATGATCTTGATGTCTAAAACAGCACTTGTGACGCTGGATTTTGAGGAAGCGGTGGCGCAAATCGATATCCAAATTGACTTGATGGAGGCAAAAATTGACGCCGAAGTCTTCGCGGATGAATTGCGCACATTGCGCCAAGCGCGCGAAAGTTTGCTGACCAAGACCTACGCCAATCTCACGCCGTGGCAGACAGTGCGGGTGGCGCGCCATCCGCAAAGACCGCAAACACTGGACTATGTGCGCATGATTTGCCGCGATTGGTCTGAGTTGCATGGCGACAGGCGCTTTGGCGACGACGCCGCGCTGATCACCGGCTTCGCGCGCATTGGAAGTTTAAAGTGCTTGGTGGTTGGCCATCACAAAGGACGCACCACCGAGGAGCGCATTAAGTGCCGCTTTGGTTGCGCCAATCCAGAGGGCTATCGCAAGGCGCTTCTAAAAATGAAACTGGCGGAAAAATTTCATCTGCCAATAGTCACGCTCATTGACACGCCCGGCGCGTATCCAGGTGTTGACAGCGAACAACGCGGACAAGCCGAGGCCATCGCGGTGAACCTGCGCGAGATGAGTCGTTTGCGCACACCGATTGTTTGCATAGTGATTGGTGAAGGCGGCTCTGGCGGCGCGCTTGGAATAGGCGTGGGGGATCGCATCGCCATGTTGCAACATAGTTGGTATTCCGTCATCAGTCCGGAGGGTTGCGCGGCAATTCTGTGGAAGAAGGCCAACGAGCAAACAAACAATTCCGCGGCGCAAGCGTTGGCGTTGACCGCCGAGAGCAATCTTAAAAATGGATTGATCGACGCCATTATTCCCGAGCCAAACGGCGGCGCGCATAGGGATCCGCAAGCCACGGCCGAACGACTGCAAGGCTGGGTGGTGGATTCCATCCGTGAACTGCAACGCCTTGCGCCGGACACCTTGGTGCGCCTGCGCTTTGATAAAATTCGCAATATTGGCACACATAACTGCTCTTCCACCGCGTAACGGGGTTGACTTGCGTGGCGATGCAAACGACAATCGCACACCCATCATTGAAAGAGTTTTGCAACCATTTGTCCGGCCTTGGGCGGGCAAAGTGAACTTGAATAAGAGGATTTCATTCGTGCCAAAAAAGAAGCCAGAGAATAAAAAGACGAGCAAGAAATCTTCTGGCTCCGCAAAGCCAAGCGCTAAAAAAACTTCGCCCAAGTCCAAAGTGACCGTGGTGAAAAGCTCAAAGGTTGTCGCCAAGCCTGCGTTCGCATCGCCGCCGCCATCCAAGAAGCATCCAAATCGCGTGCCGCCTCCGCCGATTGGCAAGAACGCACCAAGGCCCATGCCCAAGCAAACCGCGCCGGAAGAAAAGGGCAAGCGCACTCCCAAGATTGACATGTCCACCGCGCGCTCCGTCGCCGCGACCGCCATTACGCAGAAGGCCGATCAAGCTGGCTATGTTGTGATCAACGGTCGCCGCGTGCGAATGATCAGTAGCAAGGGAATGGACAAAAGCAAAAAGAAAAAGTCCAAGTCCGCGGTTGCAAATGACAAAGTCAAAGCCGAGCAGGAAATAGATATTTTCAGCATCAAGACACGTTTGACCAGCAAGGAACTGTCGGAGCATCGTGGCATTTTGATCGCGCGCCGCAACGAACTCATTGGCCGAGTGGAGGGTCTTGAAGATGAGGCTCTGCGCTCAAATGGCGGCAATCTCAGCAATATGCCGCTCCATATGGCCGATGTTGGCACCGACACATTTGATCAAGAATTTGCGCTGAATTTAGCGGCATCGGATCGCGTGAAGTTGGCGGAAATTGACGAAGCCATATCGCGCATTGATGCCAAGACGTACGGCGTGTGTCAACTGACAGGCAAGCCCATTCCAAAGACTCGTTTAGAGGCGAACCCATTGGCGAAATACACCGTCGAGGCGGCGCGCATGATCGAGCGGGGCGTTACTCGTTGAGTTCCACGTCGTCGGCGAATATTATTCCATTCACTCCCGCATGTAGATCCAAATCCGCGTGGCTGATCTTGCTCGTGGTTTTTGCCATTGGTCTTGCGCTTGATCTGTCAACAAAAAGTTTGGCTTTTCGTTGCGTGGCAGAGGAGCCCGTTGAACTTTCCTACGACGACATCGCGGGCAATCCGTCGTATCGACTTCCATATCACACTGGGGTCAAGGCCCTGCCGTGGGATTTGTTGGACTTGCGTCTGGTGCTCAATCACGGCGCCGTGTTTGGCTTGGGCCAGCAAAAGCGAATGGTGTTCATAGCCTTCACCATCATTGCGGTCACCGCGGCCATGTGGATTTTTGGTTGGTGGACCGACGCTAAAAATCGCGTGGCACATATTGGAATTGGGCTGGTTTTAGCGGGAGGAATAGGCAATTTGTACGATCGCTTGGCCTTTGGCGCGGTACGTGATTTTTTATTCATGACGCCGCGCTGGCACCTGCCATTTGGTTTTCATTGGCCAGGTGGTAGCACGGAATTGTTCCCGTGGATCTTCAATGGCGCCGACATGATGCTGTTGCTGGGCATGGCGATCTTGTTGATCAACGCGCAACGACAAGAGGCAACGCCAAAAGCTGAGAAGGATTCGGAAGCGCCTCCTGCTTCAACTCAATAGCGCCATCGATTGTGTATGGACCAATCGCCGTGCGCCGAATCGCGGTGCAATATCCATCGCCACCAAGAGCTACGCCAAGATCGTGCGCCAAACTGCGCACGTAAAAACCTTTATCACAGCGAATAGCCAACCGCACAATGGGCCAAGCAAACGAAAGCATGGTGAGTTCATGAACCTTCACCATGCGCGGCGCCAACACAACTTGCTCGCCACTGCGCGCAATATCGTAAGCCCGTCGACCCTTGATTTGTTTGGCGCTGAACGCCGGAGGCATTTGCAAATATGCGCCTGTGAATTGTTTCAACGCCAACTCAACCCTGTCCGCGGTTGGCGGGGGCGTGGTTCGAACGCACTCAATGCGATCGCTTTCGCTGTCCAAGGTTGGTGTTGTGGCGGAAAGATCAATTGTGGTTTCATATTGCTTTTCCATATCCATCAACATGTTTATGCTTCGTGTTGCGGAACCCACGGCAATAATCAGCACGCCCGTAGCCAGTGGATCAAGCGTGCCGGCGTGGCCCGTTCGCAAGCCACCCATGCCACGGCGCACCATTTCCACTGCGCGCATGCTTGAAACCCCCAATGGTTTATCAATAATTACAATTCCGCAAGGAGATGTTGGCGTTTGGTGTGTCATGGAAATAGTCGTAAGCACAGTCTAGGGGGGCTAGGATTTCATGCTGATTTAAATATCTTTTGACTACCCGACTTTGCGTGCTATCTTTATAGACCATTCAACTTTGCAATTTCATAATGAACATATTGATTCAAACTTTTCACGCATTGTCCAATCAGCGCAACCGCATCTGCCTCGCTTTGTTCATTGGCGCTTCCCACATTGTGGCCGCATGTCAATCTACTCCTGCGGCTGAAACCCCGCGCGAGCAAGCGTCGGATTTAATCCGCGAGGCGGAAAGTAGCGGAACCATTGTCTTGGTTGTCATAGCGCTCGTGGTGGCGTGGATGGTCTTGTTGGGATTCATCGGCCGCATCGTCAAGGTGAAAAATTCCTAGTTGATGATGGCCAAGGAGCCGTGTGAACTATAAAAATTAAAAACAAAAAACGGAGGTCAAGCCTCCGTTTTTTTGTTGGTAGTCGGGCTGGCGGGATTTGAACCCACGACCTTTTGACCCCCAGTCAAACGCGCTACCAAGCTGCGCTACAACCCGAGATTTTTTCGGCGAGGCACTCGCCGAATTCGCCAACTTCATGCATCGATGAAGATGCGTGAAATGAAAGCGGACAAGGTGGGATTCGAACCCACGATACGGTTACCCGTATACAGCATTTCCAATGCTGCTCCTTCAACCGCTCGGACACCTGTCCAGTGGAAGGAACACTATAGCGAAGAAGTTAGAAATGCTGTGTTGGGCGCGGGGTGCCCCAAGGCGGGGGATGGAATTGGTCTTATTGCTTGGCGGCGGGTTGCATGAAGGCAACAACCGGATCAACTACGGCGCTTGGAACGCCCCATGAATTTTCAGATTGGTTGAAAATATAAATGAATCCTGGTGTCGAAAGATCTTGCGCGCCTGGCGCGCAAACGGCGATTCGATTTGTCGTGCAAGCAAGAGCCGCGCCAAATCGCGCGTGTACGTTGGACTGCGCAGGAACAAGGGTGATTAAAAATTCTTCTTCCTTGGGGTTCGATCCAGGAATGATTTGATACACATACACCACTCCCGCCGCGGATTTGTCGGCGTGCATTTTCATGGGCGCGCCAATGACAAAGTGTGTCCCCGCGATTCCCACCGCACTGCCAAAAGCCGCATTCGACTCCAAATCCTCAGCAATTATATATTGGATTTGGCTCCAAGTTTGTTCTTCGCGTTCAAAAAGATCCACCGAGCCATTGCCGGCGTAGTTTCCCTGGCTGTCTCCGGGCGCGCCCACCAAGGCAATATTTCCAAACATGCACACCGACCAGCCAAAGTGATCGCCCGTTCCGCCCATATGTCCTCCGACGCGATCTCCTTTGTACAAGATATTGCTCGTGTCAGATATTTGCACAAGCGGGGTCGGGGGCCAATGTGATTTGTAACGTAAAAAAATATTTGCTATGCCAAGCTCATTTCGATCCGACGCACGCGCATATGGAGAGCCAATCAAAGCTTGGGTGGCTTTGAGCGATATAGATGAGCCAAATTGCGCATTTGCAATAAGATCATTTGGGTTTAAGGTTGAGCTTTCAGACCATATTCCTTCTGAGTCGCGCATCCATGTGATTACTATTCCGTGAGCCGCAACTTCGCTCAATGTTGCAAAAGGCGCCCCGGCAAGGAATGTGTCATCATCAATTGCCACGGCGCGGCCAAGCAAAGCATTGGAGGAAACCAAGTCGCTCGAGAATGAGCCGCTATACACCCACTTGGATTCCACTTTTTCCCAAAGATGCACCGCGCCAACGTTGGGCAGATTGCCCACATTTGTATTGGGAGCTCCGACAAGGATAAATCTTCCAGAATTGGAAATATCGACCGCCGATCCGAACGCATCGCCGGTTGAAAGATGTGGTGGAACTAATTTAAGGGGCGAAGTAGTTGTGGTTGCCAAATCAAATACCCAAACGGCGCCACCGCCAGTTGTGTTTGGCGCGCCCACCACCAACGTATCGAGCGCCATTGCCACGCAAGCCGCAAATTGATCGTTGGATTGTTGCGAGGGGGACGCAATGATTTGATTTTCGGTTGCGCTTGGCAACGTGATGACGGGTTCAATGATTGGCTTGATTGGTGTGATTTCGGCTATGCCAATCGCTAATGGATATAAAGGCGGAGGTTGGCTTTCGATGCACGAGATCAAGGTGATCATGGCGATCATGGCGACACACACTTTGAAATGGGTACTCCAAGCGTATTGTCTGAAAATACTTATAGGCACATGCGCAGTCTAGCGCCATCGAAGGCCCGATTGATCATTGGAAGACTTGAAAGATTGACCTACTATCATTCTGCCATGCAAGTTCGCAAGCAAGCCACTATTTACATTGTCGCCACACTCACGCTTGTGTGTATGGTTGCAAGTTTTGCGATGTCATTTGATGATCCACCTTCAACCCTAGAGATTTCTATGAAGAGCAAGCCCCGCACACTTTCCCGTAGTGGTTACAACATCGCGCCTTTGTCCAAGGAGAAGGTTGCGGAGTTGGCCAAAAAATTAACTCCCGAACAATTTAAAGTAACGCAGAAGGCGGGTACCGAGCCAGCATTTTGTGGCAACTTGCTCGACAACAAAAAAGACGGCGTGTATTACTGCGTGGTTTGTGGATTGCCGCTGTTCTCAAGCGAAAATAAATTTAATTCAGGCACGGGTTGGCCTAGTTTCTTCTCGCCATTTGATCCCGACCATGTGGCGTATAAAAAAGACAATGAGTTTGGCATGGAGCGCGTGGAGATTGATTGCGCCCGTTGCGACTCGCATCTTGGCCATGTGTTTGAGGATGGACCCAAGCCAACGGGTCTGCGCTATTGTTTAAATTCGGCGGCGTTGGAGTTTCATGAAAAGGGATCAACGCTTGCACCAGAATGTTTGCCAATGCAACTGAAGACGGCCTATTTCGCGGGCGGATGTTTTTGGGGAGTGGAGCATTGGTTTCAGGAATGCCCAGGCGTGGCGGATGTTTCCAGTGGATACATGAATGGATCCACAGAGAATCCAACATACGAAGATGTGTGCTCGCATAAAAGTGGGCATGCCGAAGCGGTTCGCGTGACATACGATCCGGCGAAGGTGTCCTATCAACAATTGCTTGATGGATTTTTTCGCCTGCATGATCCAACGCAATTGGATCGACAGGGTCCGGATGTTGGCGATCAATATCGATCGGCTGTGTTCACCACGGATCAGGATCAGTTGGCGCAAGCCAAAGCGTTTACGGCCGCCTTGCAGTTGTCGCCACGCTACGCGGGTAAAAAAATTGTGACCGTGATTGAGCCCGCCAAAAAGTTTTGTGCCGCGGAGGGATATCACCAGGATTATGTCGAGCGAACAGGTCGTGCTTGCCATGGAGTGAATCCGTGGCCTGCGGTGTTCGCCGAGAACAAAGAAACGCCAGGCGTGAAGAGTGCGCCGTGATGTATGGCAAGGTTGGCGCCGGTATTTGCATGGCCATCGCGCTTTCAATCGTTGCGGTGATTGCCGTGGCGGCCACGCAACAACCAGCCCAAGCCGACGAGTCGCGCAATCAGCCAAACGCCTCTCCTGAAAAAGTTTCGTCCAAATTTACAGCGCCGCTTTCAGCCAAACAGTACGCGGAAAAATTAATCGCCATGCCGCGCGCAAGCGAGTTGCGTCGCTGGCACGATGTGTTGACACAAGAGCCACATATCGCTGGCACGCCCGGCGATATGCGCCAAGTTGAGCGGCTGAAGCAAGCGTTTGAGTCCATGGGATTGAATACTCGAGTGGAGGGATTTCGCGCGTATCTCGCGCGGCCCATCAGCGCCACGCTGGAATTGATCGACGTCGCGGCAGAGCAAGAATCCGCTACAGCGCAAAATACAAATCAAACGGGCGCCACCGCGCCGCCAGTGCGCAAGGGCGTTCTGTCCTTGGCCGTGAATGAAAAAAACTTGCTTCAAGATCCAGCCACCGCGCATCCAGATTTAAATTATGGATGGAATGCGTACAGCGGAAATGGCGACGTGACCGCCGAGGTGGTGTACGCAAACTATGGCACGCAAGAAGATTTTGACACATTGAAGAAACTTGGCGTGGATGTCAAAGGCAAGATTGTCTTGGCTCGATATGGAAAAAACTTTCGTGGATACAAGGCGCGCTTCGCCGAAAATGCTGGCGCGGCTGGATTGATTATCTTCACCGATCCAAGTGATTCTGGATTTACCAAAGGTTCCACCTGGCCAAATGGCGGTGGTTGGGCCAATGATGCTTGCATTCAACGTGGAACGTTGAACACACTGCCGTATCCCGGCGATCCAGGAACTCCAGGCGTGTACTCCGCGGACAATGTCAGCCGCGACAAGCCCCAGAATTTAGATTTGCCGCGCATTCCCGTGCAACCAGTTGGATACGCCGCCGCGGGCGCCATCATGGCTCGAATGAAGGGCGTTGATATTCCAGATCCATCGTGGCAAGGTGGTTTGGATTTTCCATATCGATTGACGGGTGGAAATAATTTAAAAGTTCATCTTGCGATTCAGCAGGAGCGATTTCTTGGCGCATCCGCAAATGTGTTGGCCATGGTTCAAGGGTGGCGCCGACCTGACGAGGTGATTGTGATTGGATGCCATCACGATGCGTGGGGGTATGGCGCGGCGGATCCTTGCGCGGGAACCATTTGTCTTTTGGAGGCGGCGAATTGCGTGGCGCAGTTGACCAAGCAGGGAATTTGGCCGGAGCGTTCCATTGTTTTCGCGGCGTGGGGCGCCGAGGAGTTTGGAATCATTGGAAGCACCGAGTGGGTGGAGGGACATGACGCTGAAATGGGGGACAAAATAGTGTCCTATGTCAATCTTGACATGGCGGCAATGGGACCCAACTTGTCGTTCGCGCTCACTCCAGAATTAACCCAAGTCGCCAAGGATTGCGCCGCGATGACTCCAGCCGCGGGCGATCCAAGCGTGAGCGCGTTGTCGGTGATGTTGAACAATAATAAGTCTGACACATTGTTTGGAACCCTTGGTGGCGGAAGTGATCATGTTGGATTTGTTTGTCGACTGGTGGTGCCGGCGATTTCCATTTCCGCTGGTGGTTCGCAGGGTACCAGCTATCACAGCAATTACGACACCACGGCGTGGTATCGCGCCACGGTTGGCGAGAACTACGAACCAGCGCTCATGGTCACGCGCGCCACGTTGTCATTCATGGCGCTCATGTCCAACCAAAAGTGGACGCCATACCAGTACGGCGAAATTGGGCGCCTGGGCTTGAAGGCGCTTGATGGGTTGACGCAACTCGCCAAGACGGACAAAGAAAAATCCGCGCTGGAAATTCTTCGTCCGATGTTGATCACCTTGCAAACACAGGGAGAACTGGTGGACGCAGGAATTTTGAAAGATCAACCGCAAAATCCGCATGCCGAGCAACGCCTCATCACGGGCATGCGCAGATTCACCAAGGCGTTCAAGGACGACGCCGGCCTGCCTGATCGGCCTTGGTATCGCAATCTTTGGGTGGCAACGGATCCATCCAATAGCTATTCGGCAAGCGTATTTCCAATGATTCAAGAGGCTTTGCAGGCGAATGACCCGCAACGGCTTGAGGTTGCGATTGAGCGAACGGCGGACGCGATTCAAAGAGCCTCCACCGCGGCGGAATTAATGTTGCAGGGATTGCGCCCAAGCACTTCCCCGGGACAGTGAATTTATATTCAAGACCCATCCAAATTCACGTAAACTGATGGCATGATTTGGATCACAAATAAACCGCCACGCGTTTGGAGTTGCATCGCGTTCTGTGTTGGCGCATCGTGCATGTCCCACGCGCAGACCGCCACGCAGTCAAGCGCCACCGAGGCGAAATCGACAATGCAAAATTCGCAGTACACAATCACGCCTGTGATGATTGACTTTGGCGTGGTCAAGCCTGGGTCTCAACATCAAGCAAAATTTATAATTCACAATGCCTCGGCCACCGCGGTTCGAATTGAGTCCGCGTTTCCAAGTTGCAAGTGCACCACGCTTTCGGATTTGGTCAACAAGGAAATTCCAGCGGGTGGCGACATAGAACTTGTCGCGTCGCTGGATGCGCCGCGAACGCCAGGCGAAAAAGATGCCAAGGTGTTCGTGACATTCGCGGGCAACGACCAACCACTCATCGCCAGGATGAAAGGCATGGTGCAGTTTCCGTTGCTTGTGCAACCCGCTTTTATCGACGCGCTCAAGGGTAAGAACCAGGGAACAGTTGAAATTTCCAGCGTAAACAAAGCGCCATTTCATATTGTTTCGTGTGATGGCGCCACGCCACAATTTGTGGATTTTGATCCAGTGAAGGACGTGGCGCGCGCAACGTACCGCGTGCGCTGGGATTTTTCATTGGTGCCAGAGGGAAAACTTCAGCAATGGTGGTGCGTGGAAACGGATGTGAAGGATTGTCCGATTCTTCCATTTCGAATTCGCCACGAAAGCACTGGTATTCGCTTTGATCCAAAGATGGATCAGCGGCATTGGTTTATCCCCGAATCAATCGTGTTGCCGGATCGATTGTCTTTGAATTCGCCGGTGGATCTTGAAGTGGAAATTGAAAGCTCCATGAGTAGAGGCAAGCCGCAACCACCTGGGTGGGACGCTGTGACCGCGGTGACATCCATCAATCCAGACTTCACGGCGCACATGATCTCCAGCAAGCGCGTGGGTGATCGCGTGCGTGTCGTGTTTCGATTTGCCGCGCTGAAGTCCAAAGGCGGATTTGTATACGCGCCGCTTGAGATCACAACCAACACTGGAAGCGCGCGGTTTTTTGTCGCCGCCACGGTGGCGCCTTGAAACTGGCGGACATCGATCATTTAGGCGCGCTTGGCGTGGCGCAACTGCTGACGCGCGCCGCGGAAATATTTCGCGGCGATTCCAAGCGGCGTGGTGCATGCGTTCATCTTGGCGACACTGGACGGCTTCTTGTTACTGGTGATTTGCACGACAATCCAAATCACTTTGTGAAAGTGGTCAATTTTGCTCGGCTTGACGAGCCAGCACATCACGTGGTGCTTCATGAATTGATTCACGGCGAGCGCCTGACGCATGGCGCAGATATGAGTTGGCGGATGTTGGCCAAAGTGGCCAGATTGGTGGAGAAATATCCCGGCCAAGTGCATGTGATGTTGGCCAACCATGAATTGGCGCAGGCGTTCAATCAGCCCGTAAGCAAAGGAGCCGGCGAAAATACGGAATTATTCCGCGCGGGTTTGTTGTGCTCGTTTGGAGATGACGCCGAAATTGTGGATGAAGCAATTCAAGTTTTTGTGAGGTCGTTACCGTTGGCGGTGAAAACCCACAGTGGAATTTTGTGTTCACATTCGCTTCCAAGTATGTATGACATGAAGACATTTGATATTGGAGTTCTAGATCGCGATCTGATAGAGGACGACTACGAAGCGCGTTTAGGAAGCGCGTGGCAGATGACCTGGGGGAGAAATCAAAAGCCGGAGCAGTTGGCTGGATTGGCCGCGGCGTGGGGGGTGAAAGTTTTCATCGCGGGCCATGCGGCCGTGCCCGAGGGCGTTGCCGCCGCGGGCGAGCAATTGTTGTTGTTGAATTCAGATCACGAGCATGGCGCGGTGCTTGCATTGCCACTGAGTTACGCGATTTCCAACGCGCATGAATTGGCGCTTCGAGCGATTCCTATTGGTTCAATTGAGGGGTCGCTTGGCGATTAATTTCATGATGTTTTCGCGGATTTTTCATTCAAGGATCTCGCGGTGAATCCTGGCGGCGGAATGATTTTGGCATTGGAGACATCGCAACGAACCTCATGGGTTGCGTTGGGGCCAGTGCTATTGGAAAGTCATTGCGACGCGATTACAAGTGAATCCATCGACACTCAAAACCGTCTTGTGGAGGATGTATTGCCGGCGATCCAGCGCTTGTGCGCCCGGGCCAATATCACGCGTGATCAAATCGGCGCGGTGGCTTTAAATTCTGGACCGGGTGGTTTCTCCGGTTTAAGAATTGCACATGCCGCGGCGCAGTCGATCGCCGAGTCCCTCTCCATTGCAATCGTCCAAGTTTCAGCCGCCGTGGTGGCGCGACAATCCGCCGTGTTGGCTGGACGCATGGACGCAAATCAGATTGCGTGGGTTGCGCTTGCCGCAAAAAATGACGGATGCTGGATGGCCAAGGTGCGTCAACCAAGCCAAGGCAATGATGATCCAGAGCACGTCGGCGTGCGAACGTTCCAGCAGTGGCCAGTCGAGTCGGGTGAAATTCTGATCGCCGACGAGCATCTGCCAGTTCAATGGAAAGAGCGCGCCGCGAAGTTGAACATTGATATTGTGGCGCTTGAACCCACCGCCGAGGCGGTTTTGCATGTGGCGCGGCGCATGTTGGCTTGCAATCGAACTGTGGCTCCACAGTTTGCGCTTCCGGTGTACCCACGCGAGGCCGAAGCGGTGCGATTGTGGCGCGAGCGCCATGGAACAGCCTAACTAGACCGCACAGACGGAACACCGGCGCATTTCTATTTATCAAAGCGCATAAGTCGCGCATCGCGCGCGTCGATTTCAGTTGTGCCATGGAATCAAACTTCAATCCCTCGCGGCATGAACAGTGTGGACGAATTCTTTTAACCGGAGCGTGCTCAAATTGGTCTGACTTGATTGGATCACTTGTGGATGAGGGATTTCAGATTGAAATGGTTCCAAGCGCCACACGGGCTGGAATTCGTTGCGTGGAACAAGTGGTGGACGCGGTTCTGCTGGATGTAACCGAGGACGTGGTTGAAGTTTCAAACACCGCGCGACTTTTACAGCGTGTTTCAAAACACACAAAAATTGTGGTGCTCTGTGAATCTTCCCAAGACGTGCCGCCCACACTTGCGGCGTTTGAAAATGTGCAACGCGTTGTGTCGGATGTGTCGCCGAATGATTTTGTAAGAATCATGCGTACCACCGTGCGCGTGGCGCGGTTAAGCCGCGAGCGTCACGAGCGGATTGACACGTTGAAATCGCTGGCGACGCAAGTGCATGACCAACAGAATGTGACGGGCGATATGGAAAAACTTTTAAGCGTGTTGCAAGAACATTCTCCACGCACGCCATTTCCAAAATTAAAGTTGCCTGAAATTTCAACCCTGACCGAAGTGTTGGCGCGGTCGTTGGATCCGTTGACAGCATCAAGGGCGGCCGTGGACTTTGTGGAGCGATGTTTGCCTGGCGCAATGATTGTGTCCTGGTTGGTTGGATCAGATTCACGCACGGGCCTTGCGGCATGCGCTGGCAACGGGGGCTCCAACGCGATTCTTTCAGCGCGGCTTTTAAGCGATGTGGAAACACTGCAACTTCCAAGGGTTTTAAGCGCCGATCGCGCGTGCGTGGTGGACGATGTCCGGCAGTTTGTTGGCGGAAACGATTTTCAGGCTTTCGCCCAACGGTGGGCCATGCTGGCGCCATGTCGCGCCAACGGTGAATGTTTCGCGGCCATACTTATTGTGGGACCCGTGGGCAGTAGGCCAGCGCAAGCGGAGGCAGGCTTGGGCGATGTCTGCCAAGCGCTGGCCACGCAGTTGGCGTTTGACGCGCGTATTCATCGACGAATTTGTGGCGCATGGCCAAGTGATTCGTGCGAAGACGAACCAGATTTATTTGGTTGAGTCAAGCGCGCTCAAGCGGGCGATGGCGGTGCGCCCGGCGTACACGCGTGAGCCCTCTTGCACCAGGCTGGTGGCGCGCTCAGGCTGTGGAAGTATCAGCTCGGTGGTGGATCCAAACTGGATCATTCCATAGCGTTGACCACGATCTAAACGCTGGCCAATTTTTACTCCGCAAATGATGCGGCGTGCGATGGCGCCGGAAATTTGCCGAATGCCATACACGCGCCCATCATCCAAGCGCAATGTCAGCAAAAGATTTTCGTTCACGCGCGCGCCAGCCGACGCGCGCGCGTCAAGGTATCGACCCGGTTGATGCCGCAGGCCAACCACCGTGCCGTCATGCGCCGCTCGATTGATGTGCACATCAAGCACGCTGAGAAAAATTCGGATCACAAGCGCGGGACCATTGGTGGCATCATGGTGCGCCACGCGAATCACGGCGCTGACGGTGCCATCGGCTGGACTTAGAAAATCCGCTGGATTGTTGGAAGCGGGTCGTCGCAGAGGGTCGCGAAAAAACGCGGCAAAACACATCCAAAGTACTAGAAGAAAGCCGGCGGGAATCCACCACGCTGGCTCGCCATTGTCAGCCAGCCAAACGCACGCGCCAATAATTGGATAGACCACGACAGCAGTGGTCAGCCACTGGTTCATTCCGTATTTGGTCAGCATTGTTGTGAGGTCCGATTATTCGGTGGCTTTGCCAACAAAGAAGCCAATGGCTCCACAGATGGCGATAGAGGCGGCGTATCCACCGCTCCACATCATCCAATCTTTGGCGAAGTACATTGCAAGTTCTGGCGTGGCTCCGATTGTCTTCATCACCAACATGGATGCGGTGGCCGAAAGGCCAATGATGGCTGGCACCAGAAGTCCAATGGTCATTCCGCTCCAAGAGCCGCTGTATATTTCACTGCCCGACATTGCGCCGGCAAACACAGGTGAAGCCGCGGCGATGGAACCTGTGTTGACAACGGGTGCGTCATGAATTCCGCTTTCGCCCGATGCGCCACCAAATATTCCGCTGGCATTTTTGGGAGCTTCTTCGTCATCGCCTTGGAAAGCCTCGTCCATAAGCTGGGCGCCCATTTGGCTGTCTTCGCTCTCCTGCGTGAGATCAAGAAGACCGCTTCCCGAACTAGGTTGATCCAGATTGATTTGGTCGGCTTCCAATGCGGCGGAAGCTCCAGCCGCGCTGTCCACACGACTATCAAATCCAATCGCACTGCCTTCGCGGCTATCTTCGATTGTTTGATCAAAATTCTTGGCGAGATTAGGCGCGGAACTTTTGGCTGGACTTGGTGAACTGCCGCCCGCCAAGCTGTCATCAAGCAACATAGGCTCTAGATCGGAATCATTTGTGCTTTTCGCGGGCGAAGCCTTGGCCGCGGGGGACGCGGGCAATGAGTCGGATAAATCAAGCTCAAGCGTGGACGATTCATCTTCAATCGTGGGCTCAAACGGGGCTACGGATTTTGCAGTGGGCACAGCGGCGGCGCTTGCGTTTGAAGATTCCAAATCAAGTTCCAAAGAAAACACATCGGAGCCGGCGTTTGCGTTTGACGAATCCGAATCAAGTTCCAAAGAAAGCACGTCGGAGCCGGTGCTTGATTGAGATGCGGCAACAGGAACTTCCGCGCCGGCCATTGAGTCAAGTTCAAGTGACAAGTCATCCTCAATACTTTGCGGCGCGTTCAAGCCAACAGGGCTATCACCCTTTGGATTGGCCACGGGAGCTGGTGAGGAGGAGTCCGCAAGGTCAAGTTCGAAACTATCGCTTTCGCCACCAAGATTGACCATGTCCGATCCCATTTTTAAATCAAGGCCATCATCGGACTCGCTATCGGTGGCGATGCTGTTGACATCTTCAACCTTCAGCATCAACTGACCTCGATCGCGAAATTCTCGTAGCTTTCCGGATTTGATCAAATCCATAACTTGGCTGGTGTTCTTACCAAGCTTGCCGCACGCTTCATCGATTGTGTAGAAAATTTTTGCCATGACAATGTGTGGGGGTCTGTGAACCTTAGGGAGGTCGGATAGGGTAAATGGGTAGCGCCAGAGTGGCAAGGGAGTATTCGCCAAAGTGAAGAGAAAGGTTGCCAAACAAGTGCCAAATGCCAGAGCCATAGCGACACGCTTGCAGGAGTGGTTTCCAAGGGTTTTGCGCGATCTTCCATGGAGAAAAAGGCGCACTCCATGGCGGGTTTTGGTGAGCGAAGTGATGTTGCAACAAACGCAGGCGAGCAGGGTTGCGGAAAAATTTCCGGCATTTTTGAGGCGGTTTCCCAGCCCGCAACGCTTGGCCGAATCCACCGAGTTGTCGGTGCTTTCTTTGTGGCAGGGGTTGGGTTATTACAGGCGGGCAAAAAATCTACGAGCCGCCGCGCAAATGATGGTGGCACAATTTGGCGGACGAGTTCCGCGTTCCGTGCAGGAGTTGCAAACGCTTCCAGGAATTGGCCGCTACTCGGCTGGCGCGATTGCCAGCATCGCATTTGGGCAAGCGGCGCCCATTGTGGATGGCAACGTGGCGCGCGTGTTGTCTAGAATTGCGGATCGACGTGAAACCACCAAGGGAAAAATCGCCGAGGCGTGGCTATGGAGCACGGCGGAGGAATTGGTTCGTTCTGCGAAATCGCCAGCGGTGTTGAATGAAGCCCTGATGGAATTGGGAGCGACTGTTTGCACGCCCCGCGTTCCGCGTTGCGGCGAGTGCCCGCTCAAGCGTTGCTGTGGATCCTTCAAAGCGCACTCGCAGGAATTTGTTCCGCTGAGCAATTCCGCGGCGCCACGAAAAACCGTGGTGCATCACGCGTGCGTGGAAATTCGTGGCTTAAAGATTGGCGTTGAGATTCGACCCGCCCCGGGTTTGTGGGCTGGAATGTTGTCACCACCTGTTGTTGAATCGTCAAGCGTGTATTCCGCCGCGAAGTTGATGCGCGAGCGCCGCGACATTAAGAGGATAAAAAAATTCCAGCGGGAATTTGAATTTCTTACAACCCATCGAACGGTCCGCATTCGCGTGTACCAAGTGGAATTTCATTCGGGCGCGAAAGTTCGCTGGGTTGATGTGGCAAAACTCAACAAATTAGCGGTAAGCAACGCGGTTTTGCGCATGGTGAACGTGGCGCAAAAAAACATGGATGCATGAGAATTGGGTAAAGTGTCGGGCGTGAACAAGGTGGCAATGCATTTGAATATCGGCGTGTTGATTGCGGTTGTATTTTTGGTGGCTTGCTCAACGCCAGCGCCAATCGTGCAATCCAACGAAGTTTTTCCTGGCGATCTTGCCAGCGTGAACCGTGAACTCACTTCTGCGGAGTCCCAGCGCGTGCTTAACGCAATGGCATCCACGCGCTCGCAGAAAGATATTGACGGCACGCGGCCGTTGCAGACATCAAGCGTGGGTCGTTGGTCGGATGTGTATCAAGCCGCGGTGATTGGATCTAGAAAAGTTGAAATGGCTGTGATTGCGCAGTTTGTTCTACCAGACGGATTGCGTTTCACCATTGTGACATTGAACAATGACCAAGGTGAACTTGTGGTGAAGGGCGACTTGGCGCAAGGCGTGTTGAGCGCCAGCGCCACATTGGGATTGTTTGGCGAACGAACCACGTCCGCGCAGGCGTTGGTGGATTCCTTTTATTCGCAACTGCACGAGTTGGGCGCAATTCCGCGCGCCTCCCAAGCGCCTCCAATTGCCGCCGCCACTGAATAATGTGGCCGGGGCGCGAAAGCCGCCACTACGAAATAAGTGTCGGCGCTTCTCGAGCCAGATCGGGAAAAAGTTTTTCAACCATGCGTGCGGCGCGCAATAATTTTGCGTCGGCAAAGGCTGGCGCTTGCAGGTGCAGGCCAATCGGCAGTGAGCGCGCGCCCTCTGTGGCAAAGCCAATTGGCAGTGAAATAGCGGGCAAACCAGCGATATTTGTATTCACGGTGTAGACATCGCACAAATACATTTTCAGCGGATCGCTCATGCCGCCAAACTTGAATGCGGGTGACGGACTCGCGGGCCCAGCGATGACGTCGCACTTGGCGAAGGCGTTGTCAAACTCCGCCTTGATGAGGCGGCGCACACGTAACGCGCGGCCGTAGTACGCGTCGTAATAACCGGAGCTCAACACATACGTTCCAAGCATGATGCGCCGCTGAACTTCGGGACCAAATCCTTCAGCGCGACTACGCGAGTAGAGCGTGTCCAAACTTTCACCCGTCTTCAACGCGGCGCGGTGTCCATAGCGAATGCCGTCAAAGCGCGCCAAGTTTCCGCTGGCCTCCGCCGGCGCGATCACGTAGTACGTGCTGATGCCAATGTCCGTGAGCGGCAGATCCACTTCAACAAGAGTCGCGCCTAATTTTTTCAGGCGTTGCAGTGCGTCGTTTACGCACGAGTTCACCTCGGCGTCATTGGCGTCGCTTAAATATTGTTTAGGCACGCCAACGCGAAGGCCTGCGATTGGAGTTTCCAAATCCTTCATTGGATCTTCCACGGCAAGATCCGCGGTGGTGCTGTCGCGGTCATCAATACCGGCCATCACGTGATAGGTGAGCGCGGCGTCGCGCACACTGCGGGTGAGCGGGCCAACTTGGTCAAGACTGCTTCCAAAGGCCACCAAACCGTAGCGACTGACGCGGCCGTAGGTTGGCTTGAAGCCAACACAACCACACAACGAAGCGGGTTGACGAATGCTACCGCCGGTGTCGCTTCCTAGGGAAAAACCGCATAAACCAGCGGCCGCGGCAACGGCACTGCCACCGCTGGAACCGCCCGGAACGCGCGTGGTGTCCCACGGATTTTTTACGGATCCCCACGCGCAATGTTCCGTGCTTGAACCCATCGCGAATTCATCCATGTTGGTTTTTCCAATCACCACCGCGCCCTCTGCTTGCAGGCGCTCAACACAAGTCGCCGTGAATGGCGAGCGATAGTGCTCCAGCATTTTGCTTGAACAAGTTGTTCGGCCAACCTTGGTCGCCAAATTATCTTTCACGGCCATGGGCACGCCAGCGAGAGGCCCAGGATTTTTTCCAGCTTTCACTTTCGCGTCCACGGCGCGCGCGGCCTCCATGGCTTCGCTTTCAAAGATTTCGTGGAACGCATTCAATGACGCGTTTGCCGTTTGCGCCCGGCTTAAAAATTCCTTGGTCACTTGCTCGGCGGTGGTGGCGCCGGTACGAACCGCTTCGCCAATGGAAACGGCGTCCGTGAATGGCGCGCTCATGAATTTTCCTCCGCCAGAACTTTTGGAACCGCGATGAAGCGGCCCTCAACAGCGGGGGCGTTCATAAATAATTCTTCCAATGAAAGCGTGGCGCCAGGTTGGTCAGCGGCAAGTCGGTTGGTGGAATCCACCGGGCTTGTGAGCGGCTCAATGCCATCCACGTTGATGGCCTTCAACTTGGCAACATGGCCCAGCACATTGGCCAGCTCGCCGCGGTACTGTTCCAGTTTCGCGGGCGCAATTTCTAGCCGCGCCAATTTGGCCACATGCGCTGTTTCCTCGATCGAAAGTGTGTGTTTCTCTGTCACGCATTTGAGTGTAACCAAGCGTGGCGCAAGGTCGGTTAGATTCCGTGCATGGCAGATCGCAAACAACGTTTCACTGGTCCAATTGTTGGCGTGGATTTGGGCGGCACCAACATGAGCATTGGTGTGATTGATGAAAAAGGAAAAATTGTTGGGCGTACACGCCGCAAGACCAAGGCCGCCGAGGGCCGCGAGAAAGTCCTCACTCGTATAGTTGAAGGTATTGAGCGCGCATGCGAAGACGCAAAGTTGTCCATAAAAGATATTGAGGCCGCCGGTATTGGCGCGCCAAGCGCGGTGGATTGGGACAAGGGCAGTGTGATCCACGCGGGCAATCTTGGATGGAAAAAAGTTCCCCTGCGCGACATCATGTCAAAGAAATTGGACATGCCCGTGGTGGTGGACAATGATGTGAATGTGGCGGCGTTTGGCGAAAGCCGTTTGGGCGCGGGTAAAAATCGCGGCGATTTGTTGGCCATGTGGATTGGCACCGGCATTGGTGGCGGGATGATTCTAAATGGAAAATTGTGGCGCGGTCCGTTTTACACGGCTGGCGAAGTTGGACATGTTGTGCTTTTCCCGGGCGCAGGTCCGGGCCATCGAACGCTGGAAGATCATTGCAGTCGCACGGCGCTTGTGCGTAGCATGATGATGTTGCTTGGGCACTATCCCGACAGCATGTTGCGCGAATTTTTAAACAAGGAAAAAGACGACGAGGGCAAGCCCGATCCATCCGCGATTGGAAGCGGCGTGCTGGCGGAGTGCTATTCCAAAGGCGATCCGCTTGTGCGCAAGGTGGTTGATGCGTCGGCTGAATTGTTGGGTCTGACCATTGCCAATCTGACTACTGTGATGAGTTTGCAAACAGTGGTGCTGGGCGGCGGCGTGTCCGAGGCGCTTGGAAAGCCATATCTGTACCGCGTGCGCGAAAGTTTTGAGCGCGTGGTGTTTCCACAAACATTACAGCGATGCGAAATTGTTCCAAGTCAATTGGGCGATGACGCCGGCATGTTGGGCGCGGCGCTTCTGGCGCGTGAAACATTGAGCGAAGAAAAATAAGTTTGCGCGTGGGCGTTCAACAGCGGGCGACTCAAACAAATCCCGCCGCGGCCCAAGCGCGCAACATCCGCGTTGCGAGCTTGCGTTCTAGTTCTATGCGCTGTGAAGCGGATGTCGATCGCGTTTGCTCACCAACAAACGAACCTGCGGCACATGCGGTTGCAATTGCTTGGCAAAGTGCGGCAGAAATCCGCGCTCGGAATTTGTGTGGCCAAGCAAAATTATGTCGCAATTCATTTCGCGCGCGTGGATCACATCGTGGTGCTTGGCCTCGCCGGTGACCATGAGCGTGCAACCGGCCTCGATTGCCATTGTCAGCAAACTGGCGCCTGAGCCAGGAACCACCGCGACGCATGTGTGGCGGCGCGATTTGTTGAATTCGCAATAGTTCACATCGCCGGCGGAAAGTCGTAGCGAGGCACGCAATTGTTTCGCTATGGCGCTTGTTGTTCGGGGCTTTGCAAGCGTGAGCGCGCGACCTTGGCCATGAACTTGTGCTTGAACTCGACCTTGACCCTGACCTTGACCCTGATTGCGAAACAGGCCTTGAACTTGCGCTTGGACTTGATCTTGCCCGCGCGCCGACGCATGCAAGTGATTCACTTGCGTCGCCGGCGAATTTAAATTTGTTGCTGGCTCCAACGCCACGCGCGCACCTGCATCAATCATGTCGGCCAGCCAATCGGTCATGCCGCCACACACCGCGTCAAGCGCCGTATGCGGCGACAAGATCGCGATCTTGTTCTCCGCGCAACGTAGCAAGATTTGCTCATGCGCATGCATGGCCGTGAGTTGTTTTAGCGGCTCAAAAATAGGCGGGTGATACGCAATAATCGCCTCGCATTTGGCCGCTATCGCTTCATCAAGCACGTCAACCGTGAGGTCAATCGTGAGCAAGGCGCGCCGAAGCAAACGCGATGGATCGCCAAGAAGCAAGCCGGTGTTGTCCCACGATGCCGCAAGACGCCGCGGCGCGACAGCCTCCATGGCCAGCACAAGTTCTCCAATCATGGATCAACTTTCATGTGGAACGCGCGCTCGTAATCAATCGCGCTTGCCACCGAAGATCATGGCCAAGCGGAAAATAATTTTCATTGACTCAAAATAAATCCAGACCAAGCTTACGGTCAGACCGTATGCCAAATACCATTCACTGCTAGCCGGTGCGCCTTCTTTAGAGGCCTGATCGACTTGTTGAATGTCGGCGATAAAAGTAAACGCCGCCACCACCAGAATGAGCCCGTTAATAGCAAGGCCAATGTAGGCGCCCGTTGAACCGCCAGTTTGATTTGGCAGTGAGATGAACGGAGTCGCCACGCCAAATAGACTGAGTACAAATGAAATCAGATAGGTCACGCCAATACCCAGCACGCATGCCCACAAAATAAATGCGCCACGTTGAGTGATGCGCACGGCGCCACTGCGGTACAAAATGAGGCACGTCAACGCCACGCCCGCGGTCATGATGAAGGCTTGCAGAGCGATGCCGCCTGTAAGCGCGATGCCCTTTGACTTCAAGATGTTGTCAAGCACAACTCCAACCGCGCCCATGAAGAACCCTTGCACCGCCGCATAAATTGGCGCCAAAAATATCGCCCAACTTGGGCGGCCAAACAAGGCGAATCCAACTCCTAAGGAAACCACAAACGACGCCATGCTGACCATAAACAGCGCACCGGGGTTGGTTTGTACAAACGAGTTTCCCAACGCGCCAAACACCACGGCCACCGCCAAGCACAGCGTGGTTTTGTTTACCACGCCAGCAACGGTGACAGTGGCTTGTGAATTTGGAGAGCTTCGTAAAGCTTCCTCTAGGCGGCCTTCGGCAAGAATTGGGTTGGATGATCTTAGAATGGACATGGGTTCTCCTTAGCGATCATTCTAGCCACCAAGCGCGAAGTTTGACATTTCTTGCATGGATTTTTCCGCACCCCAAGACTTGCGCAATTTGTCACAATTTATATTTTTAAATATAAAGTTCACGCGAACTTGACTCGGGGGCAATTAGAATCCACTCTAGTGCATCCGAGTGGTCTATTGACTTGTGGTGCGGCCATTCGTTCACTCACTTTTTCGAAGGGACTTTGCCTCTTGAAGAATTCTTCGTCTTCCGCATCGCGGACGCCGTCTGAAACCAAGTCCGACAAATCTAAGCCATCCGCGGATTCCGTGGTTGCGCCAACAGCAAAAATTCAAGTGGGGGCGGGTTCAGCCACAGACTTGCGCAAGCACTTTGTGGTTGACACGAATGTGTTGTTGCACAATCCCAACGCATTGTTCAAGTTTGAGGAGCACGAAGTGGTGATTCCACTTCAAGTGATTGAGGAGCTTGATCATTTCAAGAAAAACAACGATGAAACTGGGCGAAATGCGCGCAGTGTGATTCGCCGCTTGGACAAGATGCGCTCCATTGGGCGGCTCTTTGAAGGCGTGGTGTGGAATGAGCAAGGCGGTTCCATCCGCATTGAACGTTGCGATTTGAAGACTCCGTTCGCGCTGGACCTTGATGTGGCCGACAATAAAATTCTTGGCGTGGCGCATCGGATGCACATAAGTGGTCTGCGGACAATTTTTATCTCCAAGGACATCAACGCGCGCGTGAAGTGCGACGCGCTGGATATTCCAAGCGAGGACTTTGAGGCCGACCGCGTTGACGCTGATTGGCTCTACGGCGGCTACGCCATGTTGAGTTGCCCCAGCGCCACCATTGATGAGCTCTATCAAGAGCGTCAACTGAGCATTGAGCAATTGGAAGGTTTGATCTTTCGCACCATCGAAGGCGGTGAACTGAAAGCCCACGACTTGGTGGCTAATCAATTTGTTGTTCTGCAAGACGACGCCGATGAAAGCCACACCGGTTTGGGGCGCGTGCTTTCCGACACGGGCCATTTGATTCCAGTGACGGGTCCGCGAAAACCGATTTATGGAATTCTTGCGCGCAATGTGCAACAAACAATGGCCATGGATTTGTTGCTTGATGATGAAGTTCGCTTGGTCTCGTTGATCGGCGCCGCGGGAACAGGAAAAACTCTTCTGGCTATAGCCGCGGGCATGCACAAAGTTTTGCGTGAGGAGCGCTTTGACAAATTGCTAGTGGCCAGACCCATCATGCCCATGGGCCGCGATATTGGATTTTTGCCGGGCGATAAAGATGAAAAACTAGCGCTGTGGATGCAACCCGTGTTTGACAATGTGGCGTACCTGCTTTCAACCCGCGGCGGCAGTGGCAATGAAGCCGACAGCAAGACCGCCGAACAGCGCATGGATCAACTTGTGGCTGGCGGCAAATTGGTCATGGAGCCGCTCACCTATATCCGCGGCCGCAGTATTCCGCATCAGTTTATTATTGTTGACGAGGCGCAAAATCTTTCGCCGCATGAGGTGAAGACCATTGTCAGTCGAGTGGGCGAGGGCACAAAGATTGTGCTTGCGGGCGACATTGGTCAAATTGATAATCCATATCTTGACGCGGCAAGCAATGGTCTTTCGCACTTAATTGAGCGTATGAAGGGTCAACGCATCGCGGGTCATGTCACTTTGAGTCGCACGGAGCGCAGTGAATTGGCAAGTTTGGCCGCGGACATGTTGTGACGCGCAATTGATCGACTTCAGCACATTCACGCGCAACGCAGGTTGATCGCTTTAATGTATGCGTTTTGCTTTTGGCTTCTTCAAGTGAGAGTCAATCACAAGTTGAAGCGCAATTTCAAGAGATGCGGAGGCGGTTACGCTTTGTGCGTCGGCGCCGACAACTTTCCAAAGGTCGTCAATCAGTTGAAATGGCTGACCACCCACTAAAATTGGAATGTTTTTTCCAGCATCCGTGGCGCGAACCATGGCGATGGCATTGTGAACTCCACGAAGGCGCAAACTGGTGGAGGCGCTTAAGGCCAAAAGATCCGCGCCGCCACGAAACGCCTGCGGCCCAATGGTGTTGGCAATTTCCTGCGCGGGAGTGTTGGCCCCCAAAAACTCCACATTCCAGCCCTCTTTTTCATAAATGGCTGACAGAATTCGAATGCCAAGATCATGCATGTCGCCGCCCACGGATGCGGCAACCATGAGATATCCATTGTTAGCTTTGCCCGGAGTCTTGCAACGAAGCGCTTCCAAGATTTGTTGTGTTGCATTGGTGCAATAATGTTCGTCAGCAATGCTGGCTTCTTGCACGTGCCACATGTGGCCAATTTCCGCCAGGGCTGGCGAGAATATTCCCTCGCATATTTGAGAAAATGTCAGGCCGTTTTTGGACAGATCTAAAATAAAACGCTCCGCCTCACTGCGATCACGCCGCAGTAAGTGCATCAGATACATGCGCGCCAAGTCGCGAGAAGTTCCCACAATCGACATTGGACTGACCACACATGCTTGATTGTTTAGCAACGTTTCAACGGCATGGGTAATGATGGGCGTGGTCAAATCGGAAATTACTTTTGGAAGTTGCTCAATCAAGACGCTCATCATGCACTGTAAATTTTGGGCTAGATCAGCTGTGTTCATTTCACGGGCCGTGAACGCCGCCTTGGACCACAGCGCGTTGCCAATGAAAATTTGCTCTCTATCCAAAGCCACGGCTTCAGCCAAGTGGGCGATTCGCGCAAGCACTTCTTGGTTCCACATGCGCCTACCAGTAGCACCGTAACGCTCCTCCATAGTGGTGTCTTTGCCATACTGCTGGTCAACCGTCCATGTGGCAATGGCGCGGCTGGATGACTCAATGAGATCGGCAACTTCAAGTCTGGAAGATTTCACTCGGGTTTATTCGTCAATTTCAAATGTCAGATTCACTTGCTGTGCAAATGGTGCGTTGAAATTGTATTTTGGTTGTTGTGAAGGGAAATGGAGCTTGTTTATGCGGATGCGCCATCGATTGCGGCGTGCTGGGTCACGGGGAGTTGCGCGCCGGATAATTCCGCGTGCCGCAGGCGATATTGCATGGAGGTTGTGATGAGCGTGGCGTGGCTCCATGTCAGCGGGCTCACCGAAATTTGCGCGCCGGTGTACGGATGGTATTGCTCGGCCAACACGCCGCTGGAAGATGCGCGCCAATTAGTCCATTCAAGATATGGAATGGCTTCGTCAAGTTCGGCAATGGTGGTGGCTTTGGCGATCAACCACTGCGCAAACCACAGCGTGCAAATCACCCACGGATTGCCCGGAACATTTTCAAATTCACGGTGCTCAACTTGTTGGTACGGATCGCGTTCGTAGCGCGCAATTCCGCCAATTTCTGTGCGCACCCAAAGGCGATCGCGGATGGCGCGCATGTGGTCGCACACGCGCGCGTCATTGGCGGGCAGCACATCAAAAGCAAACAGCGCGTATGCCGACGCATCCAACGTGAAGTCAAGACGATATGAACCATCGTCGGCGGCGATGGCGGTGCGCGCGAACAAGCGACGCTCCGGATCCCACATATGTTTCAACATGGCCAGCCGCATGCGATCCGCCGCCTCGCTGAAATCAGTCGCGCGATCATGCGCGCCCATGTCTTGCGCAAATTGGCTGGCCGCAAGCAAGCCGCCAATGGTTGCGCACACGGTGAACAAGTGCACGCCGCGGCGCTCTTCCCACAAGTCCCAACTTGGCAGTGGCAAACCGTGGTGGTCGCGGTAGGAAATCATCCAGTTCGCGGTGTCAACAATCAGCGGGTTGTAGAGCGACTTGATGAATTCCACATCGCGAAACTTCACAAAATGTTGGCGTAAAGCCCAAGGAATAAGCGCGGTTTCGTCCTGTTGAATGGGCAGTAGCGAGGGCTTTTCCGTGAGCCACGGATGCCAACTTGAAGCCACCGTTCCATTTGGGTTGTACTTGTGGTGGAAATATCCGTCGGGGTGGCGCACGCGCTCGCAGAAGCGGAAAAAGTTTCGACTGAGTTCGCTTTGACCTGAAAGAACAAGCGACTGCGCCACCAACGCGCCGTCGCGGGGCCACATGTAGGAATACGTGTCGCCAGCGAAATGCGTGATGTCGTAATCGTTGGCCGCGATGATTGCTCCGCCATTGTCAATTTGCGTGCGCGCGATCAGCAAACTGCGCGTCTGCAATTGTTGCAAATGTTTTGGAAGCGGATCCGCGCCAGAAGATTCCTGTTGCGACCACAGGCGCCAATAGGCCTCGGTGCGATCCAGCATGCGCTGTGGAGTTTTTTCGCAAACCTTTTTGTTCAGCGCGTGCACTTCATCGTAACTTTTACCGGCCGCGATCCAATACACGCACGTCTCACTGCCGTTGGGAGCAAGCGTAAGTTGGAATCCAACCGCGCTGTCCACGCTACCTTGCGCAATGCTGTTGCGGCTCAGCATGCCGTCCTCGGCATCGCGCCATGTTCCTTCCGCCTCGCCAATTCTTTTGGCGCCCGTGGCATAGGTGGTCACGCCAACTCCAGCTGGATGACTTCCATTGAACAAAAAATAGAAATCGTTTTTGTAATGAATCAAGCCGCCAGTTTGCGGATCAAAGGCAACGGTGTCGCCCACGGGGCTTTCATTCACGCTTAAATCCGCGTGAAAAAACACGCGCACATCGCGTGGACGATTCCACAAATCCGTGACAATCACTTGGCGAAAATAAACGGGGCTCCAATAGTCAACAGCGTCGTGGCACACTAACTCCAAACCAAGACGCTCGTTGCGCAAGCGCACCTCGGTCAGCAATGTGTTGTGCTTGTAGGAAAAATTGCGCGACCAACCCGGGCTATCCATCCATGCAAATTGTCCATCGGCCCACACACCAAAGCGTTGCAAGTGTCCGCAGGTGTGGTTGGGTTGCCCAACATGCGGCCAATACAAATCGCGAATGCGATAGAGGTCATCAAAGGCGACCAACATGTCGCCGTTACCAACTGGAATATTTCGTGGCATGTGTTGTGGGAAAGTCGAGCGAAGTGATTAGCCGTTGAAGCGGCTAAAGATAAGGCTGGTGTTGTGTCCGCCAAATCCAAATGAATTGTTGATTGCAAAATCAAGTTTGCGCTCTTGCGGCGTGTGCGCCACAAAATTTAAATCCATTCCCTCATCGGGGTTATCCAAATTAATGGTGGGGGGCAAGACGCCTTTGTGAATGGCCAAGATGGTGGCGATACTTTCAATGCCGCCCGCCGCTCCCAGCGCGTGACCCGTGACGCCCTTAGTGCTACTCATGGCCAATGTGTACGCGTGCGCTCCAAAGAGTTCCTTCACCGCGTTCACTTCCGCGCGATCACCCAGCGGAGTGCTGGTTCCGTGCGCATTGATATAGCCAATTTGATCTGCGTTGATTTGTCCATCGCGTAGCGCCCATGTCATGGAGCGCTTGGCGCCGGAACCTTGCTCATCTGGCGCCGCAATGTGAAACGCATCTCCGCTGGAACCGTAGCCAATAATTTCCGCGTACATCTTGGCGCCACGTTTTTTGGCGTGCTCTAATTCTTCCAAAACCAAAATAGCGGCGCCGTCGGCCAGAACAAATCCGTCGCGGTCCTTGTCAAATGGGCGGCTGGCTTTAGTAGGTTCATCGTTGCGCGTGCTCAGCGCCTTCATGGCGCTGAACGCCGCCACGCACACCGGACCAATTCCACTTTCCGCGCCACCAGCGAACATGACATCGGCGTCATTGCGCTGAATGGCGTGATACGCGGCGCCGATTGAATGCGAGCCAGAGGCGCACGCCGTTGCCGTGGCAATGTTGAAGCCACGCAAGTTGTATCGAATGCTAATTTGACCAGCGCATGCGTTGACCATGAGTCGCGGAACAATGAACGGGCTGACTTTGCGCGGGCCGCTTTCCAAAAGTTTGTACAAGCCAGTTTCAATTGTGTTGATGCCACCAACGCCGCTACCAACAGCTACGCCGCGGCGATCAGGATCGCCAGTTGTGAAATCAATACCGCAGTCGCGCGCGGCCTGCGTTGCCGCGCCCAAGCCGTAGATGGCAAAGTTGTCCATGCGCCTGGATTCGCGCACATCAATGCCCGCGTGTTTATCCAAATCAAAGCCGCGGACTTCGCCGCCAAATCGTGTGGTCCACTCCTCATTTTGCGGGAAATTGGTGATGGGACCAATTCCAGACTTGCCCGCCAAAAGGGAAGCCCAAAAAGAGTCGACATCCAGACCGACATCGGTGATTGCGCCGAGTCCAGTGACCACGACGCGGCGAAGCGTGATGGTTCGCATGGGAATTATTTAGGCGAACGAGACCTGAGGAGTCTCGCGCGTCACTTGTCCTTACTGCTGGATAAATTCTTGTTGATGAAGTCGACGGCTTGACCCACAGTGTGGATCTTCTCCGCTTGCTCATCCGGAATTTGAGTGTCAAATTCCTCCTCAAGCTCCATAACAAGCTCGACCGTGTCAAGACTGTCGGCGTTGAGGTCATTGGTGAAACTGGTGTCCCGGGTGATTTGATCTTTATCAACACCCATTTGTTCGGCGACGATTCCAATTACTTTTGTTTCAATCTCTTGCTCGGTCACGGTCTTCTCCTAAATCAAATATGGACATGTCTGAAGTTCGGGATGCTAACGGAAATTACACATTCATGCACGCACAATATTTTGCAATCACATTGACATTCCGCCATCCACGGCAAGAACTTGTCCCGTGATGTAACTCGCTTCTTCGCTGGTGATAAACGCAACCGCCGCGGCGATATCCGCGGGCAGACCAAAGCGCCGCAAGGGAATGCTTGGCAGGGCCGCCTCCTTCACTTGTGGCGGCAAAGTGGCTGTCATATCGGTTTCAATAAATCCTGGCGCAATAAGATTGGCGGTCAATCCCTTGGAACCCAACTCGCGGGCGATTGATTTGGTCATGCCAACCAGCGCGGCTTTGGCGGCGGAATAGTTCACTTGTCCCGCATTTCCAATCAAACCGCTGACGCTACCCACATTCACAATGCGACCCCAGCGTCCACGCATCATGGGTCGGGCGGCGGCGCGGCAGGTGACAAACGCACTGCGTAAATTTACTTGAATGACCTCGTCAAAATCTTGATCGCTCATGCGCAGTAGCAAACCGTCGCGAGTAATGCCGGCGTTGTTCACCAGAATATCCAGGCGACCGTACTTTTCCGCAACAGCCTCAACTAGCGCGGCAAGCGCCACGCCGTCGCCAACATCGCACGCCATGCCTTCCATGGAACCGCCCGCGGCTTGCACGGCGTTGACCACCTCGGCAAGATTGGCTTCGGTGCGCGCCACGCCAACGACATGTCGGCCATCATTCGCCAATCGCTCCGCAATCGCTCTACCAATTCCACGGCTGGCACCTGTGACAATTGCTACTCGCTTTTCGATGATGCATTCTCCTGTTGTATGCGCTTGACACAAACATCCTCACATCAAGCAGTGAGTGTAACCAAGAAAATTAAATTGATTCACAACGGGCGGATCAAAAGCATTTCACATCAATCTCTACAGATCAACGTGGCTTCAATGGAGGTCCACCAGGGGCATCCACGGGAGCCCCAGTTGGCTTGCGTCTGCCTGGGCCGGAAGGATTTTTTGGCTCGGTGCTCTCGGGCTCGCTGGAGCTATTCGATTCGCCTTTGACTGATCGATCTTGTTGTGGAATCTCAATGATTTCGTCGGGTGCCTTGGCGGAGGCGATCTCCTCTTTGTTCATGTTCATCCACTGCTTGATGCGTGATTCCGTCTTGTTTCCCTGCAACTTTTCATCGATTTTTGGTGGCGATGCTAGCGCAGTCATAAGAAGTGGACTTTCCCCCTCGGCGGGCGAAAGCGACCACAGTTGCGCGGCAAATACATCGCCCACGGTATAGAAGCCAAGAACCGTAAGTGATCCATTTTCGGCTCCGGAAGTCCATCCCACGTTCACGCGTGAAATATTTTCGGTGGCTGTTTTCCATTGACCCGATTTGTTCATGTTGGCCAAGACCGCTTGATCCAACTGGCTCATCAACGGAGATAATTTTTCCGCGTTGCCGCGAACCATGGCGTCAAAGAACAGCAGGACGGCCTCTGCTTGCTTGACATCGCTGGGCGCCTTGTCGGAGTCCTCAACTCGCACGCGTTTGTCAATACCAAGGCGCTTCATCATGTCGTTGAGAGTTTCTTTGGAGGTCTCATCAACCACGACTTCCTTCACCGCAGTATCTTCGGCGGGCTTCTCCTCGGTCTTGCCGCATGCAACCATAAGCAAGGCCACCGAGCCAAACAAAAGAGCAAAGTGGCGTGATAAATTACAATCCACTATTTGCATTATGAGTTTGCGCAATTGAATCATGTG
>CALFOZ010000233.1 GCA_937919205.1 uncultured Planctomycetia bacterium
TTGTCATAGTCAGGATTCCAGCCCTTATTGGTGCCAGTGCCTTGATTGAAGTACATGCCGTTGGTTGCGTTATTATTGGTTGCTGTTGCGCTGTTAGACACGCCGTTCTTCACGATGCCAACGAACGACTTCTTAAGCTGTACACCGTAAAAGTTCACGATGTAATCAGCGGCATTATCGCAATCCACGAATACGTCGATGGCTGAATAGGTACGGGTTACGCCAGAAACAACTTTGGTCATGTAACTTTGCGCGCCCGAGTAGCCCAGGATGGCCGCGTTAGCGCCAGCTGAAACTGCTAGGGATGCGCCCAAAACAAATACGCTCTTATTGAAATCCATTATGAATACTCCAGATGTCCGGTGGGGAAAGGGAAGAAAGGGAACTAGTAACAGTGAGGGGGAACGTGATCTACCGGGATGAGATCACAAAGACAATCTGACGCCAAAAATCTTGCTTACAAGTAATAATTCAAGTTTTTTGTGATTTTGTGCTTTTATTTTGAGCCGTTCAAAAATGGTTGGCTGGGCGATTACAGTAAGAATTGGCCAAATAAAAAATTGTAACATCAAATAATGGGTTTTTAGCAAATAAATGGCATATTTAACTTTTGTTATAAGACTTAAAAATGTGTGCCGCAAATATGCAATGAAATGGGATACCAACTCAATTTTTTTTTTTTGCAAATCGACAGCACGATGGTTGGGTTTGTAGTTCAATCTCAACGTTACGTTGATCAATTTAAGAAGGAGCAGATATGAGTATTTCGATTACAAAATGCGCGGTGATTGGTGCGGGAACAATGGGTTCTGGAATTGCTTTTGTTGCTGCAACCGCAGGAATAGAGGCATTTCAAGTGGATGTGAAGCAAGAACAACTTGATCGTGCCCGTGCGTATCACAAGAAAACCGCGGATCGGGCTGTGGAAAAGAAGCGCATGACACAAATGGAAGCCGATGCGGCGCTGGCGCGAATTCACTACGTGACAGCCATGGATCAAGCCAAAGGCGCGCAGTGGGTGATTGAAGCGGCCACGGAAAATGTTGAATTAAAGAAGAAGATCTTCCGCGAAATGCAGGCGCACTTTCCAGCACCCGCGATTCTGTCAAGCAATACAAGCAGTATTTCCATAACGGATATTGCCGCCGCGGTGGGCGCGGATGCGGCGCGTGTGATTGGAATGCATTTCTTTAATCCAGTTCCGGTGATGGCGTTGGTGGAAGTGATCAAGGGCTTTGCCACCAGTGAAGAGACAACTGAGCGAACCATTGCGCTTGCCAAAGCGCTGGGCAAGACGCCGGTGCCCGCGAATGATCGAGCTGGGTTTGTTTCAAATAGGGTGCTTATGCCCATGATTAATGAGGCTTTTTACGCTTGGATGGAAGGCGTTGCGCAACCGCAGGACATTGATCAGATTATGAAATTGGGATGCAATTTTCCCATGGGGCCTCTGCGACTGGCGGATTTTATTGGGTTGGATGTGTGTCACGACATCATGATGGTGATGCACCGCGAGTTGGGAAACCCCAAGTTTTTCCCGTGTCCGCTGTTGCGGCAGTTGGTGACCGCGGGGCGCCTTGGCGACAAGAGTGGTTGCGGCGTGTTTGAGTATCCGTCAAAGTGATGTTGGCGCGCTACGAATCTTGGAGATCTAGGTTGAGAGATGTCACTCGATAGACGTTCAAGTGTCGTAGTATTGCATCATGAATCAAGCGAATGACGGCACAGAAATGGGCAAGTTCATTGCGGCGATTCAAGCCAGTGTTGAATCTTTGCCGGCATCGAGGCGCGCGCGGGGATCCTTGGTTCCAGATTCTGCGGCATTGGACTTGGCTATTAAACTTTTTCGTTCTTTGGCGTTTCCAGGGTTTTTTGCGGCGCAACCAAATGGCGCCAGCGCAACAGTGGAGCACAATGTTGAGCAACTTGTGCGTTGTCTTGTGCCGCAAGTGTTGGCGGCAATGCATGTCGTGGACAGTTCCACGCAAGAGAATGCGGCGATCAATCAATCCGGGAGTGTGCCTGTACCGACCATTTCGTTGGACGAGAAAGCCGCCGCGACACATGCGGCAGGCGTGGTGGCCAAACTCGTTTCGGTGATTCCAACTATTCGTGCGTTGCTTGCCGCCGACGCAACGGCCGCATTTGATGGCGACCCTGCGGCGCAAAGCGTGGATGAAGTTATTTTGTGTTACCCAGGTTTGCAGGCCTTGATTGTGCATAGATTTGCCCATGAATTGCATGGTTTTGGCGCGCCCTTGGTGCCGCGCATGTTGGCGGAAATTGCGCACCGTAGAACTGGAATTGACATTCACCCTGGCGCGACAATTGGCGCGGGTTTATTTATTGATCACGGTACTGGCGTTGTCATTGGGCAGACCACCGTGATTGGAAAGCGTTGCAAGATTTATCAGGGCGTGACTTTGGGCGCGAAAAGTTTTGAGCAAGACGAGAACGGCCGCGTGCGCAAAAATTACAAGCGGCATCCAACACTGGAAGATCATGTGACCGTGTATGCGGGCGCCACCATTCTGGGCGGCGATACGGTGATTGGCGCTGGTTGCGTGATCGCGGGCGGCGTGTTTCTTACCGAGAGTGTTCCCGCTGAGCACATGGTGCATGGACCGCGCGCGCAAATTACTCTGCGTAGCAAGGGCGATTCACTCTGATGCAAGCCATACTTGTGCCAGCGCAATTCAAACAGTGATCACGTGCTTTGCGTGAGCTTTGATTTGCCCAGACTTATTCGTGGCGTGCAAAGCCGTGATTTGACGGGCTTATGAAATACATTTTCAGGCGCGTTCTTGCGTTTCATTGCGAGAGGATTTCGCTAGAATCAACCCTTCATTCGCAACTTTCTTGAAACTAGGAATTACCCCATGGCGCACACCGCACACGACCCGTTTGGAGCCCGCACCGCAATCTCAACGCCCATGGGGCAAATGCATTATTACAGCCTTTCTGCGCTGAAAAAGTTTGGCGATGTGGATCGGCTTCCTTATTCAATCAAGGTGTTGCTGGAAAGCGTCCTGCGCAATGTGGATGGTCGGGTGTACACGCAAGAGCATGTGAAGGCGATCGCCGCGAGTGATCCCAAGCGTCAAAGCGATGAGGAAATTCCGTTCATGCCGGGGCGCGTGGTCCTGCAAGATTTCACGGGCGTTCCTTGCGTGGTTGATCTGGCCGCAATGCGCGGCGCGATGCAACGTATGGGCGGCGATCCCAAGCGCGTCAACCCGCTTGTTCCGTGCGATTTGGTGATTGACCACTCGGTGCAAGTGGACGCGTATGCCAGCGGCGTGGCGTTGACGATTAACAGTGAAAAAGAATTTGAGCGCAATATGGAGCGCTATGAATTTTTGAAGTGGGGGCAAGGCGCGTTTGAAAATTTCCGCGTGGTGCCGCCAGGCACTGGAATTGTGCACCAGGTGAATCTGGAATATCTAGCCAAAGTGGTGTGGGAAAAAGATGGCGTGCTGTATCCAGATAGTTTGGTTGGAACCGACAGCCACACCACCATGATCAATGGATTGGGCGTTCTAGGCTGGGGCGTTGGCGGTATTGAAGCCGAGGCCGTAATGCTGGGACAGCCTATTTACATGCTGATTCCAGAGGTTGTTGGTGTTCGCTTGACTGGCAAATTGCCCGAGGGCGCCACGGCAACGGACTTGGTTCTGCGGGTCACCGAAATGTTGCGCAAGCATGGAGTGGTGAACAAGTTTGTGGAATTTTTTGGCGCGGGATTGGCCGACATGCCTGTTGCCAATCGCGCCACCATTGCAAACATGGCGCCGGAGTACGGCGCGACATGCGGCTTCTTTCCAATAGACGACCAGACGTTGGCTTACATGCGCTTGTCAGGTCGCGATGAGAATTTAATCAAGACCGTGGAGGCGTATTCAAAGGCGCAAGGTTTTTGGCGCGACGACACGCGCGAGATTTCTTACGCCACAATTCTTGAACTTGATCAATCAACGATTACGCCAAGTTTGGCGGGGCCATCTCGTCCGCAAGATCGCGTGGAGTTGAAGGCCATGAAAAGTTCGTGGCACACCGCGCTTAAAAAATTAAAATCCGCTGGTAAATCTACCGCGGCAAGTGGCGCGCCGACCGCCACGGCGTTGGCTGACGACGGCGTTGCCATCATGATGGACGGTCAAGAATGCATTTTAAAAAATGGCGCAGTGGTGATCGCCGCCATCACTAGTTGCACCAACACCAGCAATCCAAGCGTGATGATTGGCGCGGGTCTTTTGGCTAAAAAAGCCCATGAATTTGGCTTAACTCGCAAGCCGTGGGTGAAAAGTTCGCTGGCTCCGGGCTCCAAAGTAGTGACGGAGTATTTAAAGAAGTCCGGTTCCATGCCGGCGCTTGAGGCGCTTGGTTTTTACGTGGTTGGTTACGGTTGCACCACATGCATTGGCAACAGCGGACCGCTTCCAGACGCCGTGGAAAATGCGATCAAGGGCAACGACATGGTTGTGGCCAGCGTTCTTTCTGGCAACAGAAATTTTGAGGCGCGTGTGCACCCAGATGTGAAGGCGAATTACTTGGCAAGCCCCGCGCTTGTGGTGGCGTACGCCATCGCTGGAACTGTTGACATTGATTTGCAAACCGAACCGCTTGGAATTTCAAAGTCCGGCAAGCCCGTGTATTTGCGCGACGTGTGGCCATCGCAAAAAGAAATTGACGCGGCGGTTTCCTCCAGCGTGACCAACGAACAATTTCGTACGCAGTACGCCAGCGTGTTTGATGGGAGCGATGAGTGGAAAGATATTGCCACCACGCGCGGCGCCATGTATCAATGGAACTCCAAGAGCACCTACATTCAAGAGCCGCCATTTTTCACCACAATGACGTTGGCGGAACCAGGACCGATTGGCTCCATCAAGGACGCTCGTTGCTTGGCCAAACTTGGCGACAGCGTGACCACCGACCATATTTCACCAGCTGGAAACATTAAAAAAGACGGGCCCGCAGGGGCTTATTTAATGGAGCACGGTGTGCCCGTGAGCATGTTCAACAGCTATGGAAGTCGCCGCGGAAATGACCGCGTGATGACGCGCGGCACATTCGCCAACACACGTATTCAAAATCAACTCGCGCCAGGAACTATGGGCGGCGTGACCAAAGATTTTATTGACGGCACAGTGAAGCCCATCTTTGACGCCGCGGAGCATTACAAGAAGGAGCGCATCGCGCTTGTTGTGTTGGCGGGCAAGGATTACGGAATGGGTTCATCACGCGACTGGGCCGCCAAGGGCGCGTACTTGTTGGGCGTGCGCGCGGTGATCGCCGAAAGTTTTGAGCGCATCCATCGCTCCAACTTGGTTGGCATGGGCGTGATGCCGCTCACGTATCAAACTGGGCAGACCGCGCAGAGTTTGGGTTTGACTGGCGAGGAAACTTTTGACATTGATCTACCAGCGGACATCAAGCCGCGCCAATTGATCACGGTTCACGCGCGGCGCGCCTGTGCGGCGGAGATACGTTTTGAAACTGTGTGTCGCATAGACACGCCGGTTGAGGTGGACTACTACCGCAACGGTGGCATCTTGCATACGGTGCTTCGTCGCATGGCCAAGTCCAAGGATTAAAGCGGATTTCCCGATTGCTTGCGCGCAAATTGATTGGGAATTGCAAGGAAAAATAGCCGATTTTTCGCCGCCGCCGCTTTGCGTTGTCACGATGGGCGCATGAACAATTTCATTCTTCAACAAGCGTTGTGTTGGCTGGCGCAGTGTGAACTTTCATTTCTTGGCCGCGCCCGCGAGAACGCGTGGACGGCTGTTGACCAAGCGATTCAAGCCCAAGCTCCGCAAGAGATCCGAAAGTTCGCCATCAAAGGCGTGTGCAACCTGGGTCTATATCAGCCGCCACTTTCTGAAATTGTGTTGGCGGTGAAGCAACAGCGTTGGTCGCGCGCGGGAAATGCGTTGGGCAAAGTGTTGGGGCAAAAAGTAAAAATAAAATTGAACTCGGACTCCAACACCATCAATCAAACTTGGATTGTGGTTCCAATACCAACTCCGTTTTTGCGGCGCGTTCTGCGAGGGATTGACCACAGCGACATCATCGCAAGCGCACTGGCCAAAGAATTACGTTTGCCACTGCGGCGCTCACTTTGGCAACGCTTTGGTCGCACACAAAAAACATTAAATCGAAAAAATCGTTTGCATCGCCTGCAACGCTTTGGCGTGCGGTTTGGGCATCAAAGGGCTTTGGTTGGAAAAAGCGTGATTGTAGTTGATGACATAAGAACCACCGGCGCCACCATTGAGCAGGCCAGTAGGGTTTTAAGAAATGCTGGCGCGGCAAGGGTGGCCGCGGCGGTGGTTTGCATTGTTCAAAAGTAACTATAAATCTCTATTTAATAGGCATTTATGCGCATTTTAGCATCTGGTAAGTATTGCGTAAACCAAGTGCGATTCAGTAGCTTGGTGGCCAAGTTATAAACAATTTTAAATTTGCTCCCCAAAGAGTTGACAGGGATGGAGATTTGGTTAGACTCCTCGACCCTGCATTTCCAACTGAAAGGTTGGAAGGCAGGATTCTCTTTGAAAAGTGAACAGTTTGGATACGCCGCGAGGATGTGCGGTTTTTGTGATTTGGTTACGGCCAAATCATGGAAGCCAGTTCCCATTATTGGGAGCAACTCAGAGATCACAGTCTCTGATTGTCATATCCTCCGTGAAAGCCAATTATAAGAATTGGTCAATTCAACAACTTTTTCTTCCTGAGCAATCGGGATGGCAAGGTTATGACAAATGATATGAATCCAACGAGTGAGAACTCGTTGGCCGTAGATTGTTGATACTACGGAGACCGGCCAAGTCGTTCTTCGGAACGCACTTGGTGGCCAGGTCATCTTCAAGTTTTGAAACAACACGAGCTTGCTCGTTCGTAACAGAATTAAGTGAAGAGTTTGATCCTGGCTCAGATTGAACGCTGGCGGCATGGCTAAAACATGCAAGTCGAACGACTAGCAATAGAAGTGGCGAAAGGGCGAGGAATAGATTCCCACGTACCCCGAGGTCAGGGATACCTCAGAGAAATCTGAGACAATACCTGATAATATCGGAAACGATCAAAGGTTTACCACCTTGGGAGCGGGGAATCTCCTATCAGCTAGTTGGTGAGGTAACGGCTCACCAAGGCGAAGACGGGTAGCGGGTGTGAGAGCACGGCCCGCCGCATCGAGACTGAGACACTGCTCGGACTCCTACGGGAGGCTGCAGTAACGAATCTTCCGCAATGCGCGAAAGCGTGACGGGGCAATGCCGCGTGCAGGATGAAGCCCTTCGGGGTGTAAACTGCTGTCAGGGTGCAGGAAAGACATGACCATACCCAAAGGAAGCACCGGCTAACTCTGTGCCAGCAGCCGCGGTAATACAGAGGGTGCGAGCGTTAATCGGAATCACTGGGCTTAAAGGGTGCGTAGGCGGATGCATAGGCGCTTTGTGAAATCCCACGGCTCAACCGTGGAATTGCTTGGCGAACCATGCGTCTTGAGGTTGGTAGAGGTCACTGGAACGATAGGTGGAGCGGTGAAATGCGTAGATATCTATCGGAACGCCAAAGGTG
>CALFOZ010000234.1 GCA_937919205.1 uncultured Planctomycetia bacterium
GATCCCAAGAAGTAGCGGTTCTCATGAAAGAACGCGCGCTCTTGCTCGCTTTTGTCGGCGAAGAAATGTTCGTGAAATTTGCTCCATAATTCCAAGCCTTGCGCCACTGGCAATTTGGTCGCGCGCATGCTGAGCCCAAGTTCTTCAACGCCGTAAATGGCGAACACCAGGCCGACATCAAATAAATAACTGCCAATGGACAAATCACCCATATCAATAATCACAGGCTCGCCGTTTTGAATCATGATGTTGCTGCTGTGCAAGTCAAAGTGAACGCACGTGTCGCAATCAGGAATCGATTCCAACTTCTGCATCAGAAAGTCAACTTCTTCCGCTGATAAAAAATCATCCATTTTCCGGATGTATCCGCGAAAAGATTCCTTCATGTTGGGCAGAATCGCTGGATCACCTTTGGCAATATGCAAAGTTTTAGCCAGATCACTTAGCGTCTTGGCGTGCTTGTCCACGTTGGCAAAATCTTTTTTAATCACGTGGCTAAAAAGTTCGGCGTTGAGCATTTCAAACACAATGCCCGTTCGAGTTCCGCAGGAAACCACGTCGTACGAAATAGCCGTTGGAATTCCCATTACAAACGCCGCCTTCGCATACTGCTTTTCATTTTCAGCAACAATTGGCTCCACGCCCTCGCGATACAACTTCACCACCGTTTCTTGGTCCAGTTGAAAACATTCGCCGCACACTCCCTCAGAAATCATTTGCAGGCCTTCGATGGAAATTTCTCGCATTTTTTGTTTTATGGCGAGAATTTTTGTAAGCCCGGTCAAATCAAATATGCCGTACACATCGCGCGACACATTGATTAAATTCATTTTTCTATCCTCGATGGACATGCTTTTGTGCGCGCGCAACAGCACTCGAAGACCCGCGCTAGAAACATGGTGGCAATGCGCAAAGTCAAGCACAAGCCGGTCGATTCCCTCCAGCAGTAATTCATTGTCAAGCAACGTGGCAGTCGTCAGGTCTAACGCGCCCGTCAGGGTGATCACAAGCTCATTATCGGATTTCTTTGATGTGATGTTCATGGTGTTACTCCGATCCTATTCAAAGGCAAGCATGTTCGAATGATCGTTTGCATCATGGCTCCAGGGCGGCGTTGTTTGCATTCAAATGGCACTTGCTTCACAAAATAAATTAAATCTTATTTTTATAGCGAGTTTTCCTTGCCTGTTTGTTACAGTGAAATTCTCATTCCTTCACCTTCCTCCCATTTGGAACACCAATGAAGTCCACATCGCCATTTCAGATTTACGCGTTCGTTGTTTCTCTTTCCACGCTTGCGGTTGTTGTAAGCGCGCGCGCGGACTTCTATCAGTACTCAATCTTGTTTAGCGGCGGCACTGGATTCAGTGCATCAGGCGTTATGCAAACCAAAGCAGACGCGCCATCGTCCTTCTTGGAAGTGCATCCAACGCCGGACGTTATTCCATTTGCCACCACCTACATTCAATCGCTCAGTTTAAATGTGTTTCAGGGATCGATCTTGATGGGCGCAAACAATGTTGTCAGTAACGGTATTTCAACAAATCGATGGTTGTACTTTGAATTCAGCTCCGCGCTCACTCCCAATTTTATAAATGTGGACATGAACACAAAGCAATCTCCAACCGATCCTTATTACTTCATCACCGACGGTATTTCGCCAGATGGAATAACTGTTCCCTATGGCTCAACCACATTTAATTTATTTCATTACGACATCGCGTTGTCGCAGGCCACATTCATTGGTTCGGCCAATGAATTCACGGTCACACAAGTACCGGGTCCTGGCGCGTTTGGTGTGTTCGCGCTGTGCGGCGGCATTGCGCGCGGTCGCCGCCGAAATTAATCCCCGCCTTGCCAACCGCGATTTTGTTTTTTCTTTCCCTCGCGATGCTTTGAATCAAGGCGACGCTCCTTGCTGGAACGCGACGGCTTGGTCTTGCGCCGCACACGCGGCTGAATTTCCGCCTGCTTCACAATGGCGCGCAAGTGATCCAAACATTCCTCGCGATTGGCCGCTTGGCTTCTATGTTGATGCGACGAAAAGCTAGCCATGCCTTTGGCGGACCGATGCCCCATGAGCGCATCAAGTCGTTGGCGCGCGAACGGATTCAATCCGTAAATTAAATTTGTGTCCACGCGCAACAGTGCCTTGGTGGCCGTCTTGTTCACATGTTGGCCACCAGGACCCGGACTGCAAGAAAAACTCCATGCAAGCGAGTCGGGGTGCACCCACGCGCGCTTTCCCAACACAATTGCGTTGGGTGATTGTTCTGGGTCTTGTGGTCGCAGGGTGTCCATGACAAGACGATACCCGCTTCAAATGACATCCATCAATTGAAGCATTGTCTCTTCAAAGCGAGTACTTTGGAGCACCATGATTCATTGCTTCTTTTCAAGCACTGCTCGTACCACACAATTTCAACGCGCGAACTTTGCGGCTTTGTGCGTGATCACTACAAGCCTGATTACTGGTTGTGCCAAATGGGGCGGCCAGATCCTTGAAGAAAATCATGTCGCGTTTAACACTTCGGTCTCCGACGCCATGGACCGGCAGATGCTGTTGAACATTGTGCGCATGTCAAAAGACAAACCAGTTCAATGGATGGTCGTCAGTGCCATCAACGTGCAGGTCACTGCTGGTGCCAACGTGAATGGACTTGCCTCTATTCCAAGCAGCGGTTTAGTGGCGGGCGAAACGGGTGGAGGCGTGAGCTTGAACTACACGCCAAACATCACATTTATTCCAAAACAAGGCGAGCAACTTGCGCGCGAAATGATGTCGCCCATTCCCGTGAGCACGGTTGAAAGCATGGTCTCGGCAAGTTGGCCGATCTCGTGGGTACTTTTCTTATCCGCTGAACAAGTGCAAAACATTCAGTCATTCGATGTGACTCGCATCAACGGACTCGTGACGCATAGCAAGCAGTTTGGAAGATTATTGCAATTGTTCAACACGCTTGAAAAGAATCAATTGGTCTCGCTCAGTGAGGTGCCAACGCAAATCACTTGGAATCCAAATCCAATTTCAAAGGAGTCGGTTGACATCGCCAACATCATGCGTTCCAAGACGGATAAGAGCGGCTTTATTGCGCGCCCCGACGGAACCTTCGATTATAAATCCATCGAGAGCGTTGCGGTTCTCACTCTTCATCCACCAATCGATAAATCACCAGAGGGCGTGGAGTTTCTCAACATGCTGGGGCTGTCAACAAGCGACAACAACTACCGCATGCTTTCGTCGGTGGATATTTGGCCTGGAAAAACATTTTCTATTCGCACGCGATCATTCACCGCCGTTTTGCGTTTGTTGTGCATGGGCGTGGACGCCGTTACGGATGGGCCAAACCCTCCAGAATTTATGGATACGGCTGATGAACTTTTTGCCAAAATGGCTGATGCGCCTGACGGTTCAAATTTGACGCAGAACATGAACGCTATATTTCGCGTGCACTGCACATCGGCTCAGCCCAAACAATCGCTGGTCAGCGTGCTGTATCGAGATCAGTGGTATTGGATTGATGAAAACGATGCCACATCACGATGCATCTTTGCAATGACGCGCGACATGTATGACTTGCAAGTAAAGAACGAAGTAGGAAACGCACCAGTGCTCACGATTCCTGTTGGGTCTGGGCGGTAATTGGTCTTACGCGTAAGCGGGTAAACACATCTCAAGTTTAAAAACAAACAAGGGCAGCCGCGTGGCCGCCCTTGTGAAGTTGCACTTAAAATAATTTAGCGTCGACGACGGCTTACAAGCGCGGCCAAACCGAGAAGCGCCGCGGCGCCTGGCGCTGGCACCGCCACCGCAAAGTAGAGGTTGTCAACGGTGGAGAAGTTGCTTCCAGCGGGCAAGGTGCCTGCCACAGACATTGAAATGCTGGAGATGGCAGCACCCGTTGAGTAGAACCCAACAAAGTCAGCGAGTGTTGCTGCGTAGCCCACGTAGGATGAACCGTCAGCAAGTTGCACGGCAATGATGGCTGGGATGACGTTGAAACTGGCGTCAGTCGCGAAGAAGTTGCCGCCAACTCCCTGCACGCTTGGCGACAAGTTGAAGGTGAGGAGCGCCTCAGCACTGTTGGTGGACATGAAGCCCGAACCTGCATAGAGATTTCCCGGAGCAGTGGCTGTCCATTGGATCCCGCCAGCATTGCCGGTGAGGCCGTTGGCATAAAAACCGTTATACGAGTCGAAATTCTCGGTGGCGACCGTATTCCCTTGAGACGCGACGAAACCGCTCCACAAGGTATTGTTGGAAAAGGTGATAATGGCAGCAGAGGCGGCCTGGGTCATCACTACGGTCATAGCCGCAGCTGATAAAGCGATTCGAATTGACATTGTGGAAAATCCAAAAGGGAAAGGGAAGAAAGGGAATAACTCGTATTTTGCATAATCAGGAAGTTTGGGAACCTCGAAACATGCTCTATATGAGATAAGATAACTTAACCTGATTTTTACATGTGCCAGTAATAATTTCAATTTTAGACCATATTTTTTTAATTTTTTTGTAAAAAATAGAAAGTTATTAACGCCTTTAACTGGTTGCGCTTCACGGCAGCGCCAAACGTGCGTTATTTAATTTGGATTTGGGGCGGGTCAGTGGGGATGAACCCTATTTTTAATGTGGCGCGGCGGGTGGAGCCACTTGGTTACCCTTTGATCATGAATCCCATATCGTTGTTGATCAAATCTGCCGCAACGCAACACCAAACTTTGGGTTGGGCTTTCGGGGTGGTGGTCTTGCCATTGTGCGTTGCTTCAACGGTTTTGGCGCAAAGCGATGCGACGGCGGGGGCGGTTGCGGCCAAGCCGGTCGTGGCTAAGCCGGCCGCACCAGCGACTGCTACGCCAGTGGTTGCTCCGACAACTTCGGTTCCCAAAGTATCTGCGCCGCCAGTCACTTCAACACAATCTGTTGCACCCACAACTTCGGCTGTCAAAGCATCCGCAACGAAAGCGCCCGCGGCTCCACCTTCAAGCGCCGCAACAACCGCGCCATCAAGCACAGCAACAACTGCAACAACAACTGCTCCATCAAGTACCGCAACAAGCGCGCCATCAATTGCCACAACGACTGCGCCCACAAATTCCTTTTTGCAATTTGAAGGCGCGCCAATTGAATTGCAACTGAACACCGGCTTGTGGCTACCACGCTTGCGCGGCAATGTGACCTACGGCGCAGCGGGCGCGCCCAACTTGGACTTAAGCACCGCGCTCAGTTTGGACGCGTTGGAGCCAAGCTTTTATGGCGACATCAATGCCACTTGGAAAAACTGGACGCTGCGCGTCACGGGCACAAGTTTCAAATCCACCGGTTCCATTGGCGCAACAGGCGCGGGATCATTTGGCTCCACCGCGTTTGTGGCGGGACAAAATCTCAACAGCAGTTTTTCCTACTGGACCGCGGGCGTTGAAGCTGAAAGTTGGTTGTGGCGCCCGTTCTCAAAGCAGGAATTTCCGTGGCTTGACGCGGTCGCAAACGAATCGCTTCCAGTTGACTTGCGCATCTTTGGGCAAGTTGGCGCGCGCGCGTTTGGCATTGATCAATCGCTCACCAACGCCGCGACTGGTTCAAGCAGTTCCTTTAGTGAAACATTCGGAACGGCGTACGCGGGCGGCGGTTTTAATATTTACTTTGACACGCGCGAGGCGCTTGGATTTATAAAGCGCTTCGACGTTGATGTCGGCATTGAGGCCGGTCCCGTATGGCCAGGCGACGGCGGATTGTTCATGCAGATCAACGCCACGGGAACCGCGTGGTTGAACAACAATGTGGGCGTATATTTTGGCTACGAAAATTTGCGGCAGAATGTGAACACCAATGATTACGAATTGAACTCATACATTGGCGGCTTGATCATGGGGCTTTCGGTGAAGTTTTAATGTATGCACGACACTGAACGCACAACATGCAACGCGATCGAGCAACCCATTGAAAAAGAAAGCCGCCGAAAAACATAATTCAAAATCGCGCGACGCCAATTCCGCCAAGTCCGGCGATCAATCGAGCGATAAATCTGGGGCAAAACCGCAAGATAAATCGCACGTCAAAGCGCATCTGAAACTTCATTCCAAGACGCATCCAAAGCGCGGCGGAAAGTTTCAGCGCGCCAAGTTGCGTCAAATTATTTTCACTAAGGCCATCGATCGAATCTTGAAGGGCCGCCTCACGCGCCGCCACCTTGAGCAGCCGATTGCGTTTCGTGAAATAGAAATCGCCGTTCCAAATTGGCCGCGCGCGTTTGACGGACTTCGCATTGGCCACCTAAGCGATTTGCATTGGGGCGAACTTATGCCGTTGAATCGCGCCATTGAATTGGTCGAGCGACTCGACAGCGCGCGCATTGACATGTTGGCGTGCACCGGCGACGTGGTGGACCTGGAATGGAAAGGTTGCGAGCCGTTGCTGAAAGCCATGGGCGAAATCCGCGCGCCTTTGGGCCGCTATTTGGTGTTGGGCAATCACGACCATCTTGATGACGCGGTTGAGTTTGCCGCCGCGGCCGCGCATCACAAACTTGATGTGCTGCATGAATCAGTAGCAACACGCAGGCGCGCCGAACATGATTTGCGCGTGGCCGGAATTGATTGGAATAAATCTCCCAAGGCGCTTCGCGCTTCTGTTGAAGCGATCGCGCACACGCGCCCGCATTTATTGTTGACGCACAATCCCAAAGCGTTCGCCGCCGCAAGCGACGCCGGCATTCCGTTGGTGTTGGCCGGCCACACGCACGGCGGTCAAGTTGCGCTACGCAACAAGCCGCAGAAAAACATGGCGCTTGCGCACCGACACTCAAGCGGATTTTATGAGCAGGGCGTCAGCCGATTGTTTGTGAACGTTGGCGCGGGCGCGTGGTTTCCGTATCGGCGCAACGTGCCCGCGGAAATTGTTGTGCTGGTTGCGCGGCGGGGGTGAGAGCATTCGAGTATCAGTCAAGTGGCACTCGCCTGGTAATTTTTTTGGCTTCACCACATACACCACAAGTTCCTCAGCAATTAATTCAAAGTCGTCAACTCAGCAAATTACATGCGCCAATCATGACCAAGTATAAACCTCGCTCTATGCTTATTGGCGTGAGAATGCGATCCATATTTCTGCTGATTGGCGCATGTGTTGCGCTTAAATTTTTCTGCGCATGCGAACCCAACCGCAAAGATCCGGTCTTGCCAGGCGATCCACCGCCCGCCAATGCGTACACCGACGAAGAAGCAACACCCGACGGAATTGGCCGCACATATTTCGGCCGCGAGATTGCGCAGGTCATGGGACACCCTGCGATCTATTGGCTTGAGCGCAACTCGCGCGAAGCTGAAGAACGAACTGATGTATTGATGCAACTTCTTGGCGTGAAAGATGGCGATGATGTCGCGGACATTGGTGCAGGAAGTGGATATTTCACTTTGCCACTTGCGCGCGCAGTCTCACCAAGCGGAATCGTCTTCGCCGTGGACATTCAACCAGAGATGATTGAATTTCTGGCCGCTCGCGCGCGGACAGAGAATGTCCAAAATATCAAACCTATCTTGGGCAAGATCGACGACATCTGTCTCACGCCACAAAGTGTTGATCTTATTCTGCTGGTCGATGCGTATCACGAGTTCGATCATCCGTGGGAAATGATGCGATCAATCGCACGCGCCCTTCGACCAGGAGGCCGAGTTGCGCTTGTTGAATATCGAGGAGAAGACCCAGAAGTGCCGATCAAGCCGCTGCATAAAATGACGCAAGAGCAAGCGCGCATCGAACTTGAAGCAGTGGGATTGATCTTTGAACGCAACGATTCATCCCTTCCAATCCAACATCTCCTTTGGTTTCGAAAGCCAAACCAATGAATAGTCCATCAATATCTTCACGGTCATTTGCGCCCGCGACGCTGGAAAAGAGAGTTCATATTAATGCAGGTGATAGGTAAACTTCTTTTCTGTATGCCATATCAGGTTGGGAGGAAACAAAATGCAAGTAGGTCTGCCCCAAACAATAAATAGCGGTCACGGTGAAATTATTCAGTTCAAAGAATGCATCCAAGAACCCGACGGTGCACGTTTAGTTTTTGAGGGAATTGTTCAGCCAGGTTGTGGGCCAATCTTCCATGTACATCTTTGTCAGGCAGAAGGGTTTGAGGTAAGGCAAGGAACCATGGCTTATCAGGTGCCTGGGTCACCGGTGCAATATCTTGCGGAAGGAGAAGCGACCGTCTTTGAGAAAAATGTTCCACATAAATTTTGGAACGCTGGTGACACTGAGCTCATTTTAAATTCTTGGGCAAAACCTGCTGGGAATTTGCAGCGGTATATGACAATTCTTTTTTTATCAACATCAAAGCGTCATTCGAATACCCCGGCGTTGTTTGATGCGGCCTACTTAACAATTCAATATAAGGGTGAGTTTGATGTTCTCGAAATTCCTCGCCCAGTAAAATCTCTACTTTTCCCAGTGGTCTATTGGGTTGGTCGAATTTTTGGGCTCTATAGAAAATATGAAATCAATACATAAAGAAGATGATTACATGCGTACGCGTGGCACCGAAGGCAAGGATCGCAACTTGATCTTCGATCATGTCCAGTCTGAAGCCAAGAAGTAGTGGGCACGCGCCTCGACCTCTCGCACCTTTTCGCGGCGGGACATTAGGATTCTCTATGAGCGCTAGCAAACTTGTCCTGTTCATGATGCTTCTCTGCGGGTGTCTGTCCGGTTGCGCCCAGCAGCGCGCCGAGTCGCTCGCCTCTGCGCAATCACCGCCGCCAACAACGAAGAGTCCTTCAACGACCGCGGCGAAGACGCCGCTCAGTCCGTTCATTCGACGCATCTTTGAAGACCGCAGCGGGCGTCTCTGGTTTGGGACCAACGGTGATGGCGTCGGCTGCTACAACGGCAAAGTAGTGGAGTTCTTCAGCGTGAATAAAAGATTCCCCGGCGAAGCGGTGCGTGCCATCGTTCAGGACAAGCATGACGCCATGTGGTTCGGCACGGACCACGGATTGATCAAGTATGACGGCGTCAAGTTCACCACGTACACAACCGAAAACGGTCTTGCGAACGACGACATCTGGAGCATCATCATCGACCGCGATGGACTGCTCTGGATCGGCACGTTCGGCGGCGTAAGTCGGTTCGATGGGAAGACGTTCACTGCGTTCCCCCTGCCTGCGGTTGAACCGAATCTGGATGTCGGTGTCACGAGCGAGCGCATGGTGATGTGCATCATGCAAGACAAGGGGGGGCGCATGTGGTTCGGCACGGCCGGCGGAGCGTTCGTCTATGACGGCAAATCATGCACGAACATCTCGGAGGCGGACGGCCTTTGCGACAATTCGGTGAACGACATATTGGAAGACCGTCAGGGACGGATCTGGTTCGCGACCCATCACAACGGCATCTGTTATCGCGTCGGGGAGAGGTTCACGCACATCACCGCGAAGGACGGCGTGAACGGCACGGAAGCGTGGGATCTGTACGAAGATCCTGCCGGCAACATCTGGTTCCCGATCGAGAACTCAGGTGTGTACCGCTACGACGGCAAGACCTTCACGAATTTCGGCGAAGCCCAGGGCCTGACCACCAACGCAATTCAGTGCACTTACCAGGATCGATCAGGACGATTCTGGCTCGGAGGTTGGCAAGGGCTGTTCAGATTCGACGGCGACACCATCATCAGCGTTGACAAGGATGGCCCGTGGGAAGTCACGAAACCGCCTTTTCATAGTGGACTTGTCGGGCGCTCGCCCGCGACGCTGGAAAAGCGAACTCCAATCAATACCCCAAAGAACATATGAATAACATTCCAAAATTCAATGTCACGCAGGTCAAGGGCCCTACACCTTTTTAAAATAAGAACAGGGAAAGCCATTTTTTAAATTGGTTTCTCGCCGCCACGAAATTTGTGGTGCGCTTCAGCTTGACTTGTGTTAAACAAACGTTATACTTTTCGTATGAGTGCTATTCGAGTCACAGCTGTCGGAAATTCGGTTGGAATTATCTTGCCGAAGGAACTTGTCGTGCGCTTGCGCATTGCTCGCGGCGATCAGTTGCACGTTGTCGAGACTCCCAGGGGAATCGAATTGACTCCGTACGACCCGGCGCTTGAGGCCGAGCTGAAGGCGGGTCGTTCTATCGCTCGTCGATACCGAAGCGCGCTTCGGAAATTGGCGCAATGACGCCTCGCAAGCCCACTCGTAAAACCACTCGCAAGACGAGCCGCAAGACATCAAAGACAGCCGCAGTTTCGTCGCGACCTATTCGTTCTTGGCGCTTCATTTTGCCAAGTGTTGTCGAGGCACTGCATATGGAGTCCCTCGCCGAGCATCGTGGTCTCGCGGGAATTCGCGATCGAGGCCTGCTCGATTCCGCGCTCAATCGCTGTAAGAACAAGGCGGGATATAAAGTTGATTCGACCGTCTACGACCTCGCGGCCGCGCTCGCCTTTGGGATCGCAAAGAATCATCCATTTCATGATGGCAACAAGCGGATTGCGCTGATCGCCTCGTTCTTGTTCGCGGAGTTGAATGGCGTGCGGATGACTGCGACCGAGGTGGACGCAGCGGCAACTTTTCTCGCCCTGGCCGCCGGGGAACTTTCCGAAGCCGACCTCGCGAAGTGGTTCAAGGCAAACTCGCGAGTGAAACCCATTCGGCGCTGACGCACACTCAACCGCGCGCAGATCACCGAGCCGTGGCTTGATGATCCGATGCCGGACTATGAATATGAGATCTGATTGCTAATTTGAGTGCGATCGGTCGCGCGGAAGTAGCTGTGACACATGTCACTTGAAAGATTTCAAAGTCGCCGTGGATGTCGCCTGAGAATCTCGCGGCCCGATTCAAGAATTGCATTGGTAATGCACGATTTTCATGATCCACAGAAAATTAATCTATTCACATTTTAGCCGCCTACAGTCCAACTCTTGGAGTCGGAATCTCTTCCAGCTTTTGGCTGTTCAGGCCTGTTGATTTGAGTGCGACTTCCTTACAAAGAAGGATTCTTTTCATGGCAAATATCGTAGATACAGCAATCGGCGCAGGTACGTTCAAGACACTGGTAGCAGCAGTTTCCGCCGCCGGTTTGGTCGAAACACTCAAGGGCGCGGGACCATTCACGGTTCTCGCACCGTCAGACACAGCATTCGCAAAACTCCCAGCGGGCACGGTCGAAGGACTCGTCAAGCCTGAGGCGAAAGGCGCGCTCACCGGAATCTTGACCTATCACGTCATCTCGGGCAAGCATCTTGCGGCGGACGTTATGAAGATGACATCTGCGACGACGGTCAATGGACAGTTAGTCGAGGTGAAATTCACAGATGGCAAAGTCTATATCAATGGAGCGACTGTTGTGACCACGGACATTGTCTGTGACAACGGCGTGATCCATGTCATCGACAGCGTGTTGCTGCCTAAGTAAATAATGAATTGAGATGCACGCCTCGATTCGTTGAGGCATGAACAATGCATTTGCCGCCGGTCTATGAAAGACCGGCGGTGTTTTTTTAACCGCAACATTTTGGCGGGTGAATGCTTTTCGTTTTTACGCCCACCCGCGGCACTTGAAAATCGAATTCGTATCAAGTGGGCGCTGTAGTATCACTATCAAAGTCCGTTCTATGAAGTAGCGCAATCCTATTTACGAACCAGCGAAACAAAATGTCGGATTATAAATTTCAAGGCGCAATTCGCGCGACACAAACAAATATTCTTCTATCCGTTGCCCCGTTCTTCGGCTTGCTCGTTGTCCTTCCAGTGAATGTCTTTGCCCACGGCGTCACTGATGGCGACAAGGGGTATATCTCGCAAATATCAGGCGTTCACATCATTCCCTTTATTTACCTAGGGGCGAAACACATGATGACCGGATACGACCATTTATTATTTCTATTTGGGGTGATCTTCTTCCTCTATCGTCTGAAGGATGTCGGGATTTATGTCACGCTTTTTGCCACTGGTCATATTATAACTTTGCTTGCTGGCGTGCTACTGCATATAAGCATCAGCGCTTATCTCATTGATGCAATCATTGGATTTTCCGTGGTCTACAAAGCTCTAGACAACATGGGTGCCTTTCAACGTTGGTTTGGCTTCCAACCAAACACCAAGGCCGCAACATTTATCTTTGGTCTATTCCATGGATTGGGTCTTGCCACCAAGATCTTGGATTACCAAGTGTCTCCGGATGGGTTGCTGATCAATCTGATCTCGTTCAATATTGGTGTGGAAATTGGACAAATTCTGGCTTTGGTTGCCATTCTGATCGCCATCAATTATTGGCGTAAATCACTAGGATTTATGCGCAACGCATACCTCGCCAATGCAATCATGATGATGCTTGGCTTTTTGCTCATGGGATACCAAGTCACTGGCTACATAGTTTCCTAAGTATGTGAACACATTATAAATGGACTAATTCAATGCACAACACAAATATACCGATCGATAGAGAACTCCCTTCGGCCAAGAAACTTTTAAAGTCCACCATTCTTGCCGCCACAACCGCGGCCGTGTTGCTTTTCACCGTGGTGATGCCAGCCGAATATGGAATTGATCCCACTGGAATAGGCAAGATCATGGGATTGACAAGCATGGGCAAAATAAAAATGGGGCTTGCTGAAGAAAGTGCGCGCCAGAAGCCCGCTACGGAAGTTGCCGTGCCAGTCGAGAAAGCCGCGCCGCTTTCTGCCGCGGTTCAGCAGCGCAGTGATGAAATGAAAGTTACGCTCGCGCCCGGTGAAAGCACTGAAATAAAAGTGACTCTTCAAAAGGGCGAAAAAGTAAATTACAAATGGTTCAGCAGTGGTGGCCAAGTTCAATTTGATAACCACGGCGATTCTGCGCAAGCCAATGTCAACTATCACGGCTACGGCAAAGGAACGAAGGCAAGTGATGAAGGCGTCATTGAGGCCGCCTTCAATGGTCAGCACGGCTGGTACTGGAAGAACCGCGGCTCTGAGTCACTCACCATCACGCTTCAAACTACAGGCGCTTATTCCGAGATCAAGCACCTGAAATAAAGAATGCCGAATCTCCTTGCGCGTGTGGCGCTCGGCATTCCTACGCGCACGCTGGTCTCTCGGCTTCAACACCGCATGGCTGCACTGATCGTAGGAGAGAATGATGTGCGGAAACAAATCCAATGTGTTGGTGATGACGGACCGCCTCGTCAGCTTCCCATGTTGTAACTTACAGAACTATGGAAAAAATCTGGCTTACAAATAAAATTACTGGCGTTCTGAAGCAAAGAGATCCTGTGTTTCGAAGAGTGGTGGTCACGGAGATCCTTTCGATTATCAATGACGTGAAAAGAAGATTCTCTCGCGGGGCAAATCGCGCGGAAGCGCTTCACAAAGCGCAAGATGAAAAAACTACAGAAGCGATCACCAAACACCTGATGGTTCTTTCCTGCAAAGCGGGTTGTAATAATTGCTGTCATCAACCCGTAATTCTTTCCAACGATGAAATGGATCTCATTGAAAGCAAGGTTGATTTATCCACGCTCGATAAAATCAAAATGGAGAAACAGCGCGATTTCACAGAGGACGATTGGAAGCATCGCCCTAAATCGGAAACCGCATGCGTGTTCTTAAAAGACAACGCGTGTTCGATCTACGATGTCAGGCCAGCAACATGCCGCGCGTGCGTTTACACGGGAGATCCAGAGCATTGCTTGCCGAGCGTGGGCAAGTCTTCCATCATCATGGAGGCGGAAGTAGTGGCGAGCGCAACGAACAACATTTCAGAGCCCGACCTGATTCCAGTTAAAATATTAAAAAGACTCATGTCGAAATCGGAATCCCTATAGTGGCTTGATTTGGGATGAAGGCCAACAGGGTTGCCACCAAATGGGCGAGTCTGAAATTATTCCGCGAAATTAAAGAGGTTGTCTAAGCACGGGCAGATTTGTATCGTGAAACAATCAGTCAATCAACTGCAAGGAGCAAGCATGCGAAAATATTTGTCCGCTATTTCCTTTTCTATTTCAATTCTTATTTTTGTTTCATGTGGATGGGCGCAATCCGCCACGCCAGAGGCGCGAAAAATCACTCCGCCTAAATTGGATCAAGCATATTTAGGCAAGGAAATATTGTGTGAACGCCCCATGCGCCACGGTTCGCCGCAGTTGAGTGTGGAAAAAATTGGCGACCAAGTTGTGGCGCATGATTACGGTCACGGCGGAAGTGGTTGGACATTGGCGCCGGGTTCGGCGGAGTATGTAAATCAAATGCTTGTCACATCACCCTACGCAAGCGACCTGAAGAAGGACACGCCCATCACTATTGTTGGCGCGGGCGTGATTGGTTTGTTCACGGCCTACGACTTGGTTCAGCGGGGCTACACCAACATCACCATCGTGGCGGATCGATTTGAAAATTTAACTTCGCACAACGCCGGCGGATTGCTTGCGCCCGTGTCCATGGACAACGATCCAAAGATGCAGGCGGTGATTGAGAAAATTGGCTTGGATGCCTACAGATTTTACGCGCAGGTTGCCAAAGGAACGCATCC
>CALFOZ010000235.1 GCA_937919205.1 uncultured Planctomycetia bacterium
GCAAAAACAGCGCGCTGATGACAAGCGCAATTGCAAGACCAAACACCGCGGCGCTTGAGCCAAGCGCCGCGTCTTTGTTGAAGTGTGTCAATGCGGCTTCAATAGTTGGCGCTTTTCCCAGCGGACTGTTGGGCGGAAATCCAAGTGGAAGCGCCAGCGCGCTCGAACCAAATTTCTTCGGCAATGGAGCCTGCGTCAACACCCCGCGAAACATTCCACCGCCGCGGCGCGCGTATCCGGCAATGCTCAGCGTGAAGTCATCCGCGTTATCACCAAGTTCCTCGATCAAGTTGTCGCCAAAAGCAATCATGGCTTCCGCGCGCGCGACCAATGCCGCCACTTCCGGCGCGCGATCGCCCCAGCGCGCCCAGTGACGCTTGTATGACATGGCGCGCACGCCATCAAAAAAGTCAGCCATTTCCAAGGCTAAATCGCTTGCCGCCGCGCGCGCGGATTCGCTTTGAAAACCTTCACGCGCCAACGCATTCAAATGCACCGTGGCAGAATCCGACAGCGACGCCACGCGTGTCAGCGGTACCAATTCTGGAAACGCGGAATCCGTGGTCGCATATGTGGCAATGGAATCCGACAACACCGCAATGTGCGCAAGCACCGACGGCGAAATTGTATCCGCAAGTTTTTCAAGCGCGCCATCATCGCCAACACCAGCGCGCGTGGCCTCTGCAATCACGCGCATGTTGGCCGATTGCTCCGCAAGCAATCCATCAATTGCATAACGCATGCGCACCGACTCCGCGCCAGGAAAAACAAACAGCGCGGCCAAGTACGAAATAATCACGCCGCTTGAAACACCAAGCACCGACAATATTCCAATCACTTCAAAATGCGTCGGGTCGGTCAGCGGCGCGTACAGAAGCGGGGCCAGCGTCCAAATAGCCACGCGCAAACCGGATGATCCCACCGGCAACAGTTTTATTAAATACAGAAGCAACCAAATGCCTGCAAGAATTCCCAGGAACAACAACATGGGCGCTTGCGCGAACGCCGCCACCAACATAATGGAGAACGCGCCGCACGCCGCGCTGGTGAGAATTCGCCGTAGTAAAAGTCCAGGCGAATGCAACGTGCCCGGCGTGCTTTCGGTCATGGCCGTGACTGGACACATAATGAACGCGGAATTTCCAACCAAAGCCATCAACACAATTCCAACAAGCATGGCAATGGTGGCGCGCAGTGTGGAACCCAAGCGTCCCGGTGTGGGCGCAAGTTCCGCAATAAAAACTTGCCACCATGAACCAAGATGTAAAACTCGCTCAGCGCCTGGCGCGATGATTTCGGTCGTCGTGGTGGCGGCGGGCACCATACAACTGTAAACTAAATATTCGACGGTTTCGCTCTCAAACAACACCATGAACCCTCTTCAATTCAAGCGATCAGTCATCGCCACCATCTTTATCGCCGCAACATCAGCCGAGCTTCTTTCCTGCGGCGGTCCGCCCGCGCCACCCATGCGGCCAAATGGCGTGCCCGTGACCACGGCTCTTGTGGTGACTCAGACCGTTCCTTTGGACCAGATGTATCCCGGTCTTGCCGTCTCGCCGCGCATGATCAAGATTGACGCGCGCGTTGAAGGATTTTTGTTGAAGCAGGGCGTGGCCGATGGAACTGTCACCAAAAAAGATCAAGTGATTTATCGAATTGATCCGCGACCATTCGAGGCCACGCTGGCTTCGGAGCAAGGAACGCTTGTGCAAGCCGTGGCTCAGCGCGATTATTCCCGCAAGGAAATGGAGCGCAACGCGCCGCTTCTTAAAACGGACGCCATCAGTCAGCAAGATTTTGACAAACTGGTCGCGAGCTTTGAAACCGATCAAGGAAAAGTGATCACGGCCGAGGCCAATGTTCTCACCGCCAAGATCAATCTTTCCTACTGCACCATGGTCAGTCCATTTGCTGGCATCTTGGGAGCCAGTCAATTCTTTGAAGGCGCCGTGGTTGGAACTACAAACACAACCAATCTCAACTCGCTTGTGCAAATTGATCCCATGTGGGCGGAGTTCAGTCCTTCAGCCACGGAATGGCCCAAATTCTCGGCATTAATGGCGAAAAGTCCACTGCAAGCCACGGTGACATTTGACGGCAACGACACCATTCAAGCCCCAGGCAAAATTATCTTTTCTGACAATCAAGCTTCCACATCAACTGGAACTTTAATGATGCGCGTTGAGTTTACGAATCCCAACCTCATCTTCCGTCCAGGCGTGTATGTGAAAGTGAATGTGTCCTTGGGTGAGGAACCCAATGTCATGGTGGTTCCGCAAGACGCGGTGTTTGCACGTGAGACCAATCTTTATATATGGCGCGTCAAAGCCGATGACACCGTTGAGACGGTGCAAGTAAAGGTGATGAAGAAAATCGAAGGCCTGATTGAACTTTCAAGCGGTCCCAACGTGGGCGACCGCGTTGTGGTGGACGGCATTCAACGATTGAAGCCCGGAGCCAAGATTATTGATATGAACCAACTTCCTAAACCCGGCGCGACAACCGCGCCCGCAACTCCCGCCGCGCCAACCGCCGCCGCGCCAGCCGCTACCGAGCCCGCGAAAAAATAATTCCACCACGCAGACGCCCCCATGGTTCGCTTCTTCATCCACCGTCCAATTTTCGCCAGCGTCATTGCGATCATCACCGCACTGGCCGGCGCTATTGCCATGTTTGTACTGCCAATTTCGCAGTTTCCAAATGTTGTACCGCCAACGGTTCAGGTGACGGCCACATATAACGGCGCGGACGCGTTGTCGGTTGCCAACTCGGTGACCATGCCACTGGAACAGCAAATTAACGGCGCGGAAGGCATGATTTATATGTCTTCCAACAGCACCAACAATGGCAACAGCGTGATCACCGTTACGTTTCAAGTTGGATATGACCTGAACACTGGCGCGGTTGATGTTCTCAACCGCGTGCAAACCGCCACCGCTCAGCTTCCACAACAAGTGCAACAACTTGGCGTGACCATTACCAAGCAGTCCACCAACATGACGCTTGTGGTGTCGCTCTCCTCCACCGACGGAACCTACGACAGCAAGTTTCTTTCCAACTACGCCAACATTGTTGTACAGCCAGTGCTTGCGCGCGTGAATGGCGTGGGCACCATCAGCATCTTTGGTCTGTTGCAATATTCCATGCGCGTGTGGCTGGATCCAATGCGCATGACCGCGCTTGGTATTTCAACCGACGATGTGACCGCGGCCATCAAGGATCAAAATCAACAGGCGTCCATTGGAAGTATTGGTGCAAGTCCAACGGTTGGTAATCCTGGTTTCGACTTGACCTTAATCACCAAGGGTCGCCTAATGAGCGAAGAGGAATTTGGCGACATCATTGTGCGCAGTGGCACCAACGGCGCGGTGGTGCGCATTCGCGACATTGGCCGCACTGAATTGGGCGCGTATCAATACGACACCACAAGCACCAGAAATGGCCAAAGCACGGGCACAATTAGCATTTATCAATTGCCAACCGCCAACGCCTATGCCGTTGTGGAAGCGGTCAAGGCGCAGATGAAACGAATCGAGCCGCTGTTGCCGCCAGGCGTGACGTGGCAAGTGACCTATGACAGCACCGCGTTCGTGTCGGCCTCCATTGCTGATCTGGTGAAGACGCTGATCGAAGCCGGCCTATTGGTTCTGCTGGTCATCTTTATTTTCTTGCAGAGTTGGCGCGCCACGCTTATTCCCATGATCGCCATTCCGGTTTCAATCATCGGAACCTTTGCCATCATGATGGCGGCGGGTTTCACCATTAACACGCTCACGCTTCTTGGACTTGTGCTGGCCATCGGCTTGGTGGTGGATGATTCAATTATTGTGGTTGAGAATGTGTACCGGCAACTTGAACTTGGCGCGCCTAATGGAAAGATTGCGGCCGAGCGCGCCATGAAAGAAGTTGCGGGTCCGATTGTCGCCACCAGCTCCGTGTTGCTTGCGGTGTTTATTCCTGCGGCCATGATGCCTGGAATAACCGGGCAGTTGTACAACCAATTCGCGCTCACTATTGCGTTTAGCATTGTGCTGAGCATGATCAATTCGCTCACGCTGTCACCGGCGTTATGCGGCGTTTTTCTGCACAAACCGCACAAAACCACCTTCCGTCCATTTGTCATTTTCAACGAAGGCTTTGAGTATTGCACTGGGCGTTACTCCACGTTTGTGCGCTGGCTTTCACACCACTGGTACATCATTGCCGCCACGTTTGTCATTGGAGCGTTGGGTGTGGTCTATCTGCTGGAGCGCACGCCAACCGCGTTCATTCCCAACGAGGATCAGGGCTACTACTTCGTTGGCATGACGTTGCCATCCGGTTCAAGTTTGGAAAGAACGGAAGCCGTCAGCGCCAAAGTGTTGGAGCTTGTGAAGCGCGATCCAGCCGTGGTGGATGTCATTCAAATTAACGGCTACAACTTTCTCACGACGGTTTCCACAACCAACGCTGGCTTCATCATTGTCATTTTGAAACCATGGGATCAACGCGATCCAATCACTGAGAACGCGCGCGCAATTATTATGCGCGTGTTCCCGGAGTTGTTCAAAATTCCAGAGGCCAACGTTTTTGCATTCCCGCCACCACCTATTCCGGGCTTGGGCGCTGTCGCTGGTTGGCAGTTGCAATTGGAAGATGTCAACGGCATTGGTTATCCGTTGCTTTCAGAGGCCGCCGCCGCATTCACCGCCGAACTAGAGAAACGCCCTGAAGTTGCCAACATTAGTTCGCCTTTCCAAGACCAGGTTCCAATTCTGCGCCTCACTATTGATCGCACCAAGGCGCTTAGTTACGGCTTGGCAATGGGCGACGTGTTCGACACGCTAGGCCAAACTATTGGCCAGTCGTTTGTGAACAACTTCAACCAATTCAATCAGGTGTACAACGTCATGGTTCAGGCCGATGCCTCACAGCGCATGAACTTGACCGACGTGATGAAGTTGTTTGTCAAGAATTCAAGTGGCGACATGGTTCCCGTTTCATCGTTCATTAGTTATTCAGTGGAAGTTGGCACGGACAACGCAACGCGTTACAACATGTACAACACCATTCAGATGAATGGCGCAACGGGTCCTGGATATGGTTCCGGTGATTCCATCAAGGCCGTTAAAGAAGTTGCCGCGGCCACGCTTCCAGACGGCGTGACCTATGAGTGGACTGGAACCACGTATCAACAGATTGAATCGGGCACCTATGCGCCAATTATCTTCGCATTCGCGCTTCTTGCAGTGTTCTTGCTGTTGGCCGCGCTGTATGAAAGTTGGATTCTGCCGCTGAACGTTCTGCTTGCCGTCACCTTCGCGGTGCTTGGCGCGTTGCTACTTATGCACGTCCGCGGTAAGGCGCTGGACGTGTACGCGCAAATTGGTTTGGTCATGTTGGTTGGTTTGGCCGCCAAGAACGCAATTCTAATTGTTGAATTTGCCAAGAGCCGATATGAAGGTGGCGAAGGAATTATTGACGCCGCGGTGAACGCGTCGCATCAACGCTTGCGGCCAATTCTTATGACCGCGATTGCGTTCATGCTTGGCGTGTTGCCGCTCACAATCGCCACGGGCGCCGGCGCCAACAGTCGCCAGTCCATTGGAACCACCGTGCTTGGCGGCATGTTGGGTTCAAGCACCATGGATCAATTGGTGGTGCCGGTGTTCTTTGTCATGATTCTTAGTTTGTCCGCGCGCTTTGGCGCCAAGCGTCCGCCAGTGAAGCCAACCGGCGCCAACGGCGAGGCCGCGGCCATGGGCGATCCAACGCCAGAGTCGCCAACCAAACATTGATTGAAGTGGGTGAGACGGCGCCGCGTAGGCATGCGGCGCTCCACAATTTCACACCAAGTGTTTTGCAATGCGGACGCGTACATAAGCGGCAGTACTATAAATATTTTTGCAACGTGATTTAATGAACGCGCCACAATTAAATAGTGAAGCGTGACACTTCGTCCTTCAAGTCGCCCACCGCGCCACGCAAATGACTGGTGGCGGTGTTGAATTCAGTCAGCGATTCCGCGGTGCGGTTGGCGCCTTCAGAAAGTCGAACCATGGCCTCGCGAATTTGATCGGCGCCTTGCGATTGCGCGGACATGCCTTGGGTCACTTCACCAAAGCGGCTGGTGATATTTTGCACCGCGGAAATAATTTCGCCAAGCTTCACAGACACATCGCCAATCTCACGCACGCCGCCGCGCACTTGCCCCGCAAAGTTCGCCATTTCCTTCACGCCCGCGCTCACGCTCACCTGCATCTCGCTCACCATGCGCTCAATATTCAGCGCGGCTGTTCCTGTTTGATCGGCAAGCCGCGAAATTTCACTGGCCACCACCAAGAAACCAAGACCGTGTTTGCCAGCTTTTTCGGCTTCAATAGAGGCGTTTATAGAAAGCAGATTGGTTTGATCAGCCACCTTGGCCATGGTGCTTACCACCACATTTATTTTGGTGGCGCGCTCGTTGATGGTTGAAAGTTTTTCACCAAATGAAGCCGTGGTCTTTTCAAGCTGGCGCATGGTGGCTTCCATGTTGGTCAAGTTTGCACTGCTCTCTTGCGCCTTGGTTCCAGTGCTGGCCGCCATGGTGTTCACATCGTTCATGGTGCGCGCAAGTTCCTGGCTGGTGGCGGAAATTTGTTTCACCGACGCCACGGCTTGGCTGGTGGACGATCCATATTGCGCCACCACTTGTTGCTGCTCCGCGCTGGTGTGTTGCATGGTGGTTGCAATATCAATCAGTGTGACGGATGAATTCTGAATGCGGCCAATGAGTCCGCGCAAATCATTGGTCATGGTTTGGATGGCGTTCAGCAAGGCGCCAGTCTCATCATCGCTGGTCTCGCCAACATCCGCGCGTAAATCGCCCGCGGCAACTTGCTTGGCCACGCGCACGGCGGTACGGATTGGGTTGGAAATACTGCGCGCAACAATCAGCGCCGTCACAATGACGCCAAGAATAATGGCCAGCGAAATTCCAATGATGAGATTGCGCTGAAAGCGCATCATTGCAAACGCCTCACTGGCGTCTTGTTTTACGATCATGCCCCAGCGGTAACTGGGCAAGTAACACCATGCGGCGATAACACTTTCTCCGCGGTAATCCATAGAGTTTCCATAACCGCGGTTACCGCTTGCTGCTTTTTGTGCGGCGTAACCTATGTCCGCGCCAAGTAGAAATTTGAATTTGAATGCAGCGTTAAGATTGTATCGAAGCGGAGTGGTCACAAGAACGCTTTCGCCAACGCGCTGTCCTGTGACAATTTCACCAGTATCGCCAAGGCCGCTTAAGTCTGAAAGCATTTTCCAAATTCGCTCTGGACCAATTCCCATGGCCAGCACCCCAATCACGCGTTCGTTGTCAAACACCGGGCTGGTTATAAACGCCAAGGGCTGTGCGTTTGTTCCGTAGGTTTCAAATCCAGAAAGTTCGGATTGCAGTAATGTGCGCGAGCGATCCCATCCAACGGCCAGTTCGGTCGCCGCCAAATTACCCATAAGAATTGAAGAGGTTGTGGAGAATGATGGATCAAGTGAAAACAAAATCCGACCATCGTTGTCCAATAGCAATAATTGCGAGTATTCGAACGAGTTGGCGACATATTTTAGAAACGCCTCGGCGGAAAGCGGCGCGCGAATGGAATCAGCCGACGCGGCCTGTTGATTCTTAGTGTCCGCAATTTGGAATGTGGCGGCCGTCAATTCACGCACCGCGTTAATAACCGCGGGCGCGCGCGAAAGCACAGTTCCGTCTTGCACGCGTTCTGTTGCGTAGGTCTCTAGTTCATTAGCCTTGGCCGCGGCAATTTGAACCAGATTGTTGCGCGCAGAATTCTCCAGTGATTGCGTGGCAATGCGTGCGGAAATGGTTGTAAGAATTGCGCAAGGAATAAGCGATATAGCCAGAAACCAAAAGAGCAATCGTGCGGCAATACTGCGTTGCTTTGTGTGCACGCTCACGCCACGCGCGTGGGACTGCTCATTTTTTTCTGCTTGCGAAGGCGCGGAAATACGCGCGTCACTATTGTTCGCTGGCAATTGGTTCATCGCGATGATCCCTTGCCTTTAGATGCGGGGGATTTTTTAGACGGCTTGATTGATTCCACTGCGGTGACTGCACCACCAGACGCTCCGCCCATGTTGGCTGGCGCGGCCCACTTGCCGCCCCATTGTTGGTGTAAGTCCTCCACAAATTGTTCCCACGCCTCGCGTGAGCGCGTAATTGGAAATGGAACTGGCCGCACGGCGGTATTACTGCTCCACACAATGTCAAATTGTCCATCTTGACGAATGCGGCCAATTGAAACGGGAAGCCACGTGTGTTGCGTTTCAGGATCAACCGCAATAATGCCTTCGGCGGCGTTAAGGCTTTGATTGCGAAGCGCGTAGCGAACTTGACTCACATCAGTGCGACCAGCTTCACGCACAGCTTGCGCCCACAGAATAACACTGCTGTATGCGGCGTTCATCACGTCGGAAACGGTGCGATCGTTTCCGTAGCGCTCCTTGAACGCGCTCACAAGCTTGGCGTTTTCCGGGCGGTCAATGCTTTGAAAATAATTCCACGCGGCGTAGTTGCCGGCCAAGTCGTCGCGCTTCATGGTGCTGAGTTCGTTTTCACCAAGCGCAAATGTAAGCACGGGCGTTTGCTCAGGGCGAATACCGGCGGCGCGCAATTTTTGCGCGAAGGCAATCGCTGAGTCGCCCACAACGGAACTTAGAACAACATCGGGTTTGGCGGCCACAATGGCTTG
>CALFOZ010000236.1 GCA_937919205.1 uncultured Planctomycetia bacterium
TTTGATTAATTGAAAGTCCGTTGGCTAGATGTACTTCAACCGCACTGGCGATGGGCGCCGAAGTTGATGCCGGCGTGACTAACGCTGTTGGCGTGGCGCAACAACATAGATGCAACACAATGCAAAGCGCCGCAGGTATTTGAAATTGTAACGCCATGATTCGGACAATGCTAGCCCACTGAAGTCACAGCGCTTGCTGAGTGTGAACACCTGTTTCTACAAGCAATTTCAACAGCCACGCCGGGTGTATCTGCGCGAGATTCATGCGAAATTCATGCGAAATTCATGCGGGCAAATAAAAAAGGCCCGGCGGAGGCAAGCCTCACGCCGAGCCCTTCCGGGGGCTTGGTAATAATTTGACTATATACACATACTCGGTGAAATTCAAGAAATGAGAGGAAATAATTAATATTTTGCAAAAAGTTTGATTCGCAAGGCTTGCCAACAACAATTTTTACAGCGCGCCACTGCTTATCTGACTTGCGGAGATTGCTGGTGAAATATGCTCATTTATAAATAATTGCCGTAGCATGAATTGCGTGGATAGTCTTTGGACATGTTGCTAAGCCGAACCGTTCGCTTTGCCTTGTCCCCAACGCGCCCCGTTGATCTGATGTGCCCTAAAAATAATGCCTACGCGGCGTGGCCAAGCGCGCAAGGTTGGCATGCCCACATTTCCTTGGAAATTGTGATCGCCGGCGAGCCCGATCCACGCACGGGATACCTGATTTCCATTTCAGAAATAGATGAAATTACGCGGCGAAGTGCCCTGCCTTTGCTTGACCACGCCTTTCGCTTTGGGGGCGCTCAGGAATTGTGCTTGAAGCCCATCGCCAGTGCCTTAAAAAATGATCTGCCTTTTCCGTTGCAATCCATCACGCTTGTGCAAAGCGACTTTCTTTCATTCTTCTACGAGGTTTCCATGCCCAATCACGCCACCATGACGCAGTCGTTTGAATTTGCCGCCAGCCATCGCCTGCATTGCGACGATCTTGACGCCGCCACCAACTTGAAGATTTTTGGCAAATGCAACAACGCCGCGGGCCACGGCCACAATTATCGAATTGAAGTTTCGGTGCGAACTCTGATTCAAGATCCGCCCAAAGTGCGGCTTGATCAACTTGAACAAGTAGTGCGCCAGAATGTGATCGACAAACTTGACCACAAGCATTTGAACAGCGATGTTGCCAGCTTTGCCAAGCAGAATCCAAGCGTGGAAATGATCGCGCGCGTGTGCCACGACTGGTTGGTGCAACCCATCAAGGATGTGGGCGGCGAACTTGTTCGTGTGCGCGTTTGGGAAACCGAAAAGACGTCGGCCATCTACCCAAGTTAAAGCGCTAGTGAAGCGCTAGTTGAAGCGCTAGTTGAAGCGCTAGTTGAAGCGCTAGTTGAAGCGCTGGTTGAAGCGCTGGTTGAAGCGCTGGTTGAAGCGCTAGTTGAAGCGCTGGTTGAAGCGCTGGTTGATGCACTAGTTAAAGCGCTGACAGAAACTTTCAGTATTTTCACATGGGCTTGCTACAGGCATGCCGCGAGCGTTCACGCAATCACTCGGCGACTTCGGTGCGCTCTAGATCCGGGTTGTAGACAAAGCACTTTCCTTCAGGTTCATCGCGGGATTTCTTGTGGCCGCCATCGCAAAAAGGAGGGTTTTTTGTAAGGCCACATGCGCAAATAAATATGGGCTTGTCTTGCGGCTCTATTTTAATTGGACCAGTTGCGCTGAGACGGATGATTCGTGCCATGGTGATTTTCTCTTTGAATGGGGTGGAATAAAAAATAGGATAGCGCCGTTAAGACAAATCTTCTTCGCCCAGAAGGCGAAACCCTTTGCGAAGTAGAATTTGCCCGGCAAGCGTGAGGTCGTCAACGGCAATGGCCACGGTTGGCGCGTCTTGGCGGCGCAACATCACTGGATAGGCAAAGCGAATATTCAACTCCGCGCCCAATAAATGCAGGCACAAATTGGTCAGGCTTTTGCCCTCGGGCAATTCAACCACCAGCAAGTCCACTTCGCTGAACGTAAAATGATTGGAGCGCAACACCAGGCGCGCGGCGTCGGCGTTGTTAAAGATGAGTCGCACAACTGCGTGATCGCTTGAATCCAAAATGCTGAAGGCCGCCAAATTCACGCCAGATTGATCGTCGCACTTCTGCAGAAGGTCGAGCAACTTGCCCACTTTATTGTCCAAGAAAACACCAAACTGCCGCACCGACGGCGGGGTGTAACCTTGTTGGGTTTCTTGCGGAAGAATGCTCATGTGAGGGGGCAAGAATATAGCCGCGATTGAAGAATGTGTTGCAAGAGCAGTTTGGCGCCAGTTTGCAACGCGGATTTCATCGCGCGACAGCAACCGCACTCCTGATACTTTGAAACCATGACAACGAAGAAACAAACGCGCGTGAATTGGTGGTGCATTGTGTTTGTGGGCGTATTCATGCTGAACGCTCAGCCCAATGCGATGGCGCAAACTACTTCAAACGCCGTTGCGAATGCGACACATGATTTGAAATCTCAGCAGAAAGCGCCCACTGAAGTGATAGCGCAAACAGAAAAGTCCATCGCTCCAGTGCCTGCCCCCGCAACCAGATCCGCCCCAACTGATTCCGCCGTGTTGCGCGAGGCCTTTGATGCCATTCAAACATTCCGCGACCGCGAGGATCCAATGGAGGCGATCGCCAATGCAAGACCAGCCGACGCTTTTCGAATCAGCGACCACAGCGCTGGGGCTATCGCTCGGCGCGAGAAAGAGACGCTGAGTTTGTTGAAGGCGTTGCAAACCCTGCCGCGAGAAGGGTTGAGCGAATCGGAGGCGCTTGATCTTGATCTTGTCATTCGCGATCTCTCTTTGGATGTGCAGGCGCAAAAATTTCTTGGACACTTGCTTGTCATTGGTCCGCTTGGCGGGCCCCAACAATCCATCGCGCAGATGTGTGATCGAATGCCGTTTGAGCGTGCTACTGATTTACAAGCGCACGCCGCGCGCCTAGAGCAAGTGCCCAAGCAACTGGCCGACGACCAAGCGTTGTTAGAGGATGGGTTGCGCCAACACATCACGCCCGCCAAGGTGATTTTGCAGGGAATTGACGCGCAATTTGCGGCCGTGATCGCGGGAAAGTTGGACACACTGCGAGCTCCATTTCTGCGCGAGTACCCCGATATGACGCCAGAGATGCGCGCGCAATTGCTGGAGCGCGCGGACAAGGCGATTGAAAAAATTCTGGCGTCCATGGTGGCTATGCGCAATTTCATTCGCGATACATATGTGCCGCAGTGCCGCGATGACATTGCCTGCGCGGCTTTACCCAATGGTCAAGAGTGGTACGCGTTTCGATTGAAGCAACAAACCACCACCACGCTTTCGCCGCAAGAGATCCACGCGATTGGCCTGGCTGAGGTGGCGCGCATTCACGGCGAGATGTTGGTTGTCATTCGAAAGACAGATTGGTACGCCAAGGACGCCGCGCTTGCGGCGCTGAGCGACGACGAAGTCTTTGCGCGCTTCACCGCGTACTTGCGCGGCGACGCGCGATTTTATTTTGAAAGCGCCGAGGAATTGCTACGCGGCTATCGCGACATTTGCAAACAAATCGACGCGCACTTGCCGGCGCTTTTTGGAAAATTGCCGCGCTTGCCCTACGGCGTGCGCGAGATTCCGCGCTTCATGGCGCCCAGTCAAACCACGGCGTATTACCAACAAGGCAGTATTGATTCGGGCAATCCCGGTTGGTTTTACGCCAACACATTCGCGCTCAATCAGCGGCCCAAATATGAAATGATTCCGCTGGCGTTGCATGAAGCGGTGCCGGGGCACCATTTGCAAATCGCGCTTACGCAGGAATTGCCACAGCGCCACTCTGTGCGCCGCGACATGGGCTTCACCGCGTTTGTGGAGGGCTGGGCTCTGTATGCGGAGCGCCTTGGCATGGACATGAAATTGTTCGACGATCCCTACAACGACTTTGGCCGCTTGCTGTATGAAATGTGGCGCTCATGCAGACTTGTGGTGGACACTGGCATGCACGCGCTGGGTTGGAGCCGCGAGCAAGCCGTGGCGTTCATGCGCGCCAACACCGCGCTGAGTGAATTGAATATTGAACGGGAAGTGGATCGCTACATCAGCTGGCCAGGCCAGGCGTGCGCCTACAAATTGGGCGAGCTGGAAATTCGCCGCCTGCGCGCAAGCGCTGAGACGGAACTTGCAAACACATTTGACGTGCGCGCCTTTCACGACGCTCTGCTGTGCGATGGTGCCCTGCCGCTTGATGTGCTTGACGCGCGCATGACAAAGTGGATCGCGGCGCGCAAAAGTGAAATGCCAGTTGAGAATCCCACTTCTCAAAGCAACGTGATTTCCGGCAAATCCAAGCAGTATCCCTAATTGTTGCGATGGTTTCTATCGCAGAAATGGATTGCTTCGACGCTCTTTGTCAATCGTTGTGCTTGGACCATGGCCTGGATAAATAGCCGTGTCGCCTGGCAATGTCAGTAGCACGTCCTTGATTGAACGCATCAGCACATCTGGATCGCTACCGGGAAAGTCACTGCGTCCAATTGAGTTTTGAAACAGTGTGTCGCCCACAATGGCAAACTTTTGGCCTGGGCAATACAGCGTCACTGACCCAGGCGAATGCCCCGGCGTGTGCAGAACTTGAAATTGAATTTCATCCAGCGAAATTTTTTGCGCGTGTTCAAGCGTGCCCGTGGGCGTTGACACGGAGACAGGCTCGCCAATGAAGAGCGACAAGTTGAGTTGTGGATCTTGAAACCACTCGTGTTCAAGCGCGTGCGCCAACACGGGAATGTTGGGAAACATGGCGCGAACTTGGTCCACGCCAGCGATGTGATCGGCGTGGGCGTGCGTAAGAAGAATGGCTTCTGGCTTCAACCCCTCGTCGCGCAAGAAATTCAGCAAAGGCCGCGGCGACTCGCCAGGATCAATCACCCAACATGCGGATGTGCCTGTTTGCCCTTGATTTGGAGCCGCTTCAACCACATAGGCGTTGGTTTGACAGCGGCCCAATTCAAAGGCGTGAAGTTTGAAAGTTGAAGCCATGCGCAACCATATACTGCCCGCCGTGAAATGCAATGTGACATTGTGGCTTGGAACGATTGTTCCTAAAAATATTGTGCCTAAAAACATTGTGCCTAAAAATATTGTGCTTGGAAATCTCGCGCTGATTGCCGCGGCCTTGATGGCAAGTTGCGAATCCATGTCGAGCGATTTCTCCAGTCTCTCAAATTCTTTTTCACCACCCACGCCCGCACAGGCCGCGCAGTGGGCGCTTGATCCATATGACGCCGAAAATCAACGGCGCGGAACTGTTCTGCTGGCCAACGCACCTTGGGGCGGAAGCATTGCCTATGTGAACATGTATCGAATCTACGTGGAGGACAACGCCGATCCACTGGTCAAGGCGAGCGCGATTGACGCCTTGGCGCGCCACGGAGATGTGAGCGACGCTGAGTTGATTGGCAAGCAATTGCAAAATAAAAATATATACGTTCGAGTGGCCGCCGCCAAAGCCCTGCAAAGACTTCACGATCCAAAGATGACCGCCATTCTGTGCTCGCGCGGCACGGACGATGGCGAGGAGGCTTCGGTGCGGATTGAAATTGCGATCGCATTGGGACAGTACGCCGCGGATGATTCATTTCAAGCCCTGTGCGCCATGATTGATCAGCGCGAGTTGGCTGTGAATTTGGCGGCAAATGACTCGCTTCGACTTTTAACCGACCATGATTTCGCGCTGGATCGGCGCTTGTGGTTGAGTTGGTATCGCGCCGACAAAAAACCATTTCGCAAGGAATTGCAATATTTGTATCCCACGTATCAACGTGAAAAAGGTTTTTGGGATTACATCACTTTTTGGGCGCCGCTGACCTTTGAGAAGCCTGGGGTTCCCGTGGGAATGGACGAGTCCAAGTTGGCACCGTCCACCGCGCCGGAAGATTTTCAGAATCTAGGCAACACGAAATAGCGAAAGCGGTTTGAGTCATGAAGTCAACAGAACAATTTGAACGCGCCGCGGTTGCGGACAAAAATGTTCCGTTGTCCGCGATCGGTCCAGACGATCCCGCCGATGGATTGATGGCCGTGGCGGAAGTGGATGCGGACGCAATTGAAGATGGACAGATTCGCGCCGGTCGCCTGGCGGGCAAGAGCATGTGGGCGGCGATTTGGATTTTGTCGCTTCCAATTTTGCTACAGCAACTTATGGCGGCGTGTGTTGGCTTGGTGGACAAGATCTTCGCCGGACATTTGCCCGCAAAAATTGTCGTGCCCGCCATGGACGGCATTGGAGTTGGAACCTATGTGGGTTGGTTCACGGGCATCGCGCTTGCTGGTTTAGGCGTGGGCGGACAAGCCATTATTGCGCGCGCCATGGGAAGCGGAAATAAAAAAGACGCGTATGACGCGTTGGGAGCAAGCGTGACGTTGGGCGTTGTGTGGGGCGCGCTGGTTGGCGTGATCATGTGGTTGTTGGCCGCGCCACTGTGCGCAATTTCCGGATTGACCCCCGAGGCGTCGGCGCATTGCACAACCTATGTCACGGTGATCGCATGGAGCATGCCCTTCTGCGGCGTAATGACTGTTGGTGGGTTGTGCCTGCATGGCGCGGGTGAAACCGCCAAGCCTTCGTGGATTTCGATTGGCATCAATATGATCAATCTTGTGGCAAGTTGGATGTTGTCTGGCGTGGTGATTCGCTACGGCGAGCACACATTGCCCGCGCCACTTTCGATCAATCCAGAAACTTGGGGCGTGTGGGGAATCGCCGCGGGAACTTCGCTCAGTTACATAGCCGGCGGAATTGCCACCGTGTGGGTGATGGCCGCGGGCGTGAAAGATTTGCGTTTAGAAAAACACACGCTCAAACCAACGCGCAAAATCATGTGGCGCATTGCGCGCTTGGGCATTCCAAATTTCTTCGAGGGTCTTGCCATGTGGGGCGCCAGTTTATTTTTAATGGGATTCATTGGCGATATTGCGCGTGGCGCAACGGGCCTGGAGCCGCGCCAAGGTTTAATCGGCGCGCACATGATCACCGTGCAATGGGAGGCGTTCTCATTTCTTCCGGGCTTCGCCATGGGAACCGCGGCTGGCGCGCTTGCCGGACAATATTTAGGCGCGCGAAATCCGCAGATGGCGCGCAAAGCGATTTGGGCTTGCACTTTTATTGGCATGATTCTCATGGGTTCGATGGGAATTATTTTTATCACTCAAGGCAGAGTGCTTGCGTCGATTATTTCAGACCAAGCGGTGCATTTGGAGGAGGTTCCAAAATTATTGCTGGCCTGCGGCGTGGTGCAAGTGTTCTTTGCGCTGTGCATGACCGTGCGCCAAGGCTTGCGTGGCGTGGGCGATGTGAAATGGATTTTGGGAATTACGGTGGGCAGTATTTACTTGTTGCGCTTGCCGCTGGCGTGGGCACTGGGCGTGTGGATGGGCTACGGACTCGCCGGAATTTGGTGGGGCCTGAGCATTGAGATGGCGGTACGCGGGCTGTTGTTCCTGGCGCGCTTTCATTATGGAAACTGGCAGAAATTGCGGGTGTGATTGCCGTTGCAATTCGTCATGGATAATTTCGCCGCAACGCATGAACACAATTCAATTCGAGCGAACTGCATCAACACATTTTTGGCGCAACATGCATATTGCGATTGCACACTGCGTCAACTTGCGGCGGTCATGGATGACGTTGATTGTTGCGCGGACTTCCAACGCAACTTTTCTGGAACGTCCTTGCCGCACTCGGGGCAAATCACGCCATTCAGTTTGTGCAACAAATAGCCGCACTCACAGCGCGGTTCGTCGCACTCAATATGAATGGCCAATTTGCAATGTGAACACACGGAGTGTCCCAAGGGCGACTGGATCAAATCTCCGCAACGCGGGCAATTCATGCTGACTTTCATGCGCTCTGAAAAAGTCTCCGGCAACTTGGAGAATTTTTCTTTTTCAATGGAAGCAAGAATGGCGCTGGCGATGTGGCTGGCCAACGCGATCAAGCCGACGATGGCGCCAACTTGCCAGGGAATCACTTTCCATATCGCGTCAAAAAATTCTTGGAATTTTTGGGACGTTACCGTAGCCATAAGAAGCAAGGCGCCCACAATGGCAAGCCCCACCGCGACTGCGCGAATGGAACGATCCAATGTTTTTCTTAATCCAAGACGCAAGAGCAACATGCAATCGGTCACCACCCCCACAAAGACCGTGGCGCAAATCACTGGTTTGTACATGCCATCCCCGTCAAGATTGAACCATCGAGACCAATTCCAAGTGCTGGAAATAAAAACCGAAACTAAAAATAGATTGCACAACCAAGTGCTCACGGCGAAGAATTTCTGCCACGGCGCGCGCGTCCAAAGCCAGAAATGCAGGCGCGCAAAAATCAATGCAACAATGATCACCACCATTGTTCCAAGCGCCTGGCCGGCCATTTTTGACGAGGCAAGAATGGCGTATACGCCAAGCACAAACATGACCCCGAGAACTGAAAGCGAGAAGCGATTGAAGACGGAGGCGATGGCGCGGTTGCGCATCATCAATCTTCCGGGGCGTTCACTTGCACGCGCTTCTTGAAATCCGAGGCCAACTTGTGAGTCAGCGGACCAACTTTGCCAGAGCCAATCTTCTTGCCATCGATGCTTGAAACACCAATGATTTCCGCGGCGGTTCCAGTTAAAAACACCTCGTCCGCCGCGAAGACATCCTTCAACAACATTGGATTCTCAACCACCTTCATGCCGGCGGCGGGCGCTAACGTGTCAATGACAAAGCGGCGCGTCACGCCGCGCAAAATCCCAGCGCTGACCGGCGGCGTGTGAAGAACGCCATCCTTAATAATAAAAATATTGTCGCCCGTGCACTCGCTCACTTCGCCGTTCAAGTTCAACATGATGGCCTCATGCATACCGGCGTCGATAGCCTCCACCTTGGCAAGAATGTTGTTGAGATAATTTAAACTCTTGAGCGCGGGATCAAGGCACACGGCGGGAATGCGCGGGCGCTTGGCCACAATGACGGGCATGCCCTGCTCGTACATTTCCGGCGGATACAAATGAATTCGATCCACAATGATGATCGTGCTTGAAGTCGGGCAATGATTTGGATTCAACCCAAGTGAACCCTTGCCGCGCGAAACCACCAAGCGAATGTAGCCGTCCTTTAAACCACTGCGAGTGACCGCGTCGCGCACGGCTTGCGCCATCTGCGCGCGGTCCTGCACTGGCTTCAGGCGAATTTCCGCGGCGCCGCCATACAGGCGCTCCAAATGCGACGCCAACTTGAAGACTTTTCCGCCATACATGCGGATGCCCTCAAAAATGCCGTCGCCATAGAGAAATCCGTGGTCATACACGCTGATCATGGCCTGATCGGGCGCCATGAATTTGCCGTCAATGTAGACCACTGGACCAGATTGAATCAAAGTTGTCATATGAGGAAGGTACCAAGCAAATGACTATGATCACAGGCGATGAAACTTGTACTTGCAAACCCCCGCGGATTTTGTGCCGGCGTCTACATGGCGATCGATGTTGTTGATCAACTTCTTGAACTGTGCCCCGGCGAGCCGATTTATGTTTACCACGAGATCGTGCACAACATGCATGTGGTGGATCGCTTCCGCGACCGCGGCGTGATTTTTATTGAGGATGTGGACGAAGTGCCCGAGGGTTCCATTCTTGTGTTCAGCGCGCACGGCGTGAGTCCCATGTTGCGCGCGCAGGCCGCGGCGCGGCGACTGACCGCGATCGACGCCACATGTCCGCTGGTGACCAAGGTGCACAACGAGGCCATTCGCTACGCGCGCGTTGGCTACCAAATTCTTTTGGTGGGTCATGTTGATCATCAAGAAGTTGTTGGCACGCGGGGCGAGGCGCCGGATGCAATTCAAGTGGTGCAAAGTCCGGCCGATATTCCAAACTTGGTGATTCATGATGCCGCCAAACTGGTGTACCTCACGCAGACCACGCTGAGCACCGATGACGCCGATGTGATTATTAAGGCGCTCAAGTCAGCGTTTCCATTGTTGAAAGAGCCGCCATCAAGTGATATTTGTTACGCCACAACCAATCGTCAACGCGCGGTGCGCGCGCTTGCGCCATCGGTTGATCTGGTGCTTGTGGTTGGAAGCCGCAATTCAAGCAACTCGGTTCGCTTGACGGAGATCGCTGAGAAAGTTGGAACCAAGGCCCGCTTGATCGATGACAAAAGCGAATTGCAACCCGAGTGGTTTGAAGGCGTGGAGACCACGCTGATCACCGCGGGCGCGAGCGCGCCGGAAGATTTGGTGCATGACTTGATCGCTGAATTGATCGAGCGCTTTGGCGGTGAAGTTGAGCAGCGCGACATTTACCGCGAGGAAGTTGAGTTTGGCTTGCCTGGAACTTTGAAGGAGTTGATGCGCGAGCGCGGCGTGGATCCGAGCAATTGCAAGGTGGTTCGCACCGACAGCGCCCCCGCTCTTCACAATTGGTTGGAGTCACGCAACATTCCCCATCGCACAGTTGACCTGACCATTGGCGCGACACAGTGAGTGAAATAGAAACTTCCAATGACTCCAACGGCGCCGCCAAGGAAGCCGGCGCGTTCTTTGAGTTTGACCCAGCAACGCTTGCAGAGTGGGTCGCGGCGCGCAAGATGCCGGCGTTTGTGACCAAGCAAATCATGGAGTGGGTGTACACCAAAGGCGTGATCGCGCCCGCGTTGATGACCAATCTTTCCAAGCTGAATCGCGAGCGGCTCGAGCAGGAAATGATTTTTGAACAAGGGCGTGTTGAGGCTGAGATGAGCGCCAGCGATGGCACGCAAAAATTATTGTTGGCGTGGCCGGACTCGTCAAAGCGCGCGGCGAAGTTGTTGCCCATTGTTGGCGCTCCAAGCGCGGACCGCACCACCGAGTGCGTGATGATTCCAAATCCGGAGCGCAAGACCGCGTGCGTGAGCAGCCAAGTGGGTTGTCCCGTGGGTTGCAAATTTTGCGCCAGCGGAATTGGCGGACTTGAAGGCAATCTCACGCGCGGACGAATTGTTGAACAAGCATGGCGCTTGGGCCGCCTCAAAGGCGTGGAGCGAATTTCACATGTGGTGTTCATGGGCATGGGCGAACCGCTGGCCAATTTTTCCGCGGTCACCGACGCCATCCGCACCTTGAACGCGCCGTGGGGCATGGGAATTTCCGCGCGTCGAATCACCGTCAGCACCGTGGGTCTTCCAAGCGCCATTCGCAAATTAGTTGGCTTTGAAATTCCCGTCACGCTGGCGCTTAGTTTGCACGCGCCCAACGACCAGATGCGCCGAGAAATTATTCCGTGGGCGGAATATTCCACCATTGAGGAATTGCTTGACGCATGCGATGAATATTTCCGCGCCACGGGGCGCGAAATCACGCTGGAATACATTGTTCTTGGCGGCTTCAATGATCGGCCGGAGCACGCGGATGAACTGAGCGTTCTGGCGCGCAAATTGCGCGCGAATGTGAATTTAATCCGCTGGAATGAGGTGGCGGATTTGCCGTTTCGCAGACCGCTGACGGAGGATGTGTTGCAATTTCAAGAAGTACTGCGAAGCCGCGGAGTGAATGTGCACATTCGCGCCAGCCGCGGCCGCGACATTGCCGCGGCATGCGGACAACTTCGACATGAAGTGAAGATGAGCTCAACCGCTACTACGCCGCGCGCCTGAGCGCGGCAAACGCCAACACAATCAAAGTCACGACAGTCTCACAATAGTCTGGCAACAGTCTGGCAATAGTTGAGCAAGAGCAAGGCTCTACACGTCACGAGCATCTGGCGCCGTCGGCTTCTGCGCGGAACTTGGCGAGATATTTGCCGAGATGCTTGGCGAAATACTTTATGGCGACTTTGCATCGACAAGAGTGGAGTTGTCGTTGTCAGCGTTCATTTCTGCCGCGCTGAGCCACTCACTGGACAATGCGCGGATTGATTTCTCATCCAACGCAAGCAACGTGCTATCCACCGCCGACTCATGCAGGCGCGCGAAGAACGCGCCCCAAGAATTTCGCCGCTCCGGTTCGGCGCCCGCACGCACAGCCATTTCCGTAACCGCGTCGCGCTGGGCGCGCTGGGAAAGTTTGCCACGAACACCAAGCGGCACCATCCACGAAAGCGTTCGTATCACCTTGGCCGGCCAATCACTTGAGCGAAAATCAAGACGTATAAAGCGGCCAAACACCGTGGCTTCAATGCGGTTCAAGAAGCGTCGCTCCATTCGGTCGCCTCGGCCGGCGCGCACATCAAGTCGCCGTCGAGTGAGTCTGCGTTGCTCCAAACTGGTGCTCATGGTGGCCACGAACACAAGATCGCGAATCAACATCACCTCCGCAAGTGGCAACGGCGCGTACACAAGCAAAGGCCATCCGTCGTTGGCGGAATCCGCGCGCGCCAATCCGCGCAACAAGCGCGCGTATGTTTCCGCGTAGGTCATGCCGCCCCACAACCAACAACGATGAAGCCCTGTGACCGCGTCGCGGCGCGCCGCGCGTCCAGTGCGCGTTCCAGAAAGTGGCGACATGGCCTGCAACAGTTCGCGCATCAACAAGCGAAATCGTCCGCGTGAACGGCGCGCGAAGAAACCACTTTCGGAAATTTCCAAATCAATGCGACGCACCAAGCGCGCCAAACCTTCGGGACCACGATCCTTAGTCTCGCCAACGCCAAGCGGTAAATTCATCAGGCGCGTTCGCTCCGCCGCAAGTACGCGCCCGTACTGCATGGCTTGCACGCATCGGCCATAGCCGCGCCCCTCTATGCGGCGAACCGCCGCTTCAAGGGCAATTTCACTCACTGGAATAAGGCCTTGTTGAAAGGCCATTCCAAGCAAAACCAAGTCCGTCAGGCGCTCGGTTAAAAATGTTCGCCGACAGATGCTGGCGACATCCATCAACAGCACGCCGTCTACGCGGCACGTGTACGAGGCCGCCATGGGCAACTCGCCGGCGGCTTTGAAATCGTCCGCGTCCACTTGATCATCAAGCAATCCAGTGTTGGCCACCAAGTAGGTGCGGTTGCTTTTGGCCACGCGCAAAAACGGATCGGGACCCAACGCGCGCACGGTCTCCACTGGATCAAGACCGATCACCAAGTCCGCCTCACCGTAGGGAATTTGCGTGGCGCTTGTGGTGGCGATTGCGTCCAGACTTGTGAAAACAACTTGACTCCACGCGCGCCGACCTGGACCAATAGGAATGGATTGCGAAACCGCTTGAACGCGGTATCCCATGGAGCGGCCTGCTTCACACAATGCAAGAGCCGCCAATCCCGGAGGATCTCCGCGCCAACCCGAAAGATGCGCGCGCCATCGGCCGCTGTTGGCGTGCAAAATTCTAGGAGGAGCCGGCCGCGGCGCACCAGGTTGCAACTCCTCTGGCCGCGGCGGCTTGGTTCGCAGTACCTCCACTTGCTCAAGCAATGGCCGCGCGTGAAATTGAAATTGCGTTCCAGTGCGGTCCGCGAGCATCTCCACTTTAAATTCTGATTTGAGCGGATTTGTGCCGCGTTCCAGCCCTTTTTCAACCATGATCGAGGGCGCCGCCGAGCGCACATCGCACGCCGCCTCGGCGGACCAAATGGCGCGCTGTAGTGGAACAAACCCCAAGCGGTCCACTTCAGCGAAAGCGCGATCGAGCAAATACACGTCGCGCCGCGGCGGCGGACCATCACGCCCAATCACCACCGTGAGGCCATCACGCAGGGCGGCCGTTCGAAGCAACTCACGCATGGTGGGCCGATCATTTAAATCGCCTCGCACAATCTCCACCGTGGCGGCAGAGTCCTGCGCAATCACGGCGCGCGTGAGTTGCTCAATCTCCGGCGTATCTTCACCGCCCAAATCGCACACCGCGATCAAACGCGGCTTGGCGTCGCGAGCGGCTTGCCGCACCGCGGCGGCACCCTCGCGCGCGAAGCGGCGGCGATCCCAAGTTTCAACCACAACAAGTCGATCGGATTCCGGCGCGTCATGATTCTCAAAAATAATTCCAGTGCGCATCTCTTGTTCGGCGTCCTGGTTGCGCAGTGCGAATTGCTCCGCCACCTCCATCACGATCGAGCGCAACGAATCCATCGCGCCTGAAACGCCGATGCCCTCGCCTCGATCCGGAACTTCAATGGCCTCGGTTTGCAATACTCCCTCGGCAAGGCGATCCTGCAGGGCGAGTGATGGGCGTATTTGGCTAAAAAGATGGGCGATCTTGCGCGCCAAAATAGATGGACGCGTGGCGTCGTTCATCTCCAAAACTGGTTCGAGCGCGCCATCCGATGGAAGTCGATCCCACCAAATCGCCGCGATTTTTTCACCACCGCGCCGCGCCTGCTCCGCCACTTGCAACACTTCGCGCGCCAACACGCCGGGGCGTGGCTCCAACACGACAACATTCGCGCAACGCGACAATAAGCGCATCAATGACGCGCTGTCCAATGGATGCGGCATGGACAACGCCAGCAACGGAACGCGTCCGGACAAACCCAACTCCTCCAGCAAATGTCGAATGGCCATCACGCATGAACCCATGGCGATCATTCCCCACGGCTCAATTTCACCTGGCGATGGCATGGCGCTTAATTGATTCAACTCGAAACGACGCGCGATGACTAAAGGATCCTCGCGCTCCGCACTGCGAGTGGGCCGGCGATTGCGCCGCAACTCCAACGCCGCGTCCGCGCGATCAAGCACGCGATTGGGCTCCACCTCAAGCGTGTCCATGGATCGAAGCAATCCAACATGCGCGATCAGCGCCACCGTCCGCTCCGTGCCATGCGCCACACGAAACGCGTCTTGAATTGCAATTCGCAAATCCGCCACGGTGCTTGGCGCCAAACATGGCAACTCCAACTGCGACGCGCTTTGCAATGGACACGCCGCGAATGACAAATATGGATTGTCCTCGAGCACCAGAACCGCGCGGCCCTCGCCAATACTTCGCGCGCCACCTTCGCGCGCCACCACGGCCATGGCGGAGTGCAATTGATCGTTGGGAACAAATGCTACGGCGCGTTTGCCTTGCGCCGCGCTACGCAACGCCAACTCCACCGCCCGAGTGGCGTCCACGCACGCGTGCAAAGTCAATCCATGTCGCTCGGCCACTTCAAACGCACGCGGCTCAACCAGCACGCGAAACAACATGTCCAGTGGCGGCTTGCGCGGCGCGTAGACATCCGAGATTGGCCACTCACATTCAAATATGCCTTTCAGAATGGCTTCAAACGCGGTGCACAGCACAAAGCCCTCGGCGCGCACAACCGGCGGCGTCCAGACATCAGTTTGATCGCGTCCAAATACACTCACACTGCGGATCGTACCGATTGCGCGCTCAGGGCTCCGCTTAAAATGTGTTCAACCACATGCGCGAAACCATCGTCATGGTGGTGCGGCGCGATGTGTTTGGCCAATGGACGAAGCTCCGCATGCGCGTTTTGCATGGCAATTCCAACACCAGCCTCGCGAACCATGATGAGATCGTTCAGGCCATCGCCGATCGCGAACACCTGATCGTTGCTCAAGCCATGACGGTCGCGTAGTCTTTGGATCATGGTCCACTTATCGGTGCCCACGCAATATATTTCCAGCAGATGCGTCTCGCTTCCAATGGCGGAGTTGGATGTGACGGCGCTCCATGATTGCATATTGGCGTGGCCATGAAATTGCTCGCGCATGGCGGCGCATACCGGCGCCAACACTTCGCCACTCTCCACCGCGCCCACGCGAAGCACATGATCAAATCCTAATTTCTCCAAATCATCAACCGTGTCCACGCGGCGCACATCAACTTCATGCGCCTTCAACCACCACTCGGTGGCTGGATTCACTTGCCCCGTTCCAACCAAACAATAATCGTGGCAACTTGAATCGTGATCGCGCAACAAGTGCGCCAACAATCCGCGCTCGAGCAACGCCAAGGTCAAGCGCCGGACCAATGCGGGATCAATGACAATGCGCTCGATGGTCTTTCCAGTGGCCGCGTCGCTCAACACGCTTCCGCCGGAGGTGACGGCCATGCCCGTGGCATTGATCACCTCAAAAACCCGCCGAGATTCGCGCCACGAGCGGCCAGTTGCGGGAACAACCTTGTAGCCCGCGTCGCGCAAGTCGCAGAAGGCCTTGATGTTGCGCGGCGAAACCTTGCCGCTTGAATCAAGCAGTGTTCCATCAAGATCAACGGCGACCAAACCTTTCATGGCTTCAGCATAGGCGCCACACATTTAAACGTGGCCGCTTCTCGCTACACTCTTGCTCCTTATGGACAACCGACTCAAAGACATTCAACATGGCACGCTCACCGAAAGCCGCATGAACAGCGACTTTCTCTTTTGGCTCAAGACCAAGGGACCCAACTATTTACTGCTGGCCATGCTCATCCTGTGCGGCTTCATGGGTTTCAACTGGTGGGAAAATCGCGTTGCCGTGGCGCGCGATGGAGCGTGGACCGAGTTTCTCTCGGCGCAAACTCCGCAAGCGCTGATCGAAGTCGCGAACAAACACGCCGACACCGACGCGATTTCGCAATTGGCCACCATCAACGCGGCGGACGCGTATATGCAGTCTATTCAAATGAACAAACGATTTGACCGCGAAGCTGGCGCGGCCGATGCCGCAGTGACGCCGGAATTGCGCGCTGAATATCTCGCCGAGGCCGATCGCCTGTATGCCAAAGTTGTGAGCGAAGGTTCGCAAAGCGCGGGTCCACGCAGTTTGCTTACCGTGACCGCGTTGTTTGGCCGCGCCTCCGTGGCGGAAACTAAAAATGATCCAACGCAAGCGGCGCAGTTTCTAACTCAGGCGCAGGAACTGGCCGCAAAAACATATCCGCAGTTGGCAAAAGTCGCTCAGAACCGCAAGGAAACATTGCCACAACTCGCAAACATTCGCGACATGCCGTCGCGTCCAGTGGAGCCTAGAGCGCCCGCGAGCACATCGGCAAGCACGGATAATTTGTTGATGCCAATGAACATGAACGCGCCGGTTGCGCCGCAAATTCCAGCAACTCCCGTTGAAGGCTCCCCCGTGGTGGCGCCAAAGTGACCGCGTCAAGGTGACTGAGCCAGAGCCCAACGAGATCAATCCGGAACAACTTCAGGCGCTCTATGAGGGCCAAGAAGGCGACGACGACACTCCGATCAAGGTGACGTTTGAATTGCAACGCGACTTGGACAAGCGACTTGATCGCTACTTGGTCGACCGCATTCCATTTCTCAGCCGCACGTCCCTGCAACGTTTGATCCATGAGCAAAGCATCACGGTGAATGGCCGCATTCCAAAGCCCAGCACCAAGTTGCACAAGGGCGACACGATTATCGCAGTGCTTCCGCCGCCGCCTTCAAGCGAAGTTCCGCCTGACGATATTCCGCTGGACATTGTGCATGAGGACAGCGACATCATTGTTGTGAACAAACAAGCTGGCCTGTTGGTGCATCCGGCGCGCAGTTACAAACGCGGCACGCTCATCAACGCGTTGGCTTGGCATTTTCTGCATCGCTCGCAAGGTGCGCTAAGCGAAGTTGGAAAAGAATTTGCGCGTCCCGGCGTGGTGCATCGGCTTGATCGCTGGACCACCGGCGTGATGGTGGCCGCCAAGACCGACACCGCGCACTGGCGCATTGCCAAGCAATTTGAGAATCGCACCACCGAAAAACGCTACTTGGCCTTGGTGCATGGAACGCCGGAGCCCGTGACAGATTTGATTGATTTACCGCTAGGAAAGCATGCAACTATTCGCGAGCTTTACGCGGTGCGTTGGGGCGACGAAGGCAAGGAGAGCCGCACTATTTATAGAACCATTGAGCGCTATGACGGCTACTCGTTGGTGGAATTGGAATTGCTCACGGGGCGCACGCACCAAATCCGCGTTCACATGAGCCACTTGGGTTGGCCCATTGTGGGCGACGACATGTACGACGGCAAGCGACTCACCGCCGCGGAGCTGGGCATTGAAAGTGGCGACACAAAACGCATCGTGATGGATCGACAAGCGTTGCACGCGGCCATGTTGCGCTTTGAACATCCGTCGTCGCGCGAGAAAGTCACATACACAGGGGCCGTGCCCGCGGATTTTCGCGAGATTATTTTCGCACTGCGCGCAAAAGGCTACGAGGCCGTTGACGCGGTTGGCGCAACGCTGTCGCTGGAAAAACTTGGTTTGTCTCGACTTGGCTAGTCTCGACTTGGCGAGTCACGACTTGGCGAGTCATGAAGGGAAAGTTGAATGTGCGCAACACGTTCGCCCACTGATTTTCTTGTCGCGCTGAAAGAAAATATTTTCGTGAACAACGCGCGCGGCACAAATTAAAATGCCACATCAAGATCCGTCGCCGCCGCCAACTGCGCTTCATATTGCGCAGTGGGTATTTCAACGCCACCAAAACTCAACACCAGTGGGTTTGAATATTGGCTGTCAAGCAGTGTGAATTGCCTTGATTTCAGGTGCGTGACCAGCCAATGCAAACACGCCTTGCTGGCGTTGCCGGCGCCAGCGTTGCGCAGAACGAACATGCTTTCGCCAAAGAACGCGCCGCCCATTGAGACGCCGTACAAGCCACCCACCAACTTGTCATCCAGCCACGCCTCCACGCTGTGGGCAAATCCCAACTCATGCAATTTGCAATAGGCCGCAACCATGGATTCCGAAATCCACGTGCGCTCTTGACCTGGCCGCGGCAACATACATCCGCGCATCACCTGCTCAAACGCGGTGTCGGCGCGCATGCGAAATAAACTTCCACGAATGGCGCGCTGTGAAGTGTGTGGAAGTCGAAACGCATCCAGCGGAATCACGCAACGCGGATCGCATGTGAAATACTCAACCACACCGGTGTCCACATCGGCCATTGGAAACGCGCCGCCCGCGTACGCGGCTAATAAAGATTCCGGCGAAAGATCCGCGTCGCTTGACATGCGCATGATTGTGTCCATTTGTCCACACATGGCAAGTAGCCCGCTTGCGTTGCGCAATTTCAAGTTGTGCCTACACTTGAACCGATGAGTTGTGCAATATGATGTGTGGCAATGGACATCTTGACGGACAATTGATCGCCTTGACCTGCAAATTAATTCACCACGATCACATTGTGGACTTGGTGGTGCTGTTTGACGGCCAACCCACCGCCGTGCCCATTCGCGTCTCTGGCTTGGCACTGCCCGCCGGCGGCGTTGACTTCGGCAGTCGCATTCAAGTCGCATGGCTCTCCGGCCGGGTTCAATCCATTCGATTGCTACAGTCTTGCGCCTGTTTGGTGGCCTAACTCCACTCCCCCAAATTGCTTCTATTTCACGGCAAAACCCTGCTCATTTTTCAATGCCCCAAGGTCTTGAGTTGAACAGAGATTTCGGCTAAAGTTTCTCCCCTCGGGCCGTCGGTGACGAACTCCACAAGAGTCGGCGCCGCACGGGGCGTGCCGTCGCGGCTGACGGGCGCTCCTGCCTTGACGACAGCCGCGGTGCGGGGAATGGTCCCTGAGCCGCGAAAAGAGTTCCGCGCGTGCGGGCTCTTCGGTTCAGGTTGACTTTCTCGGAGCACAATCACAAGCGACACCTTCAGCACAACTTAATAGACGCTTCTCACAATCCAAAATGGATTGATCCGAAATAAAATTGGATATCATTGAAACAGATTTTATTTTGGCCCGTGGTGTAACGGTAGCACAGGAGATTTTGGTTCTCCTTGTCCTAGTTCGAATCTAGGCGGGCCAATTCTGGTCACACAAGAGACAGCGTCCGCGCGCAAGCGTGTTGAGTGTCGCCGCAATTTCAAAGCCACGCATGAGCAACCACACCACCCCAACTTCAAGTTCACCAGACTCCGCGATTATTTTGGCGGCTGGAAAAGGCACGCGCATGAACAGCGACTTACCCAAGGTCATGCACGCGGTGGCTGGTCAACCCATGGTGAAGTGGGTTGTGCAAAGCGCGCGCCAAGTTGGCGCCAAAGAAATTGTGCTGGTGGTTGGCCACCGCGCCGAAGTTGTGCAAGCAACGTTCGCCAATGACAAGCCCGCGTGCCACTGCGTCATGCAGTCGCCGCAACAGGGAACGGGCCACGCGGTTGATCAAGCGCGCTCGGTGTATGAACAAGGTTTGCTGGGCGAGAATGTCTTTGTGTTGTGCGGTGACGGCCCGCTGATTCAAGCGCAAACACTGCGAAAATTGTGGCAAAAGCATAGCAGTGAAAACGCGGCCGCCAGCCTGGCCACCAGCATTGTGAAAGACGCCACCGGCTACGGCAGAATCGAGCGCGACGGCGCCGGAAAGTTTCTGCGCATCGTGGAGCAGAAGGATGCCTCGCCCGCGCAACTGGCACTGAAAGAAATCAATCCCAGCTACTACCTCTTCAACACCAAGGCTTTGTTTGAGGCGCTGAAACTTGTCACCAACAAAAACGCCAACGGCGAGTACTACATCACCGATGTCTTTGAACTTCTTCTTAAGCGCGGTTTACATATCGCCGTCATGAACGCGGTGCCTGAAGAAGAAGTGCTCAGCATCAATACGCCTGAGCAACTTGCGGAAGTGGACGGAATTCTGCGCGCGCGAAATCGCTTACCAATGGAAAGCACATCATGAGCGTCAAAGACAAAGAAACGTTGAAGATATTCGCCGGCACCACTGGTTTGCATTTAGCCAATGGCATTGTGAAATATCTTGAGTTGCAAATTGGCGCGGGCGAGACCAAAGTTTTTCCCGACGGTGAATTGCTGGTCAAGTTGGATGAGGACGTGCGCGGCCGCGATTGCTTTGTGGTGCTTTCCACATGCAGTCCGGTGAACGCCAGCCTGATGGAATTGCTCATTTATATAGATTGTCTGCGCCGCGCCAGCGCCAACCGCATCACCGCGGTCATTCCCTACTTTGGCTACGC
>CALFOZ010000237.1 GCA_937919205.1 uncultured Planctomycetia bacterium
GGCAAGGTCTTTATATTGAAACCCTTGAAACTGAAACCGTGCGTGTGGACGTGTGCGTGGACACAAGCGGCTCAATCGATCAGGACTTGCTATCGCGTTTCATAGGCGAAGTGCGCGGAATCACGCGCTCGTATCCCTCCATCCGTTGCCGCTTATTTTATTCCGACGCGCAATGCAACGGCCCCTTTGAAATAGATGCCGACCGTTCTATTCCAACTCCCATTGGCGGCGGCGGCACAAGTTTTTGTCCATTCTTTGAGCAACTGGATCTTCTTCAGCACCAATCCATTGCGGAAGTCGATCATGACAGTCTGGCCGTTTACTTCACAGATGGCGATGGAGAATTTCCAAAGAAGGCGCCGTCGCGCAATGTGCTCTGGGTAGTCTGTCCCGGCGGAGCCGATTCCGCGAAATTTCCGTTTGGGCAAGTTGTCAGAATGCAGCAGTAACACGCGCGCATTTGTGAGGTCAACCGCATGGCAAAGAAAAATTCCAAAAAAACTTCCGTTCACTCCGCGGCTCAATCGGTCAAATCCAAAGCCAAATCAGATATTTCTTCAGCGCTCACGGCGGCGGCTGACCAAGAGAGCACGCCCAATCAACTTTGCAAACTAGCGGCTCAGTCACCCGCATTGGCGCGCGTTGTCGCCGCCAACCCCGCCATAAACGCTTCCGTGGTGGAACTATTAAAAAAACAAAAAGACCCCAAGGTCAATCGAGCCCTAGCCGCCAACCCCGGCACGCCCATGTCTGATCTGTTGGAATTAGGCAAGCGATATACCAGTGAGTTTGTGCAGAACTCCATCTTCGACTTGGCATTGGCCGCGGATCCGCGCTTCATGGCAAAGTTTCCAGAAAAACTGGTAAAAAATATTATTACTAATCAGCAGACTCCAGACAATATCTTTTTGTGGTGCGTTAGGAACGTTGGCGAATTTGAGTTTGCCAAGAAAAAAATGGTGCATAAGTGGGTGGTAAATGCGGTTTTAAACCGAATTGATCTTTCCGAAGCATTGGTAGCCCAAGTTTTTATTTATCTGAAATCAGAATTAATTTTCATTGCACAAAGCATGCGCTTGTCACAAGTGCTTGTGCGGCACCTGTCTGCGCACAAAGATAAAAATGTACGTTTATCAATCGCCATGCGAGATGACTTGCCCGCAGATGTCATCGCTCGGTTGTCTAGCGACGCGGATGAACAAGTGCGAAAAGTATTTGCGCCAACTGATCTTTCATGGTGCAAGATCTTGCGCCAAGACCCCGACCC
>CALFOZ010000238.1 GCA_937919205.1 uncultured Planctomycetia bacterium
ACCAAGGGGGCGCGGTCGTGGTTGTAGGCGTGGCGATGGCGGTATCCACCAACGACGCGTTTGAAATACAACTGGATAACAGCGCGGACGCGCTTGCGCAACACATCGCCATACATAGAAAGGTGGCAACGCACTTCCACGAATGATTCGTGAAGATCCTGCAAAGGATCTTGTGCGTGATGCGCATTTGAACAATGTAACCGAAATTTTATGTCGCGATACGTTCAACATTAGCGCGTGGCACGGTCACAACGCCGCCGCGCTCAAGCGCAACTTCCAACACGCGCGCCTTGCCGCCGGAATCAAGCATGGCTGGCTTTTCGGGCAGAGCTGTAATGGCGCCGATCAAACCAAAATGTGGATCTCGAATAATTCGCACCACCACGCCAGCAGCCAATTCCCCGCCGGAATCCTGCGCAATTTCATTTGCTGAAGTGGTGGCTTCATCAAGAGGAACAACAATTTCTGGCCGCATCACGCCCGCGCGAATTTGCGTTGCGCCGTTCACACTGCACTCGCGCCCTTGATGGCCCGCGAGCAAATCAAATGTACGACGCGCCATGGCGATCTCGCCGAAACCCTCGGTCAAGATCAGCGTGAGCCCGCACTTCTCACTGCCAGTGATGGCCACGCCCAAGTCGTAACCAAGAAAGTCGCGCAGGTCGGCGTCATCCATGCCGCCAGAAACAATCGCCGCCACGCCAAGTGATTTCGCCTTGGCGATTGCAGTCGCCGTCATGCGAGCACCGCCAATCACAACGCAACCTTTCATCTCGGGGCGAATTAAATCTTCGTGCAACTCCTCGTCCGCCGCGCGACACGCCAGCGCAATCGGCCCGCGCGCCTCACCGCCCACGCCAAAAATTCCTTGCACAAGCGCGGCACTGGTTTCGATCACGGCGCCTTCGCTCGCCAACACTTCAACAACGCGCCCGGGCACGTGCGCCACAATTTCAATCGGTTGCGGAGCGCCGCGCAAAAAAACCATGCCGCTGGAATCGCTCACGCTTTCAATGGTGCCGGTGCCAGCGGATTTCACTTCAGTCTTCATCATGCCGAACACACCCTTACTGCGCGCGATTACTTCGCCAGCGGTCACGGCCTCGCCAACGTTCTTCAACATCAATGCAGGCAAATCTTTTGGCGGACACGCAAGCAGGCTGGCCACTTTCATTGGCGTGATATCGCCATCCAAATGCGTGAATGCGATCACGGTTGCGCCTTGCACGCGGTCGCCCAACGCCACTTGCACATTGCCCGCCGTGGGCAAAGCGCGGCGTGTGCGATAGATGCAACGGGCGCTCACGCGAAGACCTGGTGTGTATG
>CALFOZ010000239.1 GCA_937919205.1 uncultured Planctomycetia bacterium
GTGCCACACAAGTCGATCATGAGCACCAACGGCGCACAAGTCGTCAAAATAATGCAGGTTGTAAAGCCATAGTTTGTCACAACCAGCGTTATTCCATGCGTCGGAACCCCTGAGCGTTTGATCTTGATTCAGAAACCGAAATGTCATTTCGCCAAACTGTGTCTGGTGTTTCGCCGTCGGTTCAATCCAAGCGTGGCCAACCGCTCGCAGCCCTGGGGCTTCATCAAAATTAATTTTGGGTGTATGCAAGCGAAACCAAAGCCGTCCGTAAATCTGGACTGGCTTCAAGTGCCGTAGCGTGTGCCAATATCGAAGAATCCGTTGCAAGATGCAAAAGGTATCAGGCAAACGCAAACTGTTGGAAGTGCATTGGCAGACTTACTTGGCTAGCAGTTGCTCTAGGTGCTTCACAATTCTTGGCCCAGTCTTGCCATCCCACATCTCCGGAATCGCACCGCGCTTCCATTTACCCGCAAACAATTTCTCAAAGGCGGGAGTAAGCGCTGAAGGATTCGTTCCAAGGAGTTCGTTGGTGCCAACAGTCACGGTTTCTGGCCGCTCGGTGGAGTCACGCAACGTCATGCAAGGGACGCCCATTACCGTGGTTTCCTCGGTAATTCCGCCAGAATCCGTGATGACAGCTTTGGCATGCTTCACTAAATAATTAAATTCAAGATACGGTTGCGGATCCACAAAATGTAGGTTGGCTGGAAGGCCCTCAATGGCCTTGAGTGTTTTTGCGGTACGTGGATGTACCGGGAAAATCACGGGCGATCCCTTCGCGCCAGTTCCTACCGCCGTCAATAACTGAGCTAATTTATTTTCACCGTCAACATTATTGGGTCGATGCAGAGTCAGCACAAAATATTGGCCGGCTGAAAGATTCATGTCTTTCCAAAATGCTGGCGGCTGCAATCGATCCATGTTGGCAAGCAAAGTATCGATCATGGTGTTGCCCACAAAGAAAATTCTTTCATCTGGCACGCCGGACTTCTTCAAATTATTGTTAGCCACATCACTAGTGGTGAAAAAATAATTTGTGATTGAGTCCGTCACCATGCGATTGATTTCTTCGGGCATGGTCCAGTCACCCGAACGAATGCCGCCCTCCACGTGCGCCACGGGAACGTACAACTTTTGCGCGGCAATGGCGCAAGCCATGGTGGAAGTCACATCGCCAACAACCAGACATAAATCACTGCGCGCATCTAGAAGCAATTTCTCATAGCGCGTCATAATTACGGCGGTTTGTTCAGCCTGCGTTCCTGAACCAACCTCCAAATTCACATCTGGCGCTGGAATTCCAAGTTGCGTAAAAAAGTCACCGGACATCTTCGCGTCGTAATGCTGACCCGTGTGAACAAGGCGGTACTTGAGTCGCCCACCTTTTTCTTGGCTTGCCTTGACCGCACGAATAATCGGCGCAATCTTCATGAAATTTGGACGTGCGCCGGCGATGATGTCTACCAAAATGTGTTGTTGTGTCATTGACAATCCTTGGCAATCTCAATGCTCACGCGAGCAATTTCTATAATTTCTTCAAGCGGAATCGGAGCGGGGCCGCCCTTCCTCACCGCATCTACAAACGCCGCCGCGCACGCGACTTGACCTTTGTCTTGTTTCCATAAATTCATTTTCTTAAAGCCCTTCCAGCCGAACCCCTTCAGTTTGCGGAAGTTGTCCAATTGCAAAACGGCGCCGCCAGCAAATACTTCAAGACGCTCCTTTGGAAAGGCCTTGCTGCCGTTGGCAAAGTAATGAACGGT
>CALFOZ010000240.1 GCA_937919205.1 uncultured Planctomycetia bacterium
TAGAAGCGAGCCCAACAATCTAGTGGTAAAGCGATCGGCCCAACCGCTTTGTTTAAGTTGGTCTTTCTCTACAAACGCAAGCGAAGGGTTGTTTGCATTCAGCGCATCAAATCCGCGACGCGTTGATGCAATTGCAACTTCGGTCTTAATTTGCTTCAGGGCTTCTTCTGTTTCCATTTTTTGGGTTTCAGCAATTTTCGTTTGCGCTTCCGCGCGGACGGTTTCTGCTTGCGCTAATACGCGCGCGCTATCGGCTTCAATTGTTTGCGCTTCCGCAATTTGCTTTTGCACCTCCGCCACACGCCACTGCCAAGAAGCAACACCAAGACCAATCACCAGCGCGGAAATAATCGCGCCCACCGCAACAACAAGGCCGCGATTGCGCCGCAGATATTTGCGCATGCGGTACGCCTTTGAAATCGGCGCGGCGATCAGCGGCCTGCCATCTATATAGTTGCGAATGTCGTCGGCCAAATCGCTGGGCGTTTCGTAGCGCTCATTGCGTTCTTTGCGAAGCGCCTTCAGCGGAATCCATTCCAATTCACTTTTCAGCGTGTGATTGAGCGACACCGGCAACTCACGCCGCGCCGTTGCAATGCGACTAGAAAGCGCGGTGTCACTTTTGGCAATGGAAGACAGTCGCGCCGCGGGAGTTGGCGGATCGTCCTCGCGAATCATGCGCTGAACTTCGCGGTACGCCTTGTTGCGAAGTTCCTTTTTCTCAAATGGAAGCGCGCCACAAAGAAGTTCATACAAGACAACGCCCAGCGAATACACATCACTGCGAGTGTCAATGTCGCTCGCGTCTGGTTCGGCCTGCTCGGGACTCATGTACTCGGGCGTGCCAATCATTTGGCCGGTCTCGGTGAAAATAGTTTGCTCGCTCATGCGCTGCGTCAGCGCCTTGGCCACGCCAAAGTCAATCACCTTTGCTTGCGCAGCGTCGCCTTCGCCAGAAGTCACAAGAATATTTCCCGGTTTCAGATCGCGGTGAATAATTCCCTTTGTGTGCGCATGCTGAATGGCGTCGCACACTTGCGTGAATAGTTGCAAGCGATCCTTCAGCGAAAGTTTTCGGTTGTCGCAGAAGTTGGTGATGGGTTCGCCCTTGACATATTCCATGGCGAAGTAGGGGCGACCCGCCGGCGTTAAGCCGCCGTCAAGAACTTTTGCAATGTTTGGGTGGTTCATTACCGCAAGCGCTTGTCGCTCTTGGTCAAAGCGAGCAAGAACATTTTTGGAATCCATGCCGGCCTTGATAATTTTCAGCGCCACGCGCTGCACGAATGGCTTGCGGCGCTCGGCCATCCACACAGTTCCAAAGCCGCCTTCGCCAATTTGCGTGAGCAGTTTGTAAGGACCAATTTCGTCGCCTGGTTTTTCCAGCGAAGTGGTGTCGGCGGCATTTGTGTTTTTGAAGAAGTTGCCGACAGCATCTTTATCTGGAGGTTGCAGCGTTTCGTCACCGTCTTGCGGCAGGTTTGGCTGTGGCGGGATTGTGTCGTCATCACCCATGGAAGAACAAAGAGTAGTGCGAAGGGGCGGGTCAGCGCAAAGTGGGGGGTGGGTTTAGAGTGACCACACATGGGCTAGTGCGCGGTCAGTGCGGAACGGGAGTTGCTGTTGGTTGAACTGCAGGAGTTACTGCTGGCATTGGCGCAGTGATTGACGGCGCAGTGGGCGCGGCCACTAGCGGAGCGGGCA
>CALFOZ010000241.1 GCA_937919205.1 uncultured Planctomycetia bacterium
CTCAAAATACTTGATCACCATGAAGCCAATCGCGCCCATGAACGTAAGAATTAAACAAATGATCAAACCCTTTTTACGATTGGTCTGGGCAAAGCGAACAGCCAATGCCATGGTGAGGCTGGACAGAATAAGCACGCAGGTGTTGATGCCACCCATGATCGTGTCCAAGTAATGACTGGAGTAACTGAACACTTCGGGAAAGCGATTGCGCAACACCGCGTACGCCACGAACAAACCACCGAAGAACAAAACTTCCGTTGCTAAGAACAACCACATGCCAAGCTTGGCGCTGTCAAATTGGTGGTACGGCGTGTCAAAGTGGTGTTGCAGAAACGGGTACTTGGCGTGCTCGGCGCTTCCATGGGCGCCATCATGTGCACCGTCATGTGCGCCATCATGAACTCCTTGGCCGTCATCGGCGTGGCCAGGTTGTGTTTGAAGTGTGGTCACAGATTTGTCTTTCGCATACGTTGTAAGTTAGTGCAAATTCTTAGTCGCCAATTGTGGATTTTTCGTTGAATCAAGGGCGGGGTCGGTAACATAGCCCTGCTCTTTTTCATCCCAGCGAATGGCTGTGAAGTCATAGCAATCACCCACGCGCGGCTGGGTTGCAAAGTTATCAAACGGTGGCGGACTGGCGCATTGCCATTCCAAACTGCGACCACCCCATGGATTGGCTGGAGCAATGCGCCCGCCAAACAGACTGGCCAACAAGTAGTACGCGGTCAACAAGAAACCACAGGCCATGATGTAAGAACCAATCGTGCTGATCACGTGGTAAATCTGATACTCGGGCAGATAGTCGTAGTAACGCCGCGGCATGCCTTGGCTACCCAGGAAGAACTGCGTGAAGAAAGTCACATTGAAACCAATGAACACGGTGATGCAGGCAATACGGCCGAGATTTTCGTTGTACATGCGGCCCGTCATCTTTGGCCACCAATGATGCAACCCGCCGATCATGCCGATCAGCGCGGAACCCATCATGACATAGTGGAAATGCGCGACCACAAAATACGTGTCATGCAAATGCACATCGGTGTTGAGCGTGGCCAAATGGATACCGGTGAGCCCGCCAATGGTGAACAACACAAGGAAGGACAGCGCGTACAACATGGGCGTATTCAACACAATGTTGCCCTTGTACAAGGTGGACATCCAATTGAACACTTTCACGGCGCTGGGAATAGCCACGCTGAATGAAATTAAACTAAAGAGCGTGTTGAGCAGCGGGCTTTGACCGCTGGTAAACATGTGGTGGCCCCACACCAAGAAACTAAAGATGGCGATGGCGATTGAACTGAGCGCGATGAACTTGTAGCCAAAGATGTGCCGATGCGCATGCACAGTGATCAGCTCGCTGATGATTCCCATGGCGGGAAGAATCATGATGTACACCGCGGGATGGCTGTAGAACCAGAAGAAGTGTTGATACAGAACTGGATCGCCACCCATGGATGGATCAAAGATTCCGATGTTGAACGCGCGCTCAACAATCAGCAGAAGAAGCGTGATGCCCAACACTGGCGTCGCAAGAACTTGAATAATGGCCGTGGCATAAATGGCCCACAAGAACAGCGGCATGCGGAACCACGTCATTCCAGGCGGACGCAATTTGTGCACGGTGACAATAAAGTTTAAACCAGTGAAGATGCTGGAGAAACCAAGAATGAACACGCCTGTGAGCGCGGGAATAACTCCGCCGGCTGGCGTTGTGGTTGAGTACGGCGTGTAGAAAGTCCAGCCCGTGTCAAAGCCGCCAAGCAGCAAACTGCTTACGGTGAACAGCGCGCCGAAGAGCCACAGGTAGTAGCTGAACAAATTCAGGCGCGGAAACGCAACGTCTTTGGCGCCCAACATGATGGGCATGATGAAGTTGCCAAGCGCGGCGGGAATACTGGGAATAATTACAAGGAACACCATGATGGCGCCGTGCAGTGTGAAGAAATGGTTGTAGACATCGGCGGTGACGCCTGGAATTGTTTGGCCTGGCGTGAGCAATTCTGTGCGCACCAACAACGCGAACACGCCGCCCACAAAGAAACTGATCAACACGCTGACCATGTACATAACTCCAATGCGCTTGTGATCAAGCGTGAAGGCCCAACTCATAAAGCCACGCGTGTGCGTGAGGTAATTGTCGGGACGTGTGGCGGTGTCCAATGGTTGTGAAAGGTTGATTGTTGTCATATCGCTTCTACTTTCAGAAATACTTTTTATCAATCATCAAAAACAAATCCAACTACTTCATGCTCACTTTGGGAGAGGGCGCGGCTTCCTTGAGATACTTGCCCTTGGTGTCAAACTCATCCATGTGTTTCAAGAATCCAATAATGGCGTCAATACCTTTGTCATTCAATTGGCCTTTGAAACTTGGCATGGCGTTGGCGTAGCCAGCCACCACGTGTTCGCCAGGATTTAGAATGGACGCGCGGATGTAATCCTCTGGTGTTTGATATTGCTTGCCCGCGCCAATTTGACTTTGGTAGCTTGTTCCATCGACAAATTTGCCATCTTCGCCACCATTAACGCGCGACCACAGATTCTTCCACGACGGCCCGATGCCTTTGGTTCCGTCAAGTGAATGGCATTGCATGCAACGCGCGTACAACTTTGGACCAGCGCGGAAATACAATTCCTCTTCTGGAATTTTGTCCAGCCACTGACTTTGCGCGGTCAACCACGCGTCAAATTCTGGTTGGGCCAACGCGTAGACCTTGCGATTCATATTGCTGTGACCCGTGCCGCAGTATTCGGAGCAGAACAAATTATGTCCAGAGCCTTCAGGCGTGACATTATCGGTTTGAAACCACAAATATGAATAGCGTCCTGGCACAAGGTCCTTCTTCACTCGGAAGTCAGGGATGTAGCAGGAGTGCAACACATCAGAACTGCGCATGGACAATTTCACGGGGCGACCCGTTGGTACATACAAGTCATCGCTCGTGGCCCCATTTGGATACTTGAAGAGCCAGCCCCACTTCTGCGCGGTGACCGCGATCTCGTATGAATTCTTTGGCGGAGTCATGAAGTTCAAGTAATCACGGAATCCAAAGTAGAAAATGAAGATGACAATGAACAATGGAACAACAGCCCAGGTTGTTTCTAGCGGCAAGTGATGCAGAGGACCGTCGGTGCGGAATGGGCGATCCTTTTTCATGCGGTACTTCACCACCAGAATCACAAGCGCAATGACAATGCCAATAAAGAAGAAGTAGCAGACGACATTGATCCACCAAAACATCAAATCGCTGTTGACTGCGAGATTGCTGTCCTGCGGCGGAAGCCACAAAGTGCGTCCTTCGCGCGGATCGCCTGCGAGCAAGTTTGAAAAGATGGTGGTTGCAATGTTCATTGGAGGACTTGTATCTTTGGAGGGCTAATGGATTCAGACCACTCCTGACACAATATTTTTTGAATTCACGTTTTTGGCGCCTGGAGCCGCCAAACGCTTGCTTCGGGCTTCATTGCGTAGCAACATCCATACCACGGTTCCAAGCGCGAGCAGAGTAACCGCCCCCGCAAGTTGCATGACGCGATAGGCCCAAATCACATAGCCGCCTTTGTTGGGATCAAATTGATGGCACCAAAAAACAAATTGATCAAATGTGGAGCCAAGCTTTCCATCACCCGCGCCGGTAAGCGCAAGACGCAAATCGGTTGGTGATTGCGCCACGCCCGGTAAATATTGCGCCAGCCGTCCGTCGCCTGTCACAACAAATACGGCCGCGGGGTGCGCGTATTCGCCGTTGTCCATTTTGCGATATGGAAATCCAACCGCGTTGGCAATACCGCGCACACTGGCTTCGCTTCCAGTTAAGAAGCGCCACCCTTTTTCGCCACCGGCGCGCGCGTATTCCGCGGCGTAGCCCTTGCGCTTGGCGGCGGCCAATTCAAATGTTTCATCTGGGTTGATGCTGATGAACAACACATCAAATTCATCGCCCACCGACCAATCAAGTCCCTGCATGCCGCGCACCAGACCGTTAAGGGCAAGGCCGCACAACATGGGGCACTTCATGTAGCCAAGTTGAACAAGCTTGGGGCGGCCGTCAGTGAACAGTTCACCAAGCGTGATTGCTTTTCCATTTTCATCCACCAACGCGCTTTGCATTGGCAACACAACGCCGCGCTGATCCGTCACTTCTAGTCCCTCAAGTTCCTTGGGAGCGTCGGTGGTTTGTACTGGCGCCTGATACCCGTGTGGATCGAGCGGCCGTTGAGCGAAGACCGATTGCGCCAAAGCCGCCACCGCGATAAGACAAACAAGCAGTGTGGCTTGGCGCGAATTCATTGAGGCGCTCCAGGTTTCGCGGCGGGAGTTGCGGCGGGAGTTACGGTTGGTGTCGCGGTTGGTGTCGCGGTTGGTATTGCGGTTGGCTTGCTGTTGGCGGGCAATATTTGTGGCGCGTTCTTGGCGTCTTGCATGAACATTTCCATGGCGCGATCAATTGGAATGCGCGTGAAAGTTGCGGTTGTTCCATCAGGCATGGTCCAGGTGTACTTGCTGTACACGGCCAACTCCTCGCGCTGGGTGGCGCGCAATTGCTCAAGGCTAAGCGTTGGCTGATCAATCACTTTGGCGTTCTCTTCAAATGAATCAATCTTGAAATAGAAGGCGCTTGCCGCGACAATGATGACCACGAACGCGACAATAGTTGCCAACGACCAGAACCAGGTGCTACCTGGCTCAGGATCATCGAGTTGCTTGAGAATGTCTGTTGGTGCGGTTGTCATTTCAATGTTCCATTACAAATTTTACATATTTTCAAAACGCAAACTTTCAGTCAGGCGCGGGTCCTTGATGCAAAGCAAACCCATCGAACTTAATCGGCGCATGGTTGAGCCGGTGAGCATGAGCATGAATCCAATCAGCAAAACCCAATTCCATGGGCTGAGAAAATGCGCGCTTTCATTGCTGTATTGCGCCAAGATTTGCTCGTAGGTGTCGTAGGCGCCAATGTCATGCGGAATTTTGGGTTGAATCAAGTAGTACAAATCAAACCATTGTGCGGCGACCATCCATACGCACGCAAAGAGCAACGTGCCGCGCCAACGCTTAGTCCATCGGCTGATTAAAAACAAGAATGGCAAAATGAAATGGCCAAACAGAAGCACCACGCTGATCCAGCGCCACTCGCCAATTTGGCGCGCCAAAAACCACGCGGTTTCCTCTGGGATATTTCCATACCAAATCAACATGTATTGACTGAACGCGATGTAGGCCCAGAACACCACACCGAACGCGAAGAGCAGCTTGCCAATGTCTTGATAGTGCTCCGTGGTGATGATGCCCTTGAGGTAGCCAAGCGATTGCAAGCGCAAGCACACAATGCCGATGTAGGCGAAGCCGCCGGTGCAACAACCCACGAAGAAATACAAGCCAAACATGGTGCTAAACCACGCGGGGTTCAGGCTCATAATCCAGTCAAAGGCGGCGAAGGATGTGGTGAGTCCAAACAGAATTGCGGCGGGACCCGCCCACTTCTCTAGTTTCTTTGTGTGCGCGACGGACCCGTCGCTGTCTTGCGCCACTGAGTTGCCCACAAAGAAGCGCGCTAGAACAAACCACGTCAGCACATACACCGCGGCGCGGATCATAAAAAACTTTTCATTCAGAAACGCGGATTTCTTGGCGACCAATTCCGCCTCGGCCAAAGAAATTTCTTTCAGCGCCGCAAGATTGGCCCATGGAAAAATAAAGTCCAACTCACCTTTCCACCAATAGAACACAAATGGCAAGAATCCAATCCAAAGCCATTGCAGATTTGCGGCGATTGCCTCGGCGGGTCGGCGCACCACAACGCTCCACCCAGCGTGGGTGATGTGGTGCACGATCAAGAAAAACAACGCGCCCAATGAAATGGAGGTGACAAACAACCACGATTGCATCCATGTGCGCAGAAATAATCCCTGGTCCGGCGTGCGCATGCCCATGACAAACGCGATGATAAGAATCGCGAAACCAAGAATTCTTAAACCCGTACCAGGCGTTGCCAACGCGTCGGCGCGAATATTGGCTGGCGTTAAATTTATAGCGGGCGCGCTTTCGCTCATAACTTGCCCTCAGACATTGATGTGGCCGGGTTGGATACAGAAACATTCATTGGAGTTGGCGTCACATTGTTTGCCGCGTTGCTGATTGAAATAGTGTTGGGCGTGGAGCCGATGTTGTCGGCGACTTTGGTTCCAGCGGGAACATCCGAAGGTTGCGCATTTTGACTGCGTTGCAACGCCTTCACATAGGCCGCAATGGCCCAGCGATCCTCCGTTGGAATTTGACTGCCGTAGCCCGCCATGTTGCGAATGCCGTAGGTGATTGTGTTGAACAATTGTCCCATGGGTTGCACGGTGACCAATTCATCGTGCACTAGATTCTTGGCTTGCACCCACACGGTTCCATTCACGGGACCATTGGTGTTGGCCACCAATTCCATGGCGCGTTGATTCACAATTCCATTGCCGCCGCCAGAAATTCCGTGGCACACCGAGCAATAAATATCAAAGCGCTCTTGGCCGCGACGAAGCGTTGCAAAATCCATTTTGACTTGCGATGGAAGCACATTGGCCCATTGACCATCAATCACGCCGTCATACAAATGCGCGTCAAGATAGGTTTCACCACGGGCCACCGCGTTGATCACTGGCGGACGCATGGTGTTGCCGTCGGCAAACATTGGATTGACGGCCTGAGTTTTATACTTGGACTGAAAAGCCATGTCCTGAATAATGTGGATGGGAAGATTGGAGTTGGGCGTGCTTCGAACGCGCGCGATAATTGCGGGCGGCAAGAGCAAGCACAGCAGAAGAATCAGTCCAACAAATATAAAGATGCGTGGCATGATTATGCTTCCACCATCTCGACGGCTTTGGCGCCAAGATCCTTCAGGAATTGTTCGGTGCGACTTGCGAAGAAACGCGGGTCACGTGATTCGATCACGATAAAAAATCGGTCGTCCGTGACGCGCAAGAAACGCTTGTTGGCAAGCAATGGATGATTCCAGCGCGGCAAACCGTTGAACAAGAACATGATTCCCACAGCGCTTAAGGCGGAAAGCAAGATGGTGAGTTCAAACATGACGGGAATAAACGCGGGCAAACTGATCAGCGGCTTTCCGCTGATTAAGAATGGATATCCAGTGACCCATACCAAAGCCCAAATTGAGAAACTTGCGGCATTGGTAAAGGCTTGCAAACAAAAACCAATCATGGTTCCAGTCATGCCGGCGCCAAACACAAGCACTGGCAAAATAGTTCGTTTGATTCCCATGGCTTGATCAAGTCCGTGCACGGGAAATGGCGTGTGGCAATCCCACCAGCGAAACCCAGCCATGCGAACTTTGTCCGCGGCCGCCATGAGCGTTGCGGGATCATGAAACTCCGCCATGATTCCGTACAAACGCTTGCGCGGAATTTGATTTCCTTGAATCACGGGCGCAGTGATTGGTGAAAGAGTTGTCATGGCGCGGATGGTCCTCCGTCTGGACCGCTACCAGGACTTCGCAGAGCGTCGGGACTTGCGAATGATGGCTGTGCGGAGCCGCCCGCATGGCCGTGATCATCATGCGTGGCGTAACCAGACCAATGCGGATTGGCTTGTGGCATGGTTGCCTTCACTTCCGCGATCGCGATCATTGGCAAATATCGGCAGAACAAAAGGAAGAGCGTTCCAAACAATCCAAACGCGCCCAACATTGTTCCCATGTCAACCCATGTTGGCGTGAAGAAGTCCCAACTAGTGGGAAGGAAATCATTGGCAAGGCTGGTGACAATAATCACGAAGCGCTCGAACCACATTCCAATGTTCACCACAAGACACAGCGCGAACATGATTGGAATACTGGTGCGGATGCTCTTGAACCAGAACAACTGCGGCGTGATCACGTTGCAACTGACCATGATCCAATAGGCCCACCAATATTGTCCGAAAGCGCGGTTGATGAACGCGAAGCGCTCATACACGGCGCCCGAATACCACGCGATGAAGAACTCCATGGAGTAGGCGTACCCCACCATGCATCCCGTGACCAGGATAATTTTGTTCATGTTGTCCAAGTGGCGCAGTGTGATGAGATCCTTCAAGCCGAAAAGTTGGCGCGCGGGAACCGCAAGCGTGACCACCATCGCGAAACCGCTGAAGATGGCGCCCGCGACAAAGTACGGCGGGAAGATTGTTGTGTGCCAACCTGGAACTTGGCTCACTGCGAAATCGAAACTCACCACGGAATGCACGCTTAACACAAGTGGCGTGCTCAACGCGGCCAGCAACAAATATGCGCGCTCATAGCGATGCCAATGTCGATTGCTTCCTCTCCAACCAAGCGCGAACAATCCATATGCGAATTGTTGAATGCGTCCGGTGGCACGGTCGCGCAATGTGGCCAAGTCTGGAACCATGCCCACGAACCAAAACACAAATGAAACTGTGAAGTACGTTCCTACCGCGAACACGTCCCACAACAGCGGACTGCGGAATTGCGGCCACATTTCCATTTGATTGGGAATTGGAAATAGCCAATACGCCAACCACACGCGTCCAACGTGAATGCCTGGAAAGAGTCCGGCGCAAATAACCGCGAAGATGGTCATGGCTTCGGCGAATCGATTGATGCCAGTGCGCCACTTTTGTCTAAACAAGAACAAGATGGCGCTGATCAAAGTTCCGGCGTGACCGATGCCAACCCAGAACACGAAGTTGGTGATGTCAAACGCCCACATGACGGGATTGTTCAAACCCCACACGCCAACACCAGTGAAGATCAGATAGTTCACGCAGAAACCCAGCAAGCCGACAAGACCCAAACTGATTGTGAACGCGGCGTACCACGCGAACGGTGGCTTCTTGGATTCCGCCACTTGGCAGACTTGGCGTGTGACTTGGCCAAAGCGATCCATGTTCAACACAAGTGGCGCGCGTACGCCTGGATTCTCAGCGGTGTTGTCGGATTCCTGAAAACCAGGAAGCGCGGTTTGGCGATTGACGGGAAGCGAACTCATGAATGCGCTCCGTGATCGTGTCCGTGATCGTGTCCATGATCATGTCCAGAGTGATCGACCGCTGGATTGATGACCTTCGCCATGTACTTCACGCGTGGCTTTACATTCAACTCCTCAAGCATGCCGTATGAAAGTTTGTTGGCGTGCAACTTGCTCACTTGGCTCTTTGGATCGTTCAAGTCGCCAAACACAATCGCCTGCGCGGGGCACGCTTGTTGACACGCCGTGATAATGGCGCCATCTGGAATGGAGAAATTGGAAGTGCCCGCGCTTGTGCCGCCAGCTTTCACCCATTGATTCTTGTACTTGATCTTGGCCGCGGCGATGCGTTGCACACAGAAGGAACATTTCTCCATGACGCCACGCATGCGCACGGTGACTTCAGGATTAAATTGCATGCGCACCAAGACGTCTGGACCAGTCTCAACATAATATTCTGGCTTCACGGCGAGCGGACCACTTTGCTCGCGCACGGGTTCGCGCCGTTGATAATCAAAGAAATTGAAACGACGCACTTTGTATGGACAATTGTTACTGCAATAGCGCGTGCCAATGCAACGGTTGTACACCATGCTGTTGATGCCGTCGGGGTCATGCACGGTTGCGGCAACTGGACACACTTGCTCGCAAGGCGCATTTTCACAGTGCATGCAAGCCACTGGTTGAATGGCAAATCCATCAGGCTTGGCGGCGTCAGCTCCGCGGAAATATCGATCGATGCGAATCCAGAACATTTCGCGGCCGCGCTTGACTTGGTCCTTGCCCACGATTGGAATATTATTTTCCGCTTGGCACGCCGTGACGCACGCACTGCAACCAGTGCATGTGGTGAGATCCACCGACATGGCCCAGCGGAACTGCGCGCCGTCCAAATTATTTTCTTGCCACAACGAAAGTCGATGCGGCATGTGCACTGCATGACCGGCGAAATCAGGATGGGTTTTGTATGACGCTAAAGAAGTTTGGCGCACCAACGTTGGCAATCGTTCTTGAATGCCGTCGTGGGGAACGCTTGGAATAAGCGCGGCATCAACGCTTCCGTGATCTTGCGTGTGCGCGAATGTGTACATGGCGCCGGTGGCTTGCACCGTTGCGCCGCGCACAAGACGCATGGCGGAAGTGGTTCGTATTGGATAGGCGTTGAAACCGGCGCCCACGGCAATTCGTCCAGCCGATTCACCGCGCCCGCAACCAAGCGAAATTGTGGCGGCGTCATCAACCATGCCTGGAACTGGAAACGCCGCGGCTTGCATGCTTCGACCGCCAGCGGTCACGGTGACCATACTTCCTTGGCGTAGACCAAGTCGGCGCATTGTTGCCACGGACATCAGCAGAGCGTTGTCCCAAGTAATTTTGGTGACGGGATCAGGAAGCTCTTGAAGCCATCCACTGTTTGCGAGTGATCCGTCAAACACGCGCGCGTCATTCATGAAACACAATTCAACGCTGGCGTCGCGGTTGGCGGGTTGCGCGTCGGCAAGAGTGTTGACGGCGCGCGCAATATCGCCGGCGCGTGAAGAGACATTCACGCTGGTGATTGGTTTGCCCGCGATGATTCCAGTGTCAAGCCACGTGCGCCACGCGGCTTCAAAAGTTGAGCCATTGAGTCCGCTCATGGCCATGTGCGTACGGCGCACCATGGCGTATCCATCTTGTGGTTGCGAATCACCAAGCGTGCTTGTCAGCAACATGCCCAGCGCTTCAATAGCGCTGTGTCCGCCTTGCGCTGGATCAATCATGGGTTGAATAAGCGGCTGTTGCACGGAAAGAGTTCCGTCTGGTGCGCGCACATCGCCCCAACTTTCCAAGAAATGCGACTGCGGCACATGGAATGTGCAAGCGGAATCCATGCTGGTTTCGTCGCGGTAATACGCCACGCGCGCGACGTTTGCAACCTTGCCCATGGCCTTAGAGAAATCCAAATCAGCTGGCGCGTTGTAACAAGGATTGGCGCCAAGAATCATGAGCGTGTCCACTTGGCCCGCGTTCATGCTCTTGACAAGTTCAGGCAAGCCCATGGAGTCGTCAGTCATTGGCTCCATGTTCAGCGTTGTGCCGTTGGCGCCAAGTGATTCATTGATGGCGGCCACCAGCGCAACAACTTCCGCAGGTTGGCCATCGCCACACACCAACACGGATGAACCCTTTGCGCCCTTCAAGTCCTTCACAAGTTGCTCAAAAATTTCTTTCTCATGCTCGCCCAATAAATTTTTTGACGCGGGGCACGTTGCCAAACGATCAATGGCGGACTTCAATGTTGAGTCACCCGTCATGCCAAGCGCTTGCGCGATCATGGCCACAAACACGGGCATATCGCCGCGTCGAACGGCCAATCGACTGTCGGCGGCCATTCCAGAAACGCTCACGCCAGCTTCAACCACATACATTCTGTTTTGCGTTTGCTTGCTTGGATCTTCGGCGCGCACACGGCGACCATCGGCCCAAGCGCGCGTGTTGCGAAGCGAGAATGGACTTGCGGAAAATGGATCCCAGTCAAGGGCCACAATCACGGTGGCTTTTTCAAGTTGTGGTTGCGCAAGCGTTGGCTGTCCAAATGCGATGCGCGAACCTTCGTTGCGCGCGGTGCCGAAGATGGGGTTCCACTGAACAACTTTTGCTTTTGGGAAAGCCTGCGAGACGCGCGCGATCATGTCCAACATGGTTGGGCTAGAAGTTTTTTCCGTGAGAACAACTAGGCCATCGCCCTGCTTGGCTTGCAGTGCTTTGGCGCGCTCGCCAAGCCACGTTTTAAATTCAGCGTCGCTTGATGGCTTGCCCGCGCGAAAAACTTGGCGACTGCGATCGGGGTCATACAGTTCAAGCACGCGCGACTGCATCCAACTAGTAGAAGTGCCGCCCCAATATGGATGCGCGGAATTGCCGTCGAGTTTGATTGGGCGGCCGTCGTAACTGGTGGCGAGAAGTCCGTACCCAATGCCCATGAAATCAACGGCGGTTGAATACGTCACCGACACGCCAGGCGTGCGGTTGGCGGGCTGACTTGCGTTTGGAACAATTTTGGATTCCGGCCATCGGCGGCAACCCGTCAGTCCCAGACCCGCAAGCGCGAAACCCGCGCCCATGATCTTGATGAAGTTGCGTCGGTCGTCGCCCTCAAGCACATCGCTGGCCGATGAAAATTCGCGCGCGATAAATTCGCTGGTTTGCGCGTCGGCGGATTGCGCTTCAAGAGAACGCCACAATGAACGACCCGTGGCAGGATTTTTATTTTGCGCCGAGGCCTCTTGTGTTGAACCGCAACCGCAACCACTTTGTTCAGTGGACACTTCTTGCGTTGAACAGCAACCACCTTGTTGCGCGGGCACGCCTTGAGTTGATCCGCAACCGCAACCACCTTGTTGCGCGTCATTGATCGGCAAAGAAATATCTTTTGAAGAACTCATCGATGGCATGTTGAGCAATTAGAGTTGGGGTGAATGTTGTTGAGATTTTGTAACTCGACGCGTTGCGCCTCGGTCATTTCTTTATTCTGATCCCACGCCATTTGCGTGACCATGGATGGAGGACGAATTCGATCGGTTGGATTGCGATGGCATTCCAAACACCAACCCATTGAAAGCGGAGCCACGCGATAGACCACTGTCATTTGATCAACTCGTCCGTGGCACTCAACGCAACCAACGCCACGCACAACGTGCGCGGAGTGGTTGAAGTAAGCGTAATCCGCCAGTTTATGAACCTTGACCCACTCAATAGGCATTCCTGTTTCGTAACTGGAACGAACCTTCTCAAGCTTGGGACTTTCGCGATGAATCTGCGTGTGGCAATTCATGCACGTTTGCGTTGCGGGCACGGCCGCGAACGAAGCCTTCTCAACCGAGGTGTGGCAATACCTGCAATCCATTCCCAACTTGCCCGCATGAACCGCGTGGCTATAAGGAACTGGTTGCGTTGGCATGTAGCCAGCTTCCAATGTTTTTGGACTGAACCCATAGGCCACAAATAATCCCACATACAATGGCGCGATCGCCCCCAAAATAATCACCAAAGGAAGAAATGCGTTGGACCAGCGTGGAAAGAGGAAGCGACTCACGGGTAAAAAAGTGTTCCTGTTAGAGGCAAGCGCAACATTGTGAAAAGTTTCACAAAGTCTGAATAAATAATTCTATGGGCGTTGCCATGCATGCGTCAACAATAAGAAATGATTTGATAGGCAAAAAATGCGTCGCAGAACGCGCCGTGCGTTTCGCGGTCGATAATTCGGACTTTTTTTCTTGCATTGCGAGCTCATTATGCGCGCACAAGAATTCAAAGATCAATGAGAATTCGAGGCATATTGCCGGCAACGTTGATCAGGCGAAACTTGTTGGCCAACCCACGTACTTGCTCCTGGCTGGTGATCTATTAATTAGATTGCCAAGGTCAAAAACCTAAGATCTGTGTCATTTTTTACATAAGTGCTTTATTTAAATGGTCTTGCAATTTTAATTGCGCCTTAAAAACCATTGCGCGTAAAAATACAGTTTATAGGACTATGAAAGAGTGTTTTCATTTTTTATAGCCGCAATACCCAATGAGTGGTACGGTCAAACCAAGTTCAACATGATCGACACGCACTGTCATCTCACCTACGCGCCATTTCGCAATCGCCTGAAAGAGGAATTGGATGCCGCCGAAGCCGCCGGCGTGCGCGCCTGTATTTCCATTGGCACCAACAGCGAGGACTCCAACGCCGCGCGCGTGCTGGCCGAAAGCGATGCGCGCCTTTGGTTCACCGCTGGCATTCATCCACTTTCAACAGACGACCCTGTTGATTGGGGCGTTCTTCGCGCGTGCGCCGCACATGCGCGCTGTGTGGCGTGGGGCGAACTTGGTCTTGACAATCATTATGAAAAACCCGTGGCTTCATTGCAACGGACAATGTTGGACGCGCAACTTGACCGCATCGCGCGTTGGTCGAGCGAAGGTCTTTCCAAACCAATCGTGATTCATTGCCGCAAAGCGTTCGATGATTTAATTCCCATTTTGAAAGCCAGCGGCTTGCCAAGCGATCGATTTGTTTTTCATTGCTTCACCGGCAATCCAGACGAGGCGCGAAAGGTGCTGGACTTTGGCGCGTGCATTTCCTTCACTGGCGTGGTCACCTACCGCAACGCGCCCGAAGTGGCCGAGGCCGCCAAACTTGTTCCCGCCGATCGCATCATGGCGGAAACGGACGCGCCATTTCTTTCGCCTGAACCCATGCGCACCGCCAAGCCCAATCGTCCCGCCCATTCAATTGTTGTGGCGCGGCACTTGGCCAAAATTCGCGGCGTGGATGAATCGACATTTCTGAATGTGCTAGACGACAACGCCGTGCGATTTTTCAACTTGCCTTTGGAAAAACTGGCGCCAATCGGCGGCTAGCATTGCAACATGACCGTTGACCATGATCCCAATCCAACGCAAGGCTCGATGAGCTTTGGGGATCACTTGGAGGAATTGCGCCGCCGCTTGTTGTGGTCCATTGCCCTGCCAATTCCGCTGGCCATACTTGCATTTTCCTACGCCGCGCAGATTCGGGATTTTCTGTGCGCCCCCGCCATCGCCGCACTGAAGGCGCATGATTTGCCGGCGCAACTGCAAGTGCTCAGCCCCATCGAAGCGCTTTCAACGGACATGTATCTCAGCTTGATCGCGGCGATCGCGGCCAGCAGTCCGTGGATTTTTTGGCAAGTGTGGAAATTTATCGAGCCTGGTTTGTACGTTCATGAAAAACGCTTCGTGCGCTTTCTGATTCCGCTCAGTTCACTGCTTACGCTTGCAGGTTTCTCGCTGTTGTATTTCATTCTTATGCCAATCATGCTTGATGTGCTTGTGGGTTTCGGCAGTGTCGATCCCGAGATCATCACCACCACGGCATCGACCGCCGCGCCTGGATCAAGCGCGTTCACCATTCCAATACTGCAACAAACCCCCGCCAATGTCGTGGTGGGACAAATGTGGCTCACGCCTGATCACAAACTTGTGATCGCCGCGCCACACATCTCTAGCGGAATTGAATTGTTCACAGTGCCTTTGATGCACGCCACGCAATTGGCTCAACAATTTCGATTGGCCGATTACCTGGATTTCACGCTGACATTTATCTTGGGAACATGCCTGGCGTTTCAAGCGCCATTGGTGGTGTTGTTGCTTGGTTGGATTGGCGTATTGAATGTGCAATCGCTGGGAAAATTCCGCCGCTACGCGATCTTTCTGTCGTTGGTGCTTTCGGCCATCATCACTCCAACTGGCGACCCCTTCTCGCTATTTATCATGTTTGTTCCGCTCTATTTGCTCTATGAGTTTGGAATTATTTTATTGCGCATTGCCCCACCGCACGCCGTTGCTGGTGGCGAAGTTTCCAAACGCTTCACTCGACTCTTTCGCGGAGATCGCTGATGCCGCCAACACTGTGGTCGCGCCATCGCAGGCGAAATGCCGCCATACTTGCCGCGCACAAACGCCAACACGATTGGCTTTCGCGTGTCGACCTTGAAATGATGCGCCACGCTTTGCGGTTGGCGCGCAATGCTGGACTGTGCGGAGAAATTCCTGTGGCCGCCATTGTGTACCGCGGCGAAGAAATTATTTCACAAGCCGCCAATGACCGCGAAGCTTCCAACGATCCCGGTGGCCACGCGGAACTTGTGGCACTGCGACTTGCGGGCGCAAAGCTTGGACGCTGGCGTCTGCATGATTGCCGCCTGGCCGTGACGCTTGAACCGTGCCCCATGTGCGCTGGAGCCATTGTGAACTCGCGTTTGCAAGCGTTGCTATTTGGAGCAAGCGACCCCAAGGCCGGCGCGGTTGGTTCGCTCTATCACATTCCACAGGACGCCCGCCTGAATCACAGACTTCCTTGTGCGGGCGGTATTTACAAACAGGAAGCGGCCGGACTTTTGAAGAGTTTTTTTGCCCAGCGACGCAATGCCAAGCGCGCCGATTATTATAAGACCACATAAGAACCTTACATTTCACTTTTTAAGGTGAAATCAGGGATCTTCCTTTGGATTCCTGCGGATAAATCTCAGGTTGAACACAGTTGATGCTGGCCACACTCGGATTGACATCTGAATTGGCACGGCTCAGTCAAACGTGTTCACTTTGAAAGTTGATTCAAACTTTCTAGAAAATCTGAGAGAGGAAAAGGAAAGAAATGTTTATTTTTAATACTTTGAGACAGGAAAAAGGCTTGTGCGCCATCGTTGCGTCGAGGCCATTGTGGCTTGCGACAACCACGCTAGGTATTGCATCCAGTTGTTTGGCCGGCACGCTCACTCCCACGTCAATTGTCTTTTACAACAACGAAACTCAGGTTCAATCCGGAGGAGGCGTTTTCAAGTCGAATGTGACTTTGAACTCCGTCACTTTGGGCGAGAAGACATTTTATCTCAATGGCGCTGATTTTCATTCTCCCATCGCGGTGAAACTATTCGCGCAATCCACCAAGGACATCCAAAAGTTTAATCCGATCGACGACTCCATGATTGGTGTTGCCAACAGCGCGTTTCAATTTGCATGTAGCCCAGATGTTGAAATGATTCCAGGCATGACTTCCTTGGACATGGCGCGCTCTTCGGACTGCGGTCGCATGCTCGCCTGCACTGGAACCTTGGCCACGCGGACACAAATGTTTTTGTCGCTTCCAGAACGAGACAACAACGCGTTTGCGTATGACAATACGCCCGAGCTCATTGTGATGGGCTCGATTCCAAATGGAGCGATTCACATTACTCCAATCTTGGCTGGAACTCCGGAGATTCAGGCGTCCCTGATATTTGGTCCCACGCTGGAAATCGATCCATTCACCTTTGCCTCTGGCAAGACAGCCATCTCCATGCTTTCACATGACAGCGCCACTCCCAAACGCATGTGCGTTCTTGGGCTTGATTTGTCTGGTGATCTGAAGGTTCCATCCGACCGCATGGTGATTGGGTATCAACTTGAATGCCCCGCTGGCGCGAATTCACCAATGAAATTGATGGCTGTCGGAACGCAAGAATCCAACGTGTACGCCAGCGACACGCCAAATATGGAAAATATGAAATCCAATCCAACCTTTCGCACCGAAGGTCAATCCCAGCAGATATTCGCGCAGGCTTCGTTCACAAGTGAGCAGAGTGCTCCAGCGACTGTTGCCAGTGTATTTGGAGCTGATCCAGAGGCGATGTCCGACAGTTCTCTAGTGACAACACAAATCATCGGCCCCCTGTTTCCGTTTTTTCAATTGGGTGCCAATGCTCCGTTGCCAGAGCCTGGCTACAACGCGCCAAGCGTGAATACTTCACCCTATCAAAACCTTGACGGTAATGGCGGCTTCCCATCTACATCTGTCCCGCCACTTGTTGATGATCCAACAGTGGTTCCTGTTCCAGGCGCATTGACAATTTTGGGATGTGCTGTTGCCTTTGCAGGCAGACGAAGAAATACTCGAACGCACTCTTGAACTCTTGCGGCATTGCTGTATCAAGACAACGTTGTATCTTGGGCAATTGCCCCACCAAATAATTCTTGTAGCACGTTGGTGGCGTAGGCGCCTTTGGGCAAGTCAAATGCAACGCGCACAAAGTTGCCGTGTTCATCCACGCCGGACTCTGCTTGTGGATGGGTGAGCGCAATTCGCAATGGTCTACGAGAACCGGATGGCTGGAAAGACGGATCAAGAAAGTGTTGCTGGGCAAGAGAAAATTGCGCGATGGCGTTCAGTTCAATTGGCAACGCGGCGTCTTCACCCCACATCACGCCAGGACCTGCAAGCGGAGCGCTTGGTGAAATTTCAAATGCGTTCATGCGTGTTTGCAAAGTTGCCGCCTCTTGTTCGCTGTCAAGCATGAGTTGAGTGACTCTAAATATTGCGCCGCCCTTATGTAGAAACGCCAAGTCACCAGCGATGAAGCGGTCGAACGTGTTGGCGCGCAAGCGTTGATCAAGAACTGAATTGAATATGGCGGACTGCAAAGCGCAAATCCAGAAGTCCCGCATTTGCGGCTTGATGGCTTTCACCGCGGCCTTGGCCGTTGCGCCTTCGGACAGCGCCTTCAGCGCGGCGCGCTCGGCAAGATCGGATTGAGCCCAATGCGCAATGGCCGCGCGAAATTCATTTTTGTGAAACGTGTCGCGGCGATCTTGTTGCCACTGCGGAAATGGCGTGCCCGTGGCGCCAAGCAATTCATCAAGAAATCCTTGCCAATCTTGCAACACCAACAAGCGCCCAAGAATGTGGCCATTCAATCGATAGCCAAATCGCTGGGCGCCAAACGCGTTTGGAACGCCGCTCTTTGACAAGCGATACAGGTCGCGATGAATTCTTGGAATGCACGAAGGCTCAATGTCGCGCACGCGAATGGCGAAACGATTGCCAAGCAATTGCCCGATGCGCAATTTGGCTTGATGGCGCTTGGTCCAAAGAATGTGCACATGCGGATGCTCAAGCGGACGGGGATCGGGTTGGCCTGGCAGGTGAATGGACAGGGATTGCTGGGCGACGGCGTGTTTATCCTTCATTCCGGCGTAGCCAATGGCGCGCGGCGAAACGCCGCAGTGGCGCGCCACAATGTCGATGAGTTCGTCGTGGCGAATTCCAATTTTCTGAATGCCCATGTGCAAATGTTCGCCATCACCGGTGAGATCATAAAGTGGAAGTTCCTCCACCAGAAAATCTTCAGGGCGTGCTTTTATTTTTCCCGCAAGTGGCGCTGTTTGAAGCAACGAGCATTGACACAGAGGCGCTGGAATAGATCCGCACGGAACATTGAAAGCGGATTCATTCATGGCAATGCATTCGCGAGAAAATTTCGGGGCGCGGATCAATCTGCAAGCGAAGGGGTGATCGTGAAAACATTTTCATGGCAACACTCCGTGCAGTGCCAGGGCGCGGCGAATTTGCGGCACAGTTTCACAATGCGGATCAATCTGTATCGCGCGCCAACCCGCTTGCGTGGCGGCGGCGATATTTTGCGCCAGGTCATCAAAGTACAGAATGTCCACGGCGCGCGCTTGCGTGGCGCGCTCAAATGCCTGAAAAATGGCTTGATCTGGCTTCTCCAATTGAAACAAGTGCGAGGCGTGGCGATGCTGAATTGCGGTGAAAGCCGCCATGGAGTGCATGAATTGCCAGTGCTGATGATTGGTGTTGGAAAGGCACGCCGTGCAAATGCCGCGCTGTTTCAAATCCAGCAACAACTGCTCCACGCCTTCGTAGGCGCCAACAATCACGGACTGGTGAATGCGCGCCACATCGCAAGCGCTCAAAAGATTGGCGGTCAACTTGCTCACACCCTCGCAAAAAATATCATGCGAAAGAATGCCGCGCTGATGCCCTGAAACAAGTTTTTTAAACTCCGCCGCGCGATGCTTGGTGGGATCAAACGCGGAATCGTTGTGGCATTCAACTTTTGCGACGGCGGCGGCCTCTTGCCAAGAGTGGTGAATGCGAATGATCACGCCACCAAGATCAAACACAACCCAAGAAATGTCGCGGACTGATTGCGTTGCCACTCACAAATTCTCGTCTTCATCGTCTTGATCGTCGTCTTCATCTTCCATGTCGGCGCTGATCTCCGGCACCGAATTCATGCCCGCCGCGGCTTGGGCACATGCGGCATCTAGAACCTCCTCGGCCACCAAAATTGGAACGCCCTTGGCGATGCCAAGCGCAATGGCGTCGGATGGACGCGAATCAATTTCAATCTCATGTTCACTCTTGGACACGATCAGGCGCGCGTAGAACGTGCCTTCATTCATGTTGGTGATTTCGATGCGAAGCAACTCGCCACCAAGCGCCTCGATGGTGTTGGCCAGTAGATCGTGGGTTTGTGGGCGGGGAATTTCAATGCCCTTGAGGCGCCGTTCAATGGCGAAAGCCTCGGGCAAACCAATCACAATCGGAAACGCCCGCGTGCCGCCCACTTCCGAAAGTTCAATGATTTGCATGTCGGTCATTTCACGAATGAAAATTCGCGAGAGTTGCATTGGAATATTCATCGGGTTCTCCAAGCGACAGTGTAGGACGCCCCAAGGATCAAGGAGATCGTTACCATAGTGCCCTTCATTCTCTCTGTAATCGGAAACACTTTTAACAGCACTTCGCACCACAGCTTCAACAAGGAAACCGCAATGTCATCAAAGCATCTTTTCACAAGCGAGTCAGTTTCAATGGGCCACCCAGACAAACTGGCCGACCAAATTTCAGATGCCATTCTTGACGCCATGTTGGCGCAAGACCCAAAGAGCCGCGTGGCTTGTGAAACGCTTGTGACCACTGGCTTGTGCGTTGTGGCTGGTGAAGTGACCACGACTGGCTGGGTGGATATTCCGGGCGTTGTGCGTAGCACGGTTTTAAAGGCCGGCTACGACGACGCCGATAAGGGATTTGATGGACGCAGTTGCGGCGTCAGCGTTGCGCTGGGAAAGCAAAGCCCAGACATTGCGCGCGGCGTGAACACCAAGAACTCCAAGAGCAAAAAGAAAAAAGCGCAAGGCGCCGGCGACCAAGGAATGATGTTTGGATTTGCCTGCAGTGAAACTCCGGAACTGATGCCTCTGCCAATTCAAATGGCGCATGATCTGGTGCGCCGCCAAGCCAATATCCGCGAGAAGTGTGCGATTGAAGGCTTGCGCCCCGACGCCAAGAGTCAAGTGACCGTGGAATACGACGGACTGATTCCAACGCGTATTGACACCGTGGTTCTGTCCACGCAACACGCGCCCATGTGGAACGAGAAGCAGGATCGCCTGAAGCAAGAAGTGATTCAGCACATCATCAAGCCGTCGCTTGGACGTTGGTGGAACAACAACATTCGTGTGTTTGTAAATCCAACTGGCCGCTTTGAAATTGGCGGTCCGCACGGCGATTGCGGCTTGACTGGCCGCAAAATTATCGTGGACACATACGGTGGACGCGGTCGCCACGGTGGCGGCGCTTTCAGCGGCAAGGATCCGAGCAAGGTGGATCGCAGCGCTGCGTACATGGCGCGCCACATGGCCAAAAATATTGTCGCGGCGAAGTTGGCGAAAGTGTGTGAGGTTCAACTTTCATACGCGATTGGCGTTGCCGAACCTGTCAGCGTGCATATTGACACGCAAGGAACGGGCGTGATTTCCGACGCGCACATCTCCAAGTTGGTTCAGAACTTTTATGACCTCACTCCAGCGGGCATCATTAAGCATTTGGATTTGCTCAAGCCCATCTACACGCCAACCGCGGCGCACGGGCACTTTGGACGCAAGCCTGGCGAGGGCGGCAAGGGCACGTTCACCTGGGAAAAGACCGAGGACGCCCCCGCTTTGGCAAAGGCCGCGCAACGATTTCGGTCCAAGCGTTGATGCGCTTGCGGATTTTTTCACGCGCAAGGCGCGCGCTGGTGCAGTTTCAGATCAAAGCGAGTTGCGCGTGAATCTTGGCCGCGCTGGCGCCTATGAACGCATCGCATTGTGCGCGCGCGAGTGGCCGCGCTTTGATTTTAAAGTTGACGCCGCGCAAGACAGCGCCATTGAGCCGCGTGATCGCGCGTTGGGTCGCACCATTGAATTGCAAGTTGTTCGCCGTTGGCTCACACTTCAAGCGGTGATCGCACCGCTACTTGATCGACCGTGGCACACCATTCAACCCGCAATGCAAGCGGCGTTGATGGGCGGCACTGCGCAATTGCTATTGATGGACCGCGTGCCCGACCACGCGGTGCTGGATGAAACAGTGGAGTGGGCCAAGACCGCGGTGCGCGTTGGCGCCGGTGGAATGGTGAACGCCATTTTGCGCAAGATTGCCGCACTGCGCGTGGAGAAATTATCCGCGCAGGCCTTTGCGAAATTTCAAACGCCACAGCGCTACCACCTTCCACTTGAAGATGGCGGCGCGTGGAGTTTGTCGGAGGATGTGTTCGCCAGTTCCGCGCCCGAGCGTTTGTCGCAACAATCAAGCCATCCGCTGGAGGTTGTTCTGCGCTGGACCAATCGAATGAGCGTGAAAGACGCGCGGCGAATTTGTTTTCATGGACTCACGGATCCCCCGCTTGTTCTGTATGGACTTCCAGCCGACGAACCGGAAACCGTGGCGCACGGCGCGCCGGGCGCGCGAATTTGGAATGGCTCGCACGTGGCGCTGTTGGCGGCGCTGGAAAAATATCCTTTGGCGCGCGTGCAAGATGTTGGAAGCGCGCTGGCGGTTTCGCTTTTGGAAGTGTCGGCGCCCAAAATTATTATTGACGCGTGCGCTGGCCGCGGCACCAAGACATTGCAGTTGGCCGCGAAATACCCCGGCGCTCAAATCATCGCCAGCGAACCAGATGCCGACAGGCGCACTTCACTTGCCGACGCCGCGCGCCGCGCCAGTTTGGCTGGCTTGAACAACATTCAAGTGGTCACGCCGCAAGACATTGGAAAGTGGTTTGGCAAAGCCGACGTGCTGGTGCTTGATGTGCCTTGCTCCAACAGTGGCGTGTTTGCGCGCAGACCAGAGGCCAAATATCGCTTTGACTTGAAGATGATGGATCGATTGGTTGTGCTACAGCGAAAAATTGTGGACGATCACAGGCCACTGCTGGCTGAACATGGAACACTGTTGTACGCCACATGCAGTTTGGAACACGAGGAAAATGAGCGCATGGCCACTTGGATTTCTCAGCGGATCAAGGCTCCCATGCGCCGCAGTGAGCGCAATATTCCCCAAGGATTGCCCGGTGAAACAGCCACTATGTGGCAGGATGGGGCTTTCGCGGCAATCTTCTCAAATCATCCATAATTGTTGACCGAAAATGGCTTGCTCTTGGTAGCATTGACCAAATCGCCAGAATTTCCCATGAACGTACTTGAAGTTTTAAATATTGATTGCGTCAAAGTTCCCTTGGTTGCCCACGACAAGCGTGGAGTGATCAGCGAGTTGGTGGATGCGCTTGGCGCATCTGGCGCAGTGGCGGACGTGGAAGCAGTGAAACAAATTGTTTGGCAACGCGAGGCGCAACGCTCGACTGGTATTGGCGAGGGCCTTGCGCTACCCCACGGAAAAAGTCCGTCGGTGAAACGCATTGCCATGGCCATTGGCAAGCCGGCGCAACCCATGGAGTATGACTCGATTGACAAGAAGCCCGTGCGCTTGATTGTGTTGCTGGTGAGTCCGCCCGAAGCGGTGTCGGAACATATCCAAGCGCTCGGAAGAGTGAGCCGCTTGATGACCAATCCAGAGTTCCGCGAAAAATTATATTCATCTCAAAGCGCCGACGCGCTGTACAGTTTGTTTCGCAAAGCTGAAACCGCGGAGTGACGCATGGCGCGTGACTACTATGAAATTCTTGGGGTTGCGCGCGACGCGACCGCGGATCAAATTCGAAGCGCGCACCGCAAGCTGGCGCGAAAATATCATCCTGATTTAAACAAAGCATCCAACGCCTCGGCTATGTTCAAGGAAACGCAAGACGCCTACGACGTGTTGTCGGACACCGCAAAGCGCGCCAAATATGATCGCTTTGGCCACGCCAGTGACCAGCAGTCCAACATGGGCGGCGGCAATGCTGGCGGTTACGGCGGCGTGGACGCGGACACGCTTGAGTCCATCTTTGGAAATTTTATGGGCGGTGGCGGGCGCGGCCGTGGCAAGCGCGCGCGCGGACCGCAACCTGGCGAGGATTTAACCTCCACTATTCAAATTGGATTTATAACGGCCGCGCTTGGTGGAATGCATCACATTGATTTGCAAGGACCCACCGGCGCCATTGTGCTTGATGTGCGTATTCCACCAGGTATTTCATCCGAGGGACAATTGCGCGTGCGCGGCAAAGGCGGCGCGGGCGCGGGTGGTGGACCCAATGGTGATTTGGTTTTATCCGTGAAGGTCGCGCCGCATCCGTGGTTTCGCCGCGACGATCTTGATATTCTGCTTGATGTGCCAATTTCAATTGTTGAAGCCACTTTGGGCGCGAAAGTTTCCGTTCCACTTTTACAAGGTTCCGCGGAAATTCGCATAGAGCCTGGCACGCCAAGTGGCCGCAAACTTCGCCTAAAAGCCAAGGGAATTCAGGGCTCTCAAGGTGTGGGTGATTTCTACGCCGTGGTGCGCATTGAGCCGCCAGCGAAGTTGTCCAAGGAAGACGCTGACATGTTGCGCGATCTTGGCGAGCGCTTGCCTTCGCCGCGCGCGGGCGAACCATGGGCGCAATTGCAAGCGAAATAATTTTTGGAAGTCGCGCAAGTAACTGCTCTTTCAATTTTTTGATTGAAGCGCGTTCATTTTTTTGCCTACGTTGCACGCACGCGCAACGAAGTGATGAACTCATCAAGAAGTGATTCCACAACTGAAAACAAAATGGCGCATCACATGGCGATCAACGAATCATTATTAGCGAACGATATTTTTTGTTTCACCGCGCGGCCGCAAGGCCACCACGTCGGGAAGATTTCGAAACCATCCATCGCAGTCAAGGCCGTATCCAGCCACGAATAAATCCGGAACTTCAAAGCCAACAAATTCGCACGGTGTGGCCATGGCTTCGGGCAATTGCTTGCGCAACAAAACGCATGTGCGCACGCTCAGCGCGCCGCTGTCTTGCACATTTTTGCGCAGAAAAGCAATAGTTCGTCCGCTGTCAACAATGTCATCCACAATCAGAACATGGCGCCCCTTCACGCCCTCGGGAACGCCGCCCTCAAGCTTTGGGCCTTGGCTGTGCGTGCCCACGCCGTAACTGCGCGCGGTGATCAAGTCAATGCGCAAGCGTTGAGGAAAGCAGCGAATGAGATCGGCGGCAAATACAAGCGCGCCAGTGAGTACTGGCATGATGACAAGGCCGTCCACATTTGCGCCAAGCGACGCGGTGATTTCTGCCGCAAGCAGTGGCAGGCGACGCGCGATGTCTTGCCGCGCAACGACTACTTCGCCTGGCTCAAGATTTGTCTCTTTCATTGCGCGCTCCGTTGATGACGTTGGACGTGAATGTTGCGTGAGTTCTGTTTCAAATAATGTGTACTCGCTCGAGCGCGCATTTTATTTTCTCAGTCGCTTGATCAAGCGCTCATTGATGCTCTTGGCGTCTGCCTTACCTTTTGAAAGTTTCATAACGTGACCCACCAAGCGGCCGGTCGCGGTGTCCTTGCCCGCGGCAACATCAACGGCGGCTTGCGGTTGCGCAAGAATGGCCTCCTCCACCCACGCGTCAAGCGCGGAGTCATCGCGCACTTGAAGAAGTCCGTGCGTTTGCGCCAAGGCGAATACCGTGTCATCCGAATCACACATGAATCCAAACAATTGATCAGCGGCTTGCGGGCCAACATCATTGGCTTCGCGCAATTTCACAAGTTGCGCCACTTGCGCCGGCGTTGCGCCCAGTTGATGAATGAGGCATTTCTTTTCATTAGCGCGCTTGGAGCCTGCGTTGAGCAATAATTTTCCCACCGCAAATCCAGCGACAGCCGTTGCGCCCGCGGCGGCCACGCACTCTTCAAAATAGAAACAGTCGTCGCGTTCGGCCACTAAATTCTCCGCGTCCACAGGCAACAGGCCCCACTCTTTTTGGTAACGACGTTGGCGGCTGAGCGGTTGCTCCGTCAGCGACGCGCGAATTTCTTGCAACCACGCGGCGTCCATTTTTACGGGCACAAGATCGGGATCTGGAAAATATCGATAGTCATGCGCGTCCTCTTTTTCGCGCTGTAACACCGTCTCCAATTTTTCATCAAGCCATCCACGCGTGGCCTTCATGCCACGGCCCATCACGCGACCATCTTGTTTCCACGCCTCCACTTGGCGCACAAACTCATATTCAATCGCGCCCTTGACGGCCTTGAATGAATTTAAATTCTTCACTTCAACAATGGGCGTGCGCACCGTCGTGCCATCTTCAAAGGTGATCTCAACATTGATGTTAGGTTCGAAACGCATGTGACCCTTCTGCATCACGCCCTCGGTCACGCCAAGAAACCGGCACAAAACCCGCAGATTTTGCGCGAATGCAACCACTTCCGCCGCGCTGGCAAAATCTGGCGCCGTGACAATTTCTAGCAACGGCGTGCCCGCGCGATTCAAGTCCACCAAACTTCCATCGTAATGGCGGCCGCCTGGAAGTTCGTGGCCAAGCTTGCCGGTGTCCTCCTCCAAGTGCGCGCGAATAATTCCGATGGTCTTTGTGGAACCATCGTCCATGGGCAATTCAAACTTTCCTTCGCCACACAAAGGCTGGTCGTACTGGCTGATTTGATAGCCCTTTGGAAGATCGGGATAAAAATAATTTTTTCTATCCCAGCGACATTGCTTGGCAATCTCGCACCCCAGCGCCATGCCAACGCGCGCGGACATTTCCACCGCCGCGCGATTCATCACGGGCAAAGTTCCTGGAAGCGCGGCCACTAACGGGTCCACAAGCGAGTTTGGATCGGAGCCATCAAAGTCCACATGGGCCGGATTGGGCGCGCGCGTGAACATTTTACTGCGCGTGCACAGCTCCACGTGAATCTCTAGTCCAACGATCAAGCGGGTTTGGGCAATGGCACTCTGCATCAGGACACTATAAAGTGGAATGCCCATGCCTGAACAAAGCAATCATGTGGCTTGCAATTTTGCGGTTGGCGCACGCGTTCACCTTGGAAAAACCTTGGGATATTGCGCTTTGGCACTCCTATTCGCGTTCACGTCGTGTAAAAGCGCAAAACAAATCACCCTGGCTGAAACGCCAACTAGTTCCGATTCTAAAACTTTCACTCAAACGATTGTTCCGCCAAAAACAGACGTGGGCGGACAAGTGATTGCGGCATCCTCAAATGTGGACGCGATCGATACACAAAATTCCAACATGGAGCGAAGCACACTCGCAAAATCCGCGTCGCTGGAATGCGCGCGCAGATTTCATCGCGCTCAAGAACCAGTTGAGATTCGCGTGCTTGCGCCGTCAACCCACGGCAGGCTCACGATTGAAGTGCTTGACACCAAAGGCACATCCCTGGGTGAACTTGGTGTGACGCCAGGCATTGTGGACATTCGCTCCATGATTCCAACAATGGATACTTTTTCCAAAGCCGTGTGGGTGCAACTTTTTGAGGATGCGAAACCCATCGGCGCGCCGATTGTTTTGGAACCGCTTCGCTCCGCGCCATCAGTGCGAACCATGCGTGGACTTCGCAAGGATTCCAACGAACCCTACACGCGCGTGGTTGGCTGGGGCGATCGATTGCTCAATCCCGCGGATCAAGAAGTGGTCGCGGCCTCGGCGCAATGGATCGCATCGGAGCCAATTGTTTTAAGCGGCTTTCGCACGGAAATGGATGTTGACGCAATTGTGATCACGGACGCCGGTCCAATTCGAATCGCATTGGCGCCAGACGCGGCGCCAACCACGGTGCGAAACTTTGTCACGCTTGCCGATCAAGGTTTTTACAACAACACTGTGTTTCATCGGATAGTTCCAATGAACCGCGAGGGTCAACCCTTTGTGGTGCAAGGCGGAGATCCAACCGGCACTGGCGACGGTGGACCAGGCTGGAACTTGGCGTTGGAACCAAGCGATTTGCCGCATGATTTAGGCGTGGTTGGAATGGCGCGGGGCGACGAACCACATTCAGCGGGCAGTCAATTTTATTTCGCGCTCTCGCGCGAAGGCACCGCCAAACTGGACAACCAATATTGCACATTCGGATTTGTTGTTTCGGGGCGTGATGCACTGCAAAAGATTGCCCAAGCGAATATCGCCGATGCGACCACGGGGCGCCCCACGAGCGCGCCGAAGATTCAATACGTTGAGATTGTTCCCGCGCCCGCGCGCGCGCGCGGAGAAAACAGGCGCGATCAACGCATCAGGCCTGAATTAATCAACCCCTTAATCACACCTGCTTCGCCGCAGATGCGATAACGCGCGACATGCTGATTGGTTTCAGTGGCCGACCCGAGCGCGGATCCACTTCCACAGCCGCGATCATGTGCACAACATCCATGCCCTTGATGATTTGCCCAAACGCCGTGTATTGATTGTCCAAGTGCTGACATTGCTCGCGCGTAAGGCACACAAAAAATTGACTGCCGGCGCTATCAGGATGCGCGCTACGAGCCATGCTGAGGGTTCCGGGCATATGTTTTTTCTTATTGAACTCGGCCTTCACTTGCCAACCCGGACCACCAGTTCCATCGCCTTTGGGGCAACCGCCTTGGATCATAAATCCGGCAATGACGCGGTGAAAAATAAGTCCGTCGTAAAAACCTTTCTTAACCAGCTTGAGAAAATTCTCGACGTGTCCAGGCGCCACGTCGTTCCAAAGCTCAACTTCAATGTCGCCAAGGTCCGTACTCATGATCGCGGTTGGAAATGCCATAGGCGTTTGAGGGTAGCAAGAGCAAGCGCGCGCAAATTGCCCGCGCTTGAATTACGTTTAACGCGTCAATAATTTGCCGGTGCGCAAGCCGCCAAATGAAGTTGGTAATAAATAGGAGCGCCCCTCAAACAAGCTGATTTCCCCTGAAATAATGCCGGAATTTAAACCGCCTGTAGCTTGGGCTTGCTTGGCCAGCGATTCGGTCAACGTGCACGGCAACAACTCAGCCTCGCGCTCACCCACTCGGCCGCGACTGGATTCAAACACAAATCTCCACACGCCATTCACGGGATCGCGCAGTACGGTGCCCAATCGATCATGCAGACGCCTGCCAGGTTGCAACCATTTCATTTCATTGGGCGCGCCTGGATTCAGAGCGGGCAACCGCGCGGCGTCCATGGAGCGTTGCACATCCCCCACGCGCGCCACAAGTTCCTGCTCAATATCTTGCGCGGAAATGCCGCCGATCATTTTTTGTTTTTGATTTTGCTCCATCGCCACCGCCTCGGAGGAAAGTGGCGAGGCGATTGAAAGAAATGCTCGGCGCACTAGGGCGATAGTTTGATCTTTGTTGGCTTGCTTGGATAACTGAGAGTTGCTTTGCGCCAACGCCTCGGCTTCGATGGAGCCATACCACGCACCGGGCGGGGCAAAGATTGGCCTAGATTGGCGCGCTGGAAATTCGCTGATGGTGGTGGCAAAAAGCGGCATTACAAAATTCTCGCCGTGATATAGCGTGACGCGACCGGTGATTAAAAATTTGGAGATTGTCCCCGATGCCGCCAATGCGTGATTGCGAATCATGTCCGCCAATGTGATGGATGGAAGAAGTTGAACCACACGATCAGGTTCGCCCAGGAATGAATCCTGAAACCGAAAAACCCAACCACGGTCGCCTTCACTTGGCTCTAATGATCCAGGGACTTGTGTTAGGAACGCGCCTTCGGGCAACAATGGTGGACGCTCCATAATTTTTAATGTGCTTGATGGCGGCACAACAAGTGGCGAGGCGACTGATGGCGGCACAACGAGTGGCGAGGCGACTGGTGGTGACGCGACGGGTTGCGGCACAACGATTGGCGACGCGATTGGTGGTGACGCGACTGGTGGCGAGGCGACTGGTGGCGAGGCGACTGGTGGCGCCACGGTGGCGGGCTGTACGGTTTGCGCTTGAGCGAGGGGCATCCGGGCTTGCGAAAAAATCGCCGCTCCTAAAATGATTCCAAAAGATTTGCAAATTAAAGTGCTCATTGCGTTGACGCCAAAGGCGTTCGGTGCAAGGATACGGTCTCGGCCGAGTACCCAAGTGGCCTAAGGGAACGGATTGCAAATCCGTGATTCGTGGGTTCAAATCCCACCTCGGCCTTTCACTGATTTCTAGCGAATTGCTTTGAATTACCGCATTCAAAGCCAACATGCTTGCGGCTGAAATGCCTCGCAAAAAAGCTTTTGCTCGGCCGGGAAATCAATCCTTGTATGAAGGACCCAGTGGATCCCAAATCAAATCGACCCGATTGAAATCCACATTTTTTTGCTTGGAGGGCTCGCTTCCGCCCGCGGGAGTGCAGGCCACCAGATTCTCGTACCAGTCCACGTGTCCATCGCCATACAGAAAGTGCCCGCCATTTCTGTGCCGCGCGGAGAATCGTTGCCAATCACCACGATGGCGATTGAGCGTCTCGCCGTAATAGGGATGCCAAAGCGCTGGAGGTTTGCCATCTTTGGTTCCGGCGCCATCAAGTTCCGTAGGAGTTGAGCGCATCTCCATCAACACCACCGACAGTGCTGGCTTCTTCATTTGACTTAATCGCATGCGCCGAGCGTCGATCCAATCGGAAGTGACGGCTGTGGTTTTAGGATCGTATTTTTTCGCAGTGCTACGCTCGTCAGTGGAGGGAAGCAAGTCCATCTGTGCCTCGATGGTGTTGTTTAAATTTGAGTTTGGCACGTAGCAAAAGAAAAACTTGGCCTTTGAATTTGGAACAGTCCAACCCGTGAACACGCTCTGACCGCTACTAAATCCCGTAGGAGTTTGCGCGGATGGATCAATAAAAATTGAACCGCCATTCGGCGGCACTGGAATCGCACCATCCAATGAAGCCATGTCCGCGTACGCCGGTTGATCCACATATGGCGGAACCACATTTGCCCACCACCGCTGGCGATCAGCCAAATTTCGCGGCATTTGATTGGCGTCTTTCTCGCCTTCCCATGCCAGCATGCCCTTGCGTTCAGTGGCGAAGTTGACAGACCCAACGCCCCATTGCTTCATGTTGCTTTGGCTCACCATTTCCTTGGCGCGCGTTCGCACATGGTTTACTGTTGGAATGAGTAAGCCCAACAGCAACGCAATGATGGCGACAACGAGCAACAATTCGACCAATGTAAATGCTGATTGTTGCCGAGCTGTTGGTGGATGTGCGATTGTGTGTTGCGTGCGCATCAGTTGAATGAACCTAGAAGTGCTCCAAGATCAGCCGAGTCGGTGGCACCGTCTTTATTTAAATCCGTGGGGCATGGTCCCGATTGCGGGCACGGCCCAAACAATCCAAGCAATGTTCCAAGGTCGGCGCTGTCCACGCCTCCGCTTTGATCAAAATCCGCTGGATCCCAAACCCGACACACGCCTTCGCCCAACGCGGAGAAATTCTGCGAGATCACCGTTGCATCATCAGGACAATTCGCCCATTGATTCGGCGCGCCAAATGTGCTGAAGCGCGCGGTGTCATCAAAGTCGCTGACTTGCGAAATGTGAGTGGACGGATCTTCTTCTAGGCGGCACACATCGTCCGTGCCAACACTGCCAAGGAAATATCCAACCGAGCCTTCGCCAAATGGACCCGCGACAATTGCGCCACTGGTGTTCTTGATGGATACCGCAAATTCGTCATTACTGGTAGAAAAGGAGCCAAAACTAGCGCCAATTTTGGTGCTGGTTGTTGCCGCAATAACAGATGAATCGTCACTCACGATATTTATCCAACGATCGCCGCTTGCAATGTCAACGGACAAATCCGTGTCCGCGCCACCATTGCTTGCGTTGTTCTCGATGAGTGTGATGATGGTGCCCGATGGAATGCAAGACAGTTGGCTTGATTGTCCAAATGTGATTGTTCCAGAAGTGCCGCCAACAACAACTTGTTCCCAAGCCAATGTCCAGCCGCGAAGATCTAGGCAATCAATCACCACCACAAACTCCATCCAGTTGCCGCCGTTGCCAAGCACGCGGCCAAAGTGCGTGTCCGCGGATGCGCCTCCATCGGCGTCCACTTCAAGGGTGCCGCCGTTTAAATATCCGGCGGACGTCACCGCGTTGTACTCATTTAAAAACATTGGCGTGCATGAGGCGCATTCGGCAAGCGCCGGCGCGCGCAATGTGGCCAAATCCTGATGCACTTTGCACGTGACAAAGATCGCATCCTTCCAAGAATTAGGTGAACCAAATGAGGAGTTGTCGCCATCGTCATACGAGGCGTTGGTGATGTCGGCGGTGGGTTGCGCTTCGAGCTTGCCAATCTCTGTGCTACTTACGCCACTACCTCCCCAGATGGGTCCGCCTTCGCCGCAGGCCGGAGTAACCACTGTGTTGGAGGCGTCGCGGATTTCCATCAACCAAGCGTTGTTTCCTGTGCTGAAATTGCCGGGAACATCAAGGGTTTTGTTGGTGGTCGTTGTGAAGTAGGTCGGATTATTAAACGTGTGGGCGTTGATCCACCAATCACCGTTGCATGGATCAAATGTGAAGTCATCGTTCTTGGCGCCGGCGGTGTTGGACGCGTCAAACTCGCAGACTGTGATGATTGTTCCCGCGCGCAAATCGCTCCAAGCGGCGTTGTTGGAGAACGTGATAATTCCTTGCTCAACCAAGCCGTTGCCATACCAAAGATCTGTTCCGTTGGTGGCCGTATTCAAGCTTTCGGCCCAGAGCAATTTCCAGCCGCGGACATCGAGATGATCTTGCGTGACAATCAATTCAATCCAGTTGCCGCCATTGCCAAGCACGCGACCAAAATATGAATCAACACCCTTGTCCGGATCACCAATCACTTCCGTGAGATACTTGGTGGAGCCAACCCCGTTGTACTCGTTCATAATCAGCCCCCCCGCAATCACTTGACTTGCAAACATTGCCGACAAAGACAGGGCGATTACATTGTCGAACGACTTCTTTACGTCTTGCATGTTGTTTCCTTTTGATGGCGATGAAATTCGTTTATAAACGTTGAATCATTGTGCATCAAAAAACAACCCGTTCCATTTAGGTTTGGTCAGAAAAATATTTGTTTTGTATTTAGATATGGTTTAGGCGAATTGCGCGCCCAAGAAATAAGCGCCGCTTAGTTGAACGCGCCAAGCACCAAACCAACATCCGCTGAATCCACAACATTGTCGCCATTCAGGTCGGAGATGCAGGGAACGCCAACAATACAATCGCCGTAATCCGCAAGAACGTAGCCCAAATCACTGCTATTTACAGAACCATCGCCGCTGATATCGCCGAACACACCCGAACCAACAACTATGTCAAAGTTGACCGTGATGTTGCGCGACGCCGCGCCCAGAATGTCCTCATCGCTGGTGCGCACAGTGGCGATTGCGGAGTAGGAGCCAGACGTCACGCCCGTTGTGTTAAAAGCAAAGCGAAGCGTTCGCATACCTGTGGTCAAGCCAGCGCCAAGACCGCTGGCAAGTGAAAGTCGGCTGGCCGCGGTGCCTGTGAATGACACGCTGTCAATATCCAACTTGGCTTGACTGCTGTCGTACAAATAATTGCGCACCCCCGCGTCTACGGTGACTGAACCAAGATTTGGTTGCGTGTCCATGAGCAACGTGACGCTGTCCACATCCGCCACTGAGTCCAATGTTGGATTGCTTGAGCGAATCACTTGCGCGGAAACAGGCAGGGCAATGGACGGAGTCTCAACGCCCTCATTGCTACTGGTGACATTCACGCTACCCGTGGCTGTTCCAACAACTGAAGTATTCAGCGTGACAAATTTACTGATTGAGCTTGGCGACAAGGGACCAGTTCCAGAGGCGGTTCCACTGACACT